>JAXFQY010000040.1:0-5928 GCA_034178705.1 Eubacteriales bacterium | reverse complement strand
CCCTCCGCGTTCATGGCGGCAACGGTCGGCAGGAAGATTTCCCGCAGACAACGCTCGGCGATCTCCGGCGTATAGAACGGATTCGGTGCAACGGCACCCATACCGCCCGTGTTCGGTCCCGAGTCATTTTCCCCGACCCGTTTGTGATCCATGGAGGAAACCATCGGCTTGACGGTCTTTCCGTCTGTAAAGGCAAGCACCGATACCTCCGGTCCTTCGAGGAATTCTTCAATGACGATCCGCTCGCCGCTCTTGCCGAACTTTTTGTCCTGCATGGCTTCCCGGACAGCGCCTCTTGCCTCTTCTCTTGTCATGGCAACGGTAACCCCTTTTCCGAGCGCCAGCCCATCCGCCTTGATGACGGTGGGCAAGGGGGCGGTTTCGATATAGGCAAGTGCCTGCTCCGCATTGTCAAATACTTCATACGCGGCCGTCGGAATGCCGTACTTTTTCATCAGATTTTTGGCAAAAATTTTGCTTCCTTCGATCACGGCCGCGGTGGAGCGGGGACCAAAGCAGGGGATCCCCGCGTCCTCCAGCCGGTCCACACATCCGAGTACCAGGGGGTCGTCCGGCGATACAACGGCAAAGTCGATCTTTGACTGGACGGCAAACGCCGCGATCCGGTCGATTTCACAGGCGCCGATGGGAACACAGACAGCATCCGCCCCGATGCCGCCGTTTCCGGGAAGTGCATAAACGGTTGTTACCGACGGATTTTCCTTCAGTTTCCGGATAATGGCGTGCTCGCGCCCGCCGCCGCCGACCACAAGTATTTTCATTTTTCAGATCCCGCCTTTCATTATTTTACTTACAAGAGACTGCAAACGGAGGCAATCGGTCCCCTCTCTGCCGGCGATTTTCCGCCGGACAGCGGTTCCCCGTGCCGGGCAAGCGAATCAGTGATGGAAAAGCCGCGCGCCGGTGAACGCCATCACCATCCCGTGCCGGTTACAGCAATCGATCACGGCATTGTCGCGGATGGAGCCGCCCGGCTGCGCAACATACCGCACACCGCTGCGTCTGGCGCGGTCAATATTGTCGCTGAACGGGAAAAAGGCATCCGAACCGAGGGAAACACCGTCAATCCCGGCACGGTAATCTCTGCATTCCTCTGCTGTCAGCGGCTCCGGCCGGCTGGTAAAATACTTTTGCCAGTTGCCGTTTGCGCAAACATCCTCTTCGTTTTTGTTGATATACCCGTCAATGACATTGTCCCGGTCCGGGCGACCGAGATCCTGCCGGAAGGGGAGGGCCAGAACCTTGCTGTGCTGACGCAAAAACCAGGTGTCCGCTTTTCCGCCCGCAAGGCGGGTGCAATGAATTCTGGATTGCTGTCCGGCACCGACTCCGATTGCCTGACCGCCATAGGCGTAGCAAACGGAGTTGGACTGCGTGTATTTCAGGGTTATGAGCGACAGGAGCAGATCGCGCACCGCGCTTTCCGGCAAATTTTTGTTTTCGGTCACGATATTGGAAAGAAGAGCGCGGTTGATCTCCAGTGTATTTCTGCCTTGCTCAAAGGTGATACCGAAGACCTGCTTGCGCTCTGTCTCTTCCGGAACATAATCCGGATCCATCCGGACGATGTTGTATCCGCCCTTGCGCTTACTTTTGAGGATCTCCAATGCTTCCGGGGTATATCCGGGTGCAATGATTCCGTCGGAGACCTCCCGCTGAATCATGCGCGCGGTTGTTTCGTCACAGATGTCGGACAGGGCCACCCAGTCTCCGAAAGAGCACATGCGGTCGGTTCCGCGCGCCCTTGCGTAGGCGCAGGCCAAAGGGGAATCGTCCAGTCCTTCCACGTCATCTACAAAGCATGCTTTTTTCAGCCGCTCGGGAAGCGGAATACCAACCGCGGCGGAGGTGGGACTGACATGCTTGAAGGAGGCAGCCGCGGGAAGACCGATAGCGGCTTTCAACTCCCGAACCAACTGCCAGGAATTAAAGGCGTCCAGAAAATTGATGTATCCCGGCTTTCCGTTCAGAATTTCAAGGGGGAGATCATCTCCGTTCTGCATCAGGATTCTTGCCGGCTTCTGATTGGGATTGCAGCCATATTTCAGTTCAAAGTCTTTCATACTGGTTCTCCTTATCGGTTTTTGTTGATCAGGCGGTTGGTTTCTTCTCCCGTCCAAAGGTCGGTATAACGGACATAGAGAGAGATGCGGTTTTCTTCATCCAATGCGTTCCAGAGTGCGTCGGTAAACCGATCGATATCATCCGGAACGGAAACCCGCTCCGGCTCACCCTGAAAGGTGGGCAACGGCGTACCGTCTTGCGCATATGTATGGAGAAAATGCCCGACACCGGGAAGCGCCGCATAGGAGAAAAGGTAGCGGTTGCAAGCGCTTCCTTTCCCATCTGCACTTTTCAGAACGCTCATTTGGTAAGAAAAGTCCCCGTTTTCAAAGGTCAAAAGTCCGCTGATGCGGGGGGTAAAGTTCGGTGCATCCGGCTCAAAACTACGGGACTCCAAGGCCTCGGCAAAGGTTTTTCCCGCCAAAAGACCGTTATATACGGTATCGGTCTGATCCCCGTTTGTGACGATCAGCATATTCCGATATTTCCGCTGTGCAGCGTAGATAATGAGGCTCGGATCCTCTACCTTGGAGGCATCGTACGGCTCAGTATACAGAACGCCGTTCCGCTCGGTAAAGACCCGGTTGCGGCTGTTGGCGCTTCTTCCCATAATGAAATACGCCGAGCATGCGTGCTTCTGATCCGGCGTTTTTCCGATGACAATGCCGCGGCCGACATAACTGTTCCCACGGAGCAGTTCGGTAATATCACAGACATCATAAATGCTCATGGCTTGTTTTCCTCTTTCAGAATTTTTGCAGACACCGCTTCGGCAGCGGCAGGAAGGATTTTCCATTCCGCCTGGCGCATCACGCGCTTCTGGAGGCTTTCCGGCGTATCGCTGTTCAGTACCCGGACCGCCTTCTGCAGAATGATGTCTCCCCCGTCAGGAATTTCGTTGACAAAATGGACGGTCGCCCCCGTAATTCTGACCCCGCGCTTCAGGACAGCCTCATGCACACGAAGCCCGTAAAAGCCGGTGCCGCAAAAGGAAGGAATCAGCGAGGGATGAATGTTGATGATGCGGTGATCGTAGCGGGAGGTAAAGTCCCGGCTGAGGATGCTCATGAACCCGGCAAGAACGATCAGGTCGACCGCGTAAGTATCCAAAAGCTGAAGAATGCGCGCTTCCGCCCCCTCCTGCCCCAGCGCTTTTGCGCTGGCGACAGCAGTGGGGATTCCTGCTTTTTCCGCCCGTTTCAGAGCGTATGCATCCGGTTTTCCGGAAATCACCAGCACAATTTTTCCGCTGTGCAGAACTCCGCTCTCCTGGGCATCGATCAGCGCCTGCAGATTGGTTCCGCCGCCGGAGACAAGAACGGCGATGTTGATGTTATTTCTTTTCACGGTTTCCTCCTATTTTTCCAAGAAGGGGCAGCAGTAGACTACCCAAGGTATTTCCCAGTACCGCCGCCGGAAGGAACAGGGCCGCCCGCGGGCTGTATTGCCCGGCGACGCCGAAGTAGAACATGTCGGCAACGGAATGCTCAAATCCGCTGAGCAGAAAGACCGGAATGCAGAAAAGGATGCCGATCGGCGTCTTTTTTTCGCGAAAAATAGCAACGGCAAGATACATTAGGATTCCGCAGAACGCCGCTCGGACCAGGGTCTGCGGGAGGCTTTGGGAAAGTTTTCCCGCAAAGAGCCCGGCAGCCCGGGAGGACAGCTCCGGAAGCGCGTATCGGACCGCAAGACCGAGCAGGAATGTCGCCATCATGTTGCCCGCCAGCATCGTGCAAAGTCTTCCGGCATTTTTCAGGGTAAAATCCTCCGCAAAATATCCGATCTTCCCTGTAAAAAGATCATATCCCATATAGCAGATGCAGAGCAACGCCACAGAGAAGAGCGTCGCCCCGACATAAACATTGTCGCACGCGAGATAAACGCAACCGCCGATGGAAATCAGGATTCCCGCGCAAATACTGCCGGCACATGTCCTCAGCATATTCTGATCTTCTCCTCGGAGCGGACAATCTTCCCGATGATGTATGCGTCCTCGCCATTGCTCCGCAAAATGGAAAGCGCATGATCTGCCTCTTTCTTCGGAACAACAACACTCATGCCAACTCCCATATTGAAGGTGTTGAACATGTCGCGTTCACTGATGTTTCCGGTCTTTGCGATCAGATCGAAAATCGGAAGGACCCGGATGGACGCACGGTCGATCAGAGCGCCAAAACCGTCCGGGATGCTGCGCGGAATATTTTCGTAGAATCCGCCGCCCGTGATGTGAGAAATTCCTCTGACCGGAACCTGTTCCAGCAGAGAAAGAATGGCTTTGACATAGATTTTTGTCGGAGTAAGCAGTGTCTCGCCGAGCGTTTTTCCACCAAGTGCTTCGAGAGGGATGGAAAGATCCCGGTTCTCCACATCAAAAACCTTGCGTACCAGGGAAAATCCGTTGGAGTGCACCCCGCTGGAAGCAAGGGCAATGAGGATATCTCCCTCTTCCGTTTTTTTATTGTCGATGACTTTTTCGCGGTCGACCACGCCGGTACAGTATCCGGCCAGGTCATACTCGTCCACCGGATAAAATCCCGGCATTTCGGCGGTTTCCCCACCGATGAGCGCCGCACCTGCCTGTACGCAACCGTCGCAGATGCCCTTTACGATGTCTGCAATCCGCTCCGGAACATTTTTGCCGCAGGCAATATAGTCAAGGAAAAACAGCGGCTTTGCCCCGCAACAGATGATATCATTGACACACATCGCAACGCAGTCCACACCGACTGTATCGTGCTTGTCCATGAGAAAGGCAAGTCTGAGTTTTGTTCCGACGCCGTCCGTACCGCTGACAAGGATCGGATGGCGGATCCCGTCAAGATCAAGGGCAAAAAGTCCGCCGAACCCTCCGATGTCGGAACAGACACCGGGAGTATGCGTTGTGGCGATGTGCTTCTTCATCAGTTCCACCGCGCGGTATCCGGCAGTGATATCAACGCCTGCCCGGGCGTATGCTTCCGAATGCGATTGCATCATATCCTACTCCTTATTTTCGTGAATTTTTGTTTCAAAACGGTTTTTCATGGGTGCCGCCGGAATTTCCGTCGGATACTGCCCGTCAAAGCAGGCGGTGCAGTAACCGGTGTCGTGCATTCCCTTCGCAATCTGCTTTACGCTTTCCACACTCAGATAGCCGAGAGAATCCACACCGATCTTTTTTGCAATTTCCTCCTGCGTATATTTGCAGGCAATAAGGTTTTCACGGGAATCAATATCGGTGCCGTAGTAGCAGGGATTCAGAAAAGGGGGGGCGGACACGCGCATATGGATCTCCTTGGCACCGGCATCGCGCAACAGTTTTACGATGCGGGCGCTGGTGGTGCCGCGGACGATGGAGTCATCAATCATCACCACGCGCTTGCCGCGGACTGCGGAGGAGATGGGGTTGAGTTTGATGCGCACCTTATCCTCCCGGCTTTGCTGGCCGGGCGCGATAAAGGTACGACCAATGTATTTGTTCTTGATAAAACCCGGTTCATAGGGGATGCCGGATTGCTTGGCATATCCGATGGCGGCATCAATTCCGCTGTCCGGAACGCCAATGACAACGTCCGCCTGTACCGGATGCTCCAGGGCAAGAAACGCGCCTGCGCGCATCCGCGCGGAATGCACACAGCATCCCTCGATGACGGAATCGGGACGGGCAAAATAAATATACTCAAAGACGCAAAGGGAACAGGGAGCCTTTTGGCAGTGCGTTTCTATCGAGCGGATGCCGTCCTTGCTGAAGACCAGAATCTCGCCGGGGCGGATGTCGCGGACAAACTCTGCTCCCACAGCGTCCAGCGCACAGCTTTCGGAGGCGACAACATATCTTCCGTCCGCGGTTTTTCCGTAGCA
>JAXFQY010000090.1:0-16421 GCA_034178705.1 Eubacteriales bacterium | reverse complement strand
TCCGACTGCCTTTCCAATGCGGTCGGACTCCTGAAGGAGGAAATGCGCCGTTTTCATTCCCTGATTCTGGAGGCCGCGGATGCGACGCGCGTTCCGGCGGGCTCTGCGCTTGCCGTTGACCGCACCGGATTTTCCGATTATATCACACGCAGACTGAAAGAGTGTCCGGCGATTGAGATTATTGCGCAGGAAATGACGGATGGTGAGAGTGAAAATCCGCTTATTATCGCGACGGGTCCCCTGACAAGCGATCCGCTTGCCGCGTGGATTACCGACCGTTTCGGCGCGGAAACGCTTCACTTTTTCGATGCTGCCGCACCGATTGTCGATTTTTCGACGGTTGATCTGGATAAGGCGTTTTTTGCTTCCCGATACGGGAAGGGAGATGCCGACTACATCAACTGCCCGATGACCGAGGACGAGTATCTTGCCTTTCGCGAAGCACTGCTTTCGGCGCGTACGACGGAGCTGCACGGCTTCGACCGCGAGGCGCAGAAAAAGCCGAATGTCTTTGAGGGCTGCATGCCTGTAGAGGTCATGGCGGCGCGGGGGGTCGATACGCTTCGTTACGGACCGATGAAGCCGGTCGGTATTCTCGATCCGAGAACGGGTCGGGAGCCGTATGCCGTGGTACAGCTTCGCCGGGATAACGCGGCGGGGACGATGTACAACATTGTCGGCTTTCAAACACATCTCGCCTTTCCCGAACAGAGGCGGGTTTTCCGCATGATCCCGGGACTGCAAAACGCGGAGTTCTTCCGGTACGGTGTGATGCATCGCAATACCTATCTGGACTCTCCCGGACTGCTTGATGCGCATTATCGGGTGAAGAACGGGCGCGCTTTGTGGTTTGCCGGTCAGATGACCGGTGTGGAGGGCTATGTGGAAAGCGCTGCAAGCGGACTGCTTGCGGGGCTGGATGCCGCCTGTGCGGTGAACGGGTTTCCGCTTCCTGCCTTTGATGATAAAACGGCAATCGGGGCACTTGGCTGCTATGTCAGCCGCGGGCTGAACGGGCGTTTTGATCCGATGAATGTCTGCTTCGGTATTATCGCGCCGCCGGACACCCGTGTCAAGGGAGGAAAGCGCGCGCGAAACGAGGTGCTTGCGGCGCGGGCGCTTGCTCTGACTGATAAGCTTGCGGAGACGCTTGCCCCGCTCCGGGCTGCCGGGGCGGGTTCGGATGTACTGCAGGAAGGAGAAAAAAATGAAAATTCTGATTGATGCAATGAGCGGAGACAACGCTCCTTCGGAGCTTCTTCGCGGCGCTGCTCTTGCTGCGGAAAGCTATCCGGAGGAGATCCTTGTCTGCGGCGATGAGGCGGTAATTCTTGAGACGGCGAAGAAAGAGAGAATTGACCTTTCCCGCCTCGGTATTGTGCATGCCCCGCAGGTGATCGACATGGAGGACGATGCACTCAGCGTTGTGCGCAGCAAATCGGACTCTTCGATGGCGCGGGGGCTTCAGATGCTGGCGGAGAACAAGGGGGACGCCTTTGTTTCTGCGGGAAATACCGGTGCACTGGTTGCCGGTGCAACTTTGATTGTCCGCAAGATTCGCGGCATCCGCCGTGCCGCAATCGGAACCGTGCTTCCTTTTGATCCCCCGTTGCTGCTGCTGGATTCCGGCGCGAATATAGAGGTGTTGCCGGAGGATTATGTGCAGTTTGCCCAGCTTGGATCGGTTTATATGGAGCGGGTTTTCGGGCGGCGTTCGCCGCGTGTGGGATTGCTCAACAACGGGACAGAACCGACAAAGGGGGGCAAGCTGCGCACAGAGGCACACCGGCTGCTCTCCGAAACGGCAGGCATCAACTTTATCGGAAACGTTGAGGCGCGCGAGGTTCCCTTTTCTCCCTGTGACGTTCTGGTCGCAGACGGATTTACTGGGAATGCCGTGCTGAAGCTTAGTGAAGGACTGGGGAACTTCCTGTTCGGAAAGCTGAAGGAAACCCTGACAGCAGACTTCCTCACTAAAGCGTATGCTTCTCTGCTCTTGCCGAAGATGCGTCGTCTGAAGAGAGAGTTTTCCGCTTCTGAATACGGCGGCGCTCCCTTGCTTGGGATTTCCCGTCCGGTGATCAAGGCGCACGGCTCTTCGGATGCGGAGGCGATAAAGAATGCGGTCCGTCAGGCAATTGCCGTCGTATCCTCCGGGGTAATACCGGGCATGGCGAGTGCGGCAACCCGGAAAAGTCCGGAATCGAAAAAAACGGAGCAAGAAGATGGCACATTATGAGGATCCGCGCCGTTTGGAAGCGGCGATCGGTTATGAATTCGCGGATATCGGCAGATTGACGCTGGCGCTGACCCATTCTTCCTATTCCAATGAACTGCCGAACGGAGATCCGCTGCACACCCTGTGCAACGAGCGGCTCGAATTTCTCGGAGACTCCGTTCTGCAGCTGATTTCCGGTGAATATCTGTTCACCGGTTATCCTGACCGCCCGGAGGGGGCGCTGACAAAGCTCCGTTCGGATGCGGTTTGCGAGGATGCGCTTTGCGGGTACGCCCGAAAGCTGGAGCTTGGGCGCTACCTTCGGCTCGGACGCGGAGAGGAGAGCAGCAACGGCAGGGAACGCCGCTCCATTCTTGCGGATGCCTTTGAAGCGGTGCTTGCGGCTCTTTATCTGGATGCAGCCGCAAAAGGCTCCGATCCGCTGACTGAGGCGCGTCGCTTTGTCCTTCCGTTTCTGCAGGAGCGGATCCGCGCGCACCGCGGTACGGTCGGAGACTGTAAAACCGCACTGCAGCAGCTTGTCCAGAGCACGGAAGGGGAGCGTCTGGAATATGTCACGGTCTCGGAGAGCGGTCCGGATCACTGCAAGGTCTTCGAGGTGGAGGCCCGTCTGGATAACAATGTAATCGGAAAAGGAAAGGGAAGTTCCCGTCGGGAGGCGGAGCAGCATGCCGCGCGTGAGGCCCTTGTTCTGTTCGGGGAATATCACGGGGCATAAGGTTTCCCCGGCGGCTGTCCACGCGGACAGCCGTTCTTTTCTGAGGGCGAGGAAAAATGAAAAAGCATGTGAATATTCCGGTTTTTGTTCCGCATCTTGGGTGCCCGAATGCCTGTGTCTTTTGTGATCAGCGGAGGATTTCCGGCAGTGAGGCGTTTGATGAGGAACATCTGCGGGAGAAAATTGAAACCGTCCTCTCGGCACTTCCTGGGGGTACGGATGCGGAGCTTGCTTTTTTCGGAGGCTCCTTTACGGGAATCGAGCACGGACTTCTGCTGCGTCTCTGCCGGCTCGGAGAAGAGTATGTGGATTCCGGACGGGTTTCTTCTCTTCGGTGTTCTACCCGCCCGGATTATATCGATGCCGGGGCGCTTGAGCTTCTGAAGAAAAGCAACTTCCGGACGGTGGAGCTTGGTGTGCAGAGTATGGACGATCGGGTCCTTGCCGTCTGCCGTCGGGGGCATACAGCCGACTGTACGAAGCGTGCCTGCCGCCTGATTCGGGACGCCGGGCTGTCGCTTGGATGCCAGATGATGGTCGGTCTTCCCGGGGCTTCGCCGGAAAGCGAAGTGGAAACGGCGGAGTTCATCGTTGCCTCCGGCGCGTCGGAGGCAAGAATTTATCCGACTGTGGTTTTTCCCGGGACAGAGCTTGAGCGTATGGTCACGGACGGAGCGTATACGCCGCTTACCGAGGAGGAGGCGGTCGTGCGTGCTGCGGATGCTGCGGAAATCCTGATTCGCGGCGATGTCCGCCTCCTGCGGATCGGACTGTGCGAAGGGGAGGGACTGCGTTCCGCTTCCGCAGGACCGAACTCCCCTGATATCGGGGAGCGCGTGCGGGCACTTCTTTTCTTTCGGCGGGCTTCGGCCTTGCTGCAGGCTCTTCCGGCGGGAAGCGCAGAGGGGAAAACGGCGCTTTTTCAGGTCGGCCGCGGGAAAAGCTCACAGTTTCTCGGACACGGTCGGGAAAACGCCGTGCGCCTTGTGCAGAATTTCGGACTTTCTGCGGTCCGTGTAAGCGAAACGGATGCACTCGGCAATTTTGATCTTTCTCTGACGGTCATCTGATGCGTGACTGCGCTCTTCTTGCGTTTGTGAACAGATATCCGCAAAAAACGGACTGTTCACGGAAAATTTATAAAAGACCGGACGCGAAATCGTCGGAAGCATATTGAAAACGCGGCAGTTATCGGATATAATATTTTATTATGGAAAATCCGACACTTTGACCGGAGGTAGGACCTTGTATCTGAAATCCTTGGAGCTTCATGGCTTCAAATCCTTTCCCAATCGGACCGTGCTGAATTTTGAACGCGGCGCAACCGTGATCATCGGGCCGAACGGAAGCGGAAAATCAAATATCTCCGATGCGATGCGTTGGGTTCTGGGTGAGATGTCGACGAAAAGCATCCGCGGAACAAAAATGGAGGATGTTATCTTCGGCGGGGCGGATACGCGCCGCCCGATGGGCTTTGCGGAGGTTACGGTGACCTTTGACAACAGCTCGGACACGCATCGGCTGGATACACAGTATGATGAGATATCGGTTACCCGCCGCTATTATCGCAGCGGAGAAAGTGAATACTATCTGAATCGCAAGCAATGCCGTCTGAAGGACATTCATGAGCTGTTTATGAACACGGGAATCGGTCGGGATGGCTATTCAATCATCGGACAGGGGAAAATATCCGAGATTCTTTCGAAAAAGAGTGAGGATCGCCGCAACATTTTTGAGGAAGCGGCAGGCATAGCAAAGTACCGCTACCGCAAGACCGAAAGCGAGCGCCGCCTTGCCGAGACGGAGGCAAATATGCTTCGTCTGTCCGATCTGATCGCGGAGCTTGAGGGACGCGTAGGACCGCTCGGAAAAGAAGCGGAAAAGGCGAAGCGATATCTTGAGCTGTATGAAAAGAAAAAGCGTGCCGATGTTTCCCTTTGGCTTTTTGATACCGAGAATATGAATGCGGACGAGCAGGAAGCGGAAAAGGCGCTTGCCGTTTCCGCGCATGAGCTGGAGATGGCGGAGGATACCGTTCGGGGACTTGAGCGGCAGTACGATCGCTTGTTCGAGGATGCCCAAAAGACAAAGCAGGCGTCCGAAAAGCTGCTCGGGGAGATTCGGGAAAAGGACCGTCAGATATCCGTACTGGAATCCGAATATCGTCTTTCCGAAAAGGAAAGTGAGCATACAAGAGCCTTGATTGCTCTTGCGCAAAAGGCCCAGGAGGATACGCGCCAGGAAGTGCAGAAGGCTGACGCGGAACGGGTGGCTGCCGAAAAACGGGCAGAGGTTGCGCGCGGGGAAACCGAAGCGTTGGAGAAGGACTGCGAAGCGCTCGCACAGCGACAGCGACTGGCGGATGAGCGGATTGCCGCGCTGAATGAAGAGCTTCTCGAACTGTTGGAAAAGCTCGGAGAGACCGAGCGCGCCGTTTCGGATGCCTCTGTCCGGCTCGGCGTTCTCGAGGGCGGGCTGCAAACGGACGCGGATACGGAGAAACACACCGCGGAAGAAATTGCGGCAAGACGAGCGGAAGCAGAACGCTTCTCCGGAGATGCCGACCGTTCGGAGCAGTCGGCGAAGGCGTTTGAAGCCAAAGCGCAGGAGGCTGCCAGAAGTGCTTCCGCACTGGAAGCGGCGCAGGAGAAGCTCACGGAGGAGGCGCGCAGACTCGCCTCCGAGGCGGCACAGGCGGCGGCAAGTCGTGACGCTCAGCTGGAACGTGCCGCTGCACTGGAGAAAATGGAGGAGCATTTCGAAGGATACAGCGGCGCAGTACGCACCGTTATGCAGGATTATGCGGCAGGAAGACTGCGCGGAGCCGGAAAAATCTTCGGACCTCTTTCCAAACTGATCTCGGCAAAGCCCGAGCATAATACGGCAATTGAAACCGCGCTTGCGGCAAACATCCAGAATATTGTTGTGGACAATGAAGAAACGGCGAAGGCGGCAATCCGTTATCTCAAGCAGAGCGGCGCGGGGCGCGCGACCTTCTGCCCGGTCAGCTCGGTAACTCCGCAGGAGGAAACCGCGGAGCAGCGGGAGACCATGCGGTGTGCGGGCTGTATCGGGCGCGCAGACCTATTGGTCGATTGCGACGCGGAGTTCCGGAAAATTGTTTCCCGTTTTCTCGGTCGGACGATGATCTTCTCCGACCTGGATGCAGCAGCCGCTGCCGCCAGACAGACCGGATACCGTGTTAAGTTGGTCACTTTGGACGGACAGATTATCAATCCGGGCGGAAGCTTTACCGGCGGATCGGTCCGCGGCGGCGGAAACGGCATGCTTTCCCGACCCGCGCAGATTGAACAGCTCCGGAATGCCGCAGAAAAGGAAGACGAGCGTTTCGCGCGCCTTTCCGCGGAGCGTGCGGATACAGAAAAAAAGATCGCGGAAACGGAAAGGGCCGCAAAGAAGCTCCGCGACGATCGGGAAATGCTGCTGGCTCTCTGCGGAGCAGAGCGCAGCAACTATGAGGCGGCGCACGCAAAGGCAGAATCCGCCGCTTCGGTTGCGGACAAGCTGATCGCCGATCTTTCCCGAATGTCCGATCAGCGTGTCAGCGCTGCGGCAGAGGCGGAAAAACTACGTGCCTCCGTTGCGGAATTGAAAAAAGAAGCGGAGCGGATCGCTGCGCTTCGGTCCGAAAAATACGAGGAGCTCTCCGTCGAGCAGGAGGCAAAGGAGGAGCTTCGCCGTACAGAGAGCGACAGTCTTGTCTCTCTTGCCGAAAAGCGGCGTGATGCGGAGAATCTGGCTTCTCTGATTCTTGGTCTGACTGACCGTGCGGCATCGCTCCGGCGAGAGCTGGAGGTAAGCGCCGGTCGGAACGCAGAGTATGAGCGTACTCTCGGGGCTTTGGAGGAGGAAAGACGGAAAAACCGCGCCAATCTTTCGGCGCTTACCGAGCTGCGCACTGCGCAGGATGCGGAGCGTACAGCACTGGAAGCCGACGGAACCGAATTTGAACGGAAGCAGAATGAGCTTTATCGCCGGATTAAGGACAAAAATGCGGAAAAGGAGCTGCTTTTCCGCGCGCATACAAAAAACGAAGAGCGCGTAAAACGTCTCTCCGAGCTGCGGGACCGGCTCGCAGATCAGCTTGCTGAGGAGTATCAGCTGACGTATTCTGCTGCTGTTGCGCTCGGGTATCCGCCTTTGACTGCGGAAACCAAGCCTGCCGCGGTCGCGGAGCAGAAGCAGCTGAAAAGCTGTATGAAGGCGCTCGGAAATGTCAATGTCGGTGCTATCGAGGAATACGAGCAGGTCAAAACCCGCTACGATGAGATGACGGTGCAGTATACCGATTTGACTGAATCCCGCGCGAAACTGACCGATTTCATCGCCTCTGTAGAGGGAGAGATGAAGCGACGCTTCCGGGAGACCTTTGAGCAGGTAAACGCCTTTTTCGGTGAGGTTTTCACCGAACTGTTCGGAGGAGGACATGCGGAGCTGCTGCTTACCGATCCGGAGAACCTGCTGGAATCCGGTATCGACATCAAAGCGGCGCCCCCGGGCAAAATCGTGAAAAGTCTGTCCCTGCTTTCCGGTGGGGAGCAATCTTTTGTTGCCATTGCCCTGCTGTTTGCCGTGTTGAAGGTTAATCCCTCCCCCTTCTGTATTTTTGACGAGATTGAGTCTGCTTTGGATGAGGTCAATGTTGCGCGCTTTGCCGCCTACGTCAAAAACTTTTCGGAGGAGACACAGTTTATTCTGATAACCCACCGCCGCGGCACGATGGAGGCGGCAGACCGTATGTACGGCGTAACCATGCCGGAACAGGGAGTGTCCAAGGTGCTTGCCCTCAATGTTGAGGATTTTGATAACAGAAACGGGGAATTTTCCGATGGGATTTCTTGATAGCCTGAAGGCGGGTCTTCAGAAGACAAAAAACGCCCTGATGGGGCAGGTAGATCATCTGCTGAAAAGCTTTGTAAGAATTGACGAGGATTTGTTCGATGAATTGGAGGAGCTGCTGATTTCAGCGGATCTCGGCGTTGACACGACCGAGTATATTTTGGATGAGCTTCGTGAAAAGGTCAAGGACGGACGCCTGAAGGACCCCGAGGATGTGCGTATGGCTCTGCGCGAAATCCTCTGCTCCCTTGTCGGGGAGGGTGAGCCGTTGAAGCTGGAGACCAAACCGAGTGCGATTCTTGTTATCGGGGTAAACGGCGTTGGAAAAACCACCTCGATCGGCAAAATTTCGGCACATTTTGTCGCAGAGGGGAAAAAGGTTATCGTGGCTGCGGCAGATACCTTCCGTGCTGCCGCGATTGAGCAGCTTGCGGTTTGGTGCCGCCGTTCGGGCGCCGAACTGATTGCGCAGTCCGGAGGCTCGGATCCTGCTGCGGTTGTGTTTGATGCGGCACAGGCGGCAAAAAGCCGGAAGGCGGATTTGCTGATCGTGGATACAGCGGGCAGATTGCAGAATAAAAAGAACCTGATGGACGAGCTGGCAAAAATCGACCGTGTTCTGACACGGGAACTGCCGGACGCCAGCCGGGAAACGCTTCTGGTGCTTGATGCAACAACGGGACAGAATGCGCTGAGTCAGGCGAAGGAGTTTGCACGGGCGGCAGGCGTGACCGGACTGATTCTCACCAAGCTCGACGGCACCGCAAAGGGCGGTATGATTTTTTCAATCCGGCGGGAGCTGGGAATTCCCGTCAAGTTTATCGGTGTAGGCGAGAAAATAGAAGATATGCGCCCTTTCGACGCCTCGGAGTTTGTTGCGGCGCTGTTTGAGTGAGGATTGGAATGGCGGAAAAGGAAATTACCCTCCTGCTTGCGACAAAAAACCGCGGCAAGGTCCGCGAATTTGAAACAATTTTTGCCGGTCTTTCGTCTAATCCGGAAAACGTCGCTTTGCCGCACCTGCGGCTTCTGACGCTTGCCGACATAGGATACGACGCGGAAATTGAGGAAAACGGTACCAGCTTCGAAGAAAACGCGCGGATCAAGGCGCGTGCGGCTGCAGCCTTAGGGTTTGTCGGAGTGGCGGATGACAGCGGGTTGTGTGTCAATGCTCTCGGCGGGGCGCCGGGGATTCTGTCGGCGCGCTATTCCGGCGGCGGTGACGAGGAAAACAACAAAAAACTCCTCCGCGAGCTTTCAGAAGCGCCGGACCGCTCCGCGTATTACTACTGTGCCATTGCCTGCGCTTTCCCGGACGGGAGGGGCGAGTTCACCGTATCCGGGCAGTGCCGCGGCATAATACTGCGTGATTATCGCGGCACCGGGGGCTTCGGCTATGATCCGCTGTTCTTTTCCGAGGATCTCGGCAAGAGCTTCGGAGAGGCGGCGCCGGATGAAAAAGCCGCGGTCAGTCATCGTGGCAAGGCGGTACGCGCTTTTGCCCGTGAATTTTACGAAAGGCTTCGGAATACCAATGGATAAAGAAAAAAGCGGCGCCTCCGGGGCGCTTCAGATAACGACGAAGGAACGCGCGTGGCTGCGCGCACAGGCGATTCCGCTTGAGACGATTTTTCAAATCGGTAAGGGCGGAGTCAGTGAGGAGACGGTCCGCCAGATCGGGAATGCGCTTGAGGCGCGGGAGCTGATCAAATGCCGCGTGCTTGAGAACAGCGGCTATACGTCACGGGAAGCGTGTGATCTGCTTGCCGAAGCGTGCGGGGCAGCAGCGGTACAGGCGGTCGGCAGTCGTTTTGTCCTTTACCGCCCGTCCGAAAAAAATAAAAGGATTGATCTGAAGAATGCCGGAAGAACAAAAAAGTGAGTCGACTCTCAGACGGCTTGCCATTTACGGCGGGAGCTTTTCTCCCCCGCACAAAGGACATATCGCGGCGGCGCGGGCCTTTTACTCGGCGGTTTTGCCGGACAAAATGCTGATTATGCCTGCCCGGATTCCGCCGCACAAGAAGCTCGATAGCGGTGCCTCCGACCGTGACAGACTGGAAATGTGCCGGCTGGCGTTTGAGGACGACGCCTTTCTTGCCGGGCACGCGGAGGTGTCGGACTATGAGCTGCACGCTGACCGCGTGAGTTACACCTGCTACACCTTGCGGCACTTTGCAAAGACCGCGGAGCAGCTCTGGCTGCTTATCGGTACCGACATGCTGCTGACCTTTGAGGAATGGAAAAACTATCGGGAGGTTTTCCGTAGGGCATGGATTTGCTTTGCCGAGCGGAGAACAGAAACGCCGGAACACCGTGCGGAGACCGATGCGGCGATCGCACGCTATCGGGAACGGTATGGGGCGAGGATCGAACGGCTTGTGTACGATCCTGTGGAGGTTTCCTCCACAGACCTTCGGGAGACGCTCCGCACCGGTGCGGACTGCGGGACGCTGCTCCCCGAATCTGTCCGGCGCTATATTATTCAAAACGGATTATATGGGGTAAAGAATGACGGATAACGAACGATTTTCCGATGCGGTGCTTGCGCGTCTGCGGGATGCTGTGCGTGCCGCAGAGGGAGATAAACGATATTATCACACCATCGGGGTGGAGAAAAAAGCGGCGGAGTTAGCGGCGGTTTTTGCGCCTGACCGGGCGCGGATGCTCCGCGCGGCGGCCTTGCTGCATGATATCACAAAGGAGTGGAGCGCAGAAAAACAGCTGGCGTTCTGCCGACAATACGGGATTGATCCCGGAGAAGCCTGTTTTGCACCGAAGCTTTTCCATGCCAGGACGGCGGCAGAGCTTGTGAGACAGCGCTTCCCGGAATGTGCGGATACGGCGCTGCTCAGCGCGATTGAGCACCATACCGAAGGTGCGCCGGATATGACGCTCTGTGATAAGCTGCTGTATCTTGCCGATTACATTGAGGATACCCGCACGTTTCCCGACTGTGTGTCGCTGCGGTCGTATTACGAAACGGAGCTTGCGGCTGCCCGCACCGACAAGGAGCGCCTGACGGCGCTTGACCGGGTTCTGCTGCGGAGCTTCGATCTGACTATCCGGTGCTTGCTTGATGAGCACGCTTATCTTGCCGTGAAAACGGTCGCGTCCAGGAACGCGATTCTGAATGCTTTGAAAAAAGAGGGAGAAAACGCCGTATGAATGAGAAAAAACAGCTCCACACAACGGATAATTCCGATGTTACTCCCGCATCGGAGCAAAAAACACCGCGTCGGCGCGTTCCGGAAAAAGAAAAACCGCGTTATTGGATTGTTCTCCTGCTTATCCTGCTGATGTTTCTTGTTGCTGCTGTTTTCACCATGTTTGTGATTCGGGCATTTTACCGTCCCGGCGTGGATACTGGTATTCCGTTCGATACCACTACCGCCCCTTCCCGGAGTTCCGACGTTGTTTCCGACCCCGTCACGACATCCGGAGACAACCCGGTTGTGCGCGATCCCGACACCGTTAATTTCCTTGTCATGGGAAAGGATTTCTACGGGGCGAATACAGATGTCATCATGATTGTCAATTTCAATACCAAGACCTATCAGATGAACGTTGTGCAGATCCTGAGAGATACCTATGTGCGCTATGAAAAAGAGGGCTGCGCCAATACGGTTTATGCCCATTTCCTTTCATCGGAAAAGAATATCTATACCGGTGAAAAGGCAAAGCGTTACGCGATGGAGGAAACCGTAAAAACCTTTGAGCAGCTGTTCTCGATTAAGCTCGATTATTACGCTCTCGTGGAGCTGTCTGTCTTCAAGCGGGTGATCGACGATATTGGCGGTGTTTATGTCACCGTTCCGTTTGATATGGATTACGATGACCCTGCGCAGAATCTTTATATCCATCTGAGGAAAGGATATCAGCTTCTGGACGGTGACAAGGCGGAGCAGTTTGTGCGGTTCCGCATGGGGTATTTGCTTGCGGATGAGGGACGTGTCGACGCGATGAAGATCTTCATGTCGGCAATTCTGAAAAAGCTGACAACCGACGCAAGCGTCACGCAGATCGTGAACGCCGTCAAGGATGTATTTGACAATCTGACCACCAATGTTACGGCGGCAGAAGCCCAGTATTATGCCACGGCGCTGATGAAAGCGGATCTCGGAAATGTAATTTTTGTTACCATGCCCGGTCAGAGTGACCGGACGATCGGTTGGAAGTACGTGGTTCAGCGATCCACAGCGCTTCAGATTGTTAACGATTATCTGAACGTGACAAACGGAAAGGTTGATGATGCCGTTTTTGATAAGGATCGTTGTCTCACCGATCCGACCAATGCTATGATGCTGGGCTTTTACAATTCCGAGAGCATCGAGCTGAAGCCCTATCGGGCGACTGAAGCCGGGAATATCACGATTCCCCACTATAATAATTGAGAGGTTACCCATGGATGAAAAAAAAGCAATGACCGCAAGAGAACTGGCGGAGAGTATTGTCCGTGTGCTGGATTCCAAGCGGGCGCGCGACATCCGTCTTCTGCACATGACGCGGGAGAACGCGATTGTTGATTACTGTGTGCTGGCAACCGGAAGCTCCGCGACTCAGATCCGCGCGTTGTCCGGAGAAGTGGAGGAGAAGATGGCGGAGCGGGGGGCCGTGCTTGACCATATCGAGGGGCACGGAGGCGGAACCTGGGTGCTGATGGATTACAGCAGCGTTGCCGTACACATTTTCTCCCGCGAGGCGCGAGAGTTTTATAATCTGGACCGCCTCTGGAGCGACGCGGAGCAGATTGATATTTCTTCTTTGTTGGTTGACAATACCGCCGTCGGCGGAAATGAATAAACGAGGCAGGCAGTCATGAAATACGAACCGAAAGACATTGAAAAAAAGTGGCAGGACCGTTGGGAGGAAGCAAAGGCCTTCAAGGCCGTTGAAGATCCCGCAAAGAAAAAATTTTATGCCCTTGTGGAATTCCCCTATCCGTCCGGAGAGGGGCTTCACGTCGGACATCCGCGTCCCTATACCGCGCTTGATATTGTTGCCCGCAAGCGTCGTATGCAGGGTTACTCCGTTCTTTTTCCGATCGGCTATGACGCTTTCGGTCTTCCGACCGAAAATTACGCAATCAAGCATCAGATTCACCCCGCGAAGGTTACGGAGCGAAATATCGCACGGTTCCGTGCGCAGCTGAAGACGCTCGGCTACTCCTTTGACTGGGACCGCGAGATCAACACGACTGACCCCGATTATTACCGGTGGACGCAGTGGATTTTCCTGAAGCTTTTTGAGCACGGTCTTGCCTATAAGAAGAAAATGACCGTGAACTTCTGCACAAGCTGCAAGGTGGTCCTTGCCAATGAAGAGGTTGTCGGCGGTGTCTGCGAGCGTTGCCACGGGGAGGTCATCCGCAAGGAAAAAAGCCAGTGGATGCTGAAGATCACCGAGTACGCGGACCGTCTGCTTGACGATCTTGACGGTCTTGACTTTATTGAGAAGGTAAAAACACAGGAAATTAACTGGATCGGCAGAAGCTACGGTGCCGAGGTTACCTTTGCAACCGACGCGGGAACCGATATCAAGGTTTATACAACGCGCCCCGATACGCTGTTCGGTGCGACCTACATGGTCATTTCTCCGGAGCACGAGCTGATTGACGCGCAGAAGGACCGTTTGAAAAACTACGACGCGCTGTTGGCCTACCGCGCAGAAGCCCAGAAAAAGAGTGATTTCGAGCGCACAGAGCTGGCAAAGGAGAAAACCGGCGTTCGCCTGGACGGCATTGAGGCAATCAATCCCGTAAACGGGAAGCATATTCCGATTTTTGTTTCGGACTATGTGCTGTCCACCTACGGTACCGGTGCCATCATGGCGGTTCCAGCTCATGATACGCGCGACTGGGAGTTTGCAAAGAAATTCGATTTGCCGATTGTTGAGGTCGTGGCAGGCGGTGATGTACAGAATGCTGCCTACACCGATACCGCAACCGGGACAATGGTCAATTCGGGATTCCTTGACGGTCTCTCGGTCGGGGAGGCCAAGAAAAAAATCATTGACTGGCTGACCGAAAAGGGTGTCGGCGTTTCCAAAACAAACTTCAAGCTGCGCGACTGGGTGTTCTCCCGTCAGCGGTATTGGGGAGAGCCAATTCCGCTTGTCAACTGCCCGCACTGCGGATGGGTTCCTCTCCCTTATGATCAGCTTCCGCTCCGTCTGCCGGAGGTGGAGGCATATCAGCCGACCGACAACGGCGAAAGCCCGCTGGCAAAATGCACCGACTGGGTGCATACGACCTGCCCGAAATGCGGCGGACCGGCAGAACGCGAAACCGATACCATGCCGAACTGGGCGGGCTCCTCCTGGTATTTCCTGCGCTACTGTGATCCGCATAACAGCAACTGCCTTGCCGACAGCAGCAAGCTTGATTACTGGATGCCCGTTGACTGGTATAACGGCGGTATGGAGCATGTTACCCTGCACTTGCTGTATTCCCGTTTCTGGGCGAAATTCCTTTATGATATCGGCGTGCTGAAGTGCAAGGAGCCGTATCTGAAGCGTACGGCACACGGCATGATCCTCGGGGAAGACGGGGAGAAAATGTCAAAAAGCCGCGGCAATGTGGTCAATCCCGATGACGTTGTCAAGCAGTACGGCACGGATACCATGCGTCTTTATGTGATGTTTATCGGGGATTTTGAGAAGGCGGCGACCTGGATGCCGCAGAGCATCCGCGGATGCCGGCGCTTTGTGGAGCGTTTTGCAGGACTGGATGATATTCTCGCGGACAAGCCTCAGACGCCGGAGTTTGAAACCAAGCTCCACAAACTGGTGAAAAAGGTCAGCGACGACATTGAAGCGATGAAGTATAATACGGCAATTGCGGCAATGATGACCTACCTGAATGACGTGTATGACCGCGGCTTTATCCGCCGGGATGAGCTATCGGTTCTGACCCGTCTGCTTTGCCCGTTTGCGCCGCATGTTGCGGAGGAAATGTGGGAGAGACTCGGCGGAAAGGGCTTCGCGTCCCTTGCCGAGTGGCCGACCTATGAGGAAGCAAAAACCGTCGATGCAACGGCGGAGCTTGCCGTTACCGTAAACGGGAAAGTGCGCGGCACCATCGTTGTTCCCGTCGGAGCCTCCAAGGAGGAGTTGCTTACCGCCGCAAAGGCGGATACGCGCGTTGCCGCGTCTCTGGAAGGAAAGACAATCGTCAAAGAGATTGTCGTTCCCGGTAAAATTGTCAATCTTGTGGTAAAATAAATGGAATTTCGTCTTTCTGCCCTTTGTGCCCTTGTTCGCACCGCCGGGGAGATTCTCCTCGGCGACGGTGCGGCACAGGTCAGTGAAAAGGGTTATGCCGATTTTGTGACCGGAGCAGATCTCGCAGTGCAGCGTTTTCTTACCGAAAAATTGGCAGAGCAGTATCCGGGGGCTGACCTTCTCAGTGAGGAGAGCGCCCGCCTCCCGGACCGCTCGCGCCCTGTGTTTATTCTTGATCCGGTGGACGGCACGACCAACCTGATCCGGCGTCTTCGTCAGAGCTGTATCTCTCTCGGACTTGTGATCGGGGGCGCGCCGGTAATCGGTATCGTCTATAATCCCTTTTCCGGGGAGTTGTACAGCGGAGAGCGGGGCTGCGGGTCCTTTTTGAACGGACGGCGGCTTTCGGTGCGTCCTACGGCCTGTCTCCGTGATTCGCTCGCTGCGGTCGGGACTTCCCCCTATCACCGGGAAAACGGACCGGAAAACATGCGGCTTGTCGCAAAAGTATTTGAGGCCTGCCTGGATGTGCGCCGTTTCGGTTCCTCCGCGCTTGATCTTTGCGCCGTTGCAGACGGAAGATATGAGCTGTTTTGCGAAGCGGGACTGCGCCCGTGGGATTTTTGCGCCGGCAGCCTGATTCTGACGGAGGCGGGCGGAAAAATCACCGACTGGCAGGGAAGAGAGCCGGATCCTTTCTCCGACTTGAATCTCGCGGCGACAAACGGGAATGTCCATACGGAGCTTCTTGCGCTTCTGTCCGATATTTGCCTGAAATAAGAACTTGCCTGAGAAAGCTGGATTTTTCGAACCGTTTCGGCGTAAAATCAATTGCAGATATCTTCTCCGGCTCCGGAGAGAAAAAGGCCGAGGTATCTTGAGAGCTACGGCGTGAGGGAAAACGTTTTACCTCACGCCGTAGCTCTTTCTGTCGGATAAGAAGCATAGCATGCCTTTTTCAAAAGTCCCCCTTCGGTCCGCGCTTTTTTCTCTGGTGTGATTTTTGCGGACGTCGGCCGGGAGCAGATTCCTCGAAGATGTTTCTTCAGCGGAAGACGCCCGGAATCCGTTCTTTGAGGAGCTATTACTCGAACAAGCGGATGATAGGAGCGATACCGTTCGGCTTCCTGAAAAAAGGAAATATTTCACCCCCTGGTGTTTCAGGGATGAAATCAATCGCAATTCATATTCAGGGATTGTTTGTTCCGGATACACGACAGAAGGTATTTTGTCCGAGTTTTTCTGACCGGTGCCGAAAAAAATTCTCCCCGGCGCGAGAGGCGCGCCGGGGAGAATTCAGCAAAATGTTAAAGAGTAAACTCAGCCCTCGATCTCAGCAACAACGCCGGAACCGACGGTTCTGCCGCCTTCACGGATTGCGAA
>JAXFQY010000076.1:0-64160 GCA_034178705.1 Eubacteriales bacterium | reverse complement strand
TGTCATATTCCACTCTTTTTTTCTGAAAAGAATTGCATTGCGTTTCCGATTAGTGTATAATACGAAGGTAATAATATGGTCATATCCCAAACGCGATATTCCATATCATAGCACAGTCGTTCCGGTTTTGCAAGATTTCTGTTAAAAGAGGACGAAAGATGCTTCCAAAAATTTTCATGAGAAAGCCTAAGCCGGGCACAAAAGCATTCCGTGAAGAGATGGCGCGGCGTATTGCCGGGCAGCATATCCGCTATGTAACGGAGCGTGTTGACAATGTGGAAAATGTGATCGGCAGAGACGGTTCGCTTGCAATCAAGGACGATGAGTTCATCGTTCATGTTCCCGGGAAGACCCTGCTGCGTGCAAAAATTGCGGAGTTGGACGCATGGGAGCTGCTTTCTCATGACGGTGTGGTTCTGACTGCGCCGGATCTTGAGAGAAACGGAGAAGTGCATACTATAACCGCGTTTTATGTTTATTACAGGAAATGAGCGGAGCAATGGGAAAAATTCAGGATGTTTTTCGTGCTGTTACCGGTGCGAGAAAGAAAGTACTTGCTGTTGTGATTCTTGCAGGCGGCGCCGGAAGCAGAATGGGTGGGGAGTTACCGAAGCAGCTTCTGCCGCTCGGCGGTGTCCCTGTCGTTGCCCGCTCCCTGCTTGCCTTTGAGGCCTGTCCCGATGTGGAGGAAATTGTTGTTGTCTGTCGGCAGGGAGAAGAGAATTTATACAACACAATGGCAAAAGAATACGCCGTTACAAAATATCGCGGTGCTGCTGTGGGGGGAGAAACGCGCGGCGCTTCCTCGATCCGCGGCTTTGCTGCAGTCAGTGAAAAGGCGGACTACGTTGCGTTCCATGATGCCGCGCGTTGCCTTGTGACTCCGGAAACGATCACAAAGGTTTTCCGCGAAGCACTCGCCTGCCGTACCTGCGCTATTGCCGCTATGCCCGTCAGCGATACCATGAAGGAAACAGACGCACTCGGCAGGGTAAAAACAACGCTTGACCGCTCTCATCTTATGGCGGCGGCAACGCCCCAGATTTTTCGCGCCAACGTTTTTCGGGCGGTTGCTTACACCGCACAGCAGGAGGGGTTCGTCGCAACTGACGATGCTGCGCTTGCCGAGCATTACGGCTTTGAGGTGCGCACGGTTCCGTGCCCGAAGGATAATATAAAAATCACCTATCCAGAGGATCTTGTAATTGCCGAAGCCATCCTGTCCGCGCGGAGGGAGAAGGAAAACGTATGACTGCATTGCGGATCGGCGAAGGCCATGATATTCACCGTCTTGTGCCCGGGCGGGACTTGCTGCTCGGGGGTATTTTGATTGATTCTTCTCTCGGCGCGCTCGGGCATTCCGACGCGGATGTCCTGCTCCATGCAGTATGTGACGCGTTGCTCGGTGCCGCTGCGCTCGGAGACATCGGTAGGCTTTTCCCGGATACTGATCCGCGCTATTCGGGTGCAGACAGCAGGGAACTGCTAAAAGAGACCTATCGGCTTGTCCGGAGAGAAGGTTATACACTGATTAACCTCGATGCCACCGTGTTTTTGCAGCGACCGAAGCTTTCCCCGTACATGGATGCTATTTGCGCGCGGCTGTCTGAGGATCTATGCTGCGCCAGAGACGCTGTCAGCGTCAAGGCAAAAACCGGAGAAAAGCTCGGGGACATCGGGGAGGGGCGTGCCGTTGCGGCATCCTGCACCGTGTTGATCGAACGGATTTCCCCGTGACGTGCCGCGGCGCGCAGTTCTTTTACATCGTTTGCTTTTTTATTCCGATACGCCGCGGCAGCGTCCTGTCTTGTTATCATGATATGGCGTTTTGCCGTCCGGCGACAGTATTTTCCGGAGCGGTTATGAGCATCAAAAATAATACCCTTGTTTCCCCCTCCTTGCTTTCGGCGGATTTTTCCGACCTGAAAAAGGAGATTTCCGACATTGAGACTGCCGGTGCCGAGTGGCTCCATCTCGATGTGATCGACGGCGTATTTGCGCCGAATATTACCTTCGGCGCCCCGGTTATTGCTGCGCTTCGCGACAAAACTGAGCTCTTTTTTGACGTCCATCTCATGATTACCGAGCCGATCCGCTATCTTGAGGATTTCCAAAGAGCGGGAGCGGATGGTATTACCGTTCACGCAGAGGCGTGCCGGAATATCGGTGAGACACTGGATGCAATTCGTGATTTCGGCTGTCGTCCGGGGTTGTCGATAAAACCGGATACCCCGGTTGAGAGTATCGCACCCTATCTTGACCGCCTTGCGCTTGTTCTGGTCATGACGGTCAATCCCGGTTTTTCCGGACAGCGCTTCATGCCCGAAATGCTTCCGAAAATTGAATGGCTTGCGGCGGAGCGCCGGCGACTTGGTGCGAATTATCTTATTGAGGTTGACGGCGGCGTCAGCGACGCAAATGCCGCCCTTCTGCGTTCCGCGGGCTGCGATGTTCTGGTTGCCGGAAGCGCCGTATTCGGTAAAAAAGACAGGAAAGCGGCTGTCGCCGCTTTGAAAGGTTGTGTTTGAATGGAAAAATCGATTCCCGAGCTGTTCGGTTCCATGGTTTTTAACGACAAGGTCATGCGTGAGCGTCTTGCTCCGGAGGTTTATGCCGCGCTGAAGAAAACTGTGGAGGAGGGCTCAGAGCTCCGACCGGATACCGCAAGTGCCGTTGCCTCCGCCATGAAGGACTGGGCTGTTGAGCATGGGGCAACGCATTATACCCACTGGTTTCAGCCGATGACCGGCATTACCGCTGAAAAGCATGACAGCTTTCTTACACCCCGGAAGGACGGGACTGTTATCATGGAGTTTTCCGGGAAGGAGCTGATTAAGGGAGAGCCGGATGCTTCCTCCTTCCCTTCGGGCGGACTGCGCGCCACTTTTGAAGCGCGAGGCTATACCGCGTGGGATCCGTCCTCTTATGCCTTCATCAAGGACGGCTCACTGTGTATTCCGACTGTTTTCTGTTCATACGGAGGGGAGGCGCTGGATAAAAAGACGCCGCTTCTTAAGTCGGTAGAGGCGATCAACAGACAGGCATTGCGTGTCGTTCATCTGTTCGGACATTCGGACGCGCGCCGCGTGATTCCGATGGTAGGTGCCGAGCAGGAGTATTTTCTGATCGACCGGGAATATTATGAAAAGCGCCGGGATCTGAAATATGCCGGTCATGCCCTCTTTGGTGCCAAGCCGCCAAAGGGGCAGGAAATGGACGATCATTACTTCGGCTCCATTAAGCCGCGAATTTCCGCCTACATGCAGGATCTTGACGAGGAACTGTGGAAGCTTGGCGTTTTTGCCAAAACCAAACATAACGAGGCGGCACCCGCCCAGCATGAGCTCGCGCCGATTTTTTCAGATGTCAATACCGCAACCGATCAGAACCAACTGATCATGGAGGCGATGAAGCGCGTAGCGCGCCGGCACGGACTTGTCTGCCTGCTGCATGAAAAGCCCTTTGAAGGGATTAACGGTTCCGGCAAGCATAACAACTGGTCCCTCTGTACCGATACCGGAATCAATCTCCTGGATCCCGGAAAATCCCCTTCGGAAAACGCGCAGTTTCTGTTATTCTTCTCTGCGGTCATCCGTGCTGTTGACGAGTATCAGGATCTTCTTCGTCTCTCTGTGGCAACGGCGGGGAATGATCACCGTCTCGGCGCCAATGAGGCGCCTCCCGCAATTGTCTCCATTTTTATTGGAGAGGAGCTTCAGGGGATCCTTGACTCCATTGAGCGGGAGGAGAGCTATAAGACCAGCGGGACATCCTATCTTCCGATCGGAATTCATTCGCTTCCGCGGCTTCGCAAGGACACAACCGACCGTAACCGCACATCCCCCTTTGCCTTTACCGGAAATAAATTCGAATTCCGCATGCCCGGCTCCGCTATGTCAATTGCAGGACCGAACACCGTGCTGAACACCACGGTTGCCGAGGTATTGTCCGGCTTTGCAGACCGGTTGGAAAGGGCTGAGGATTTTTCGGCAGAGGTTCGCGCAATCGTTCGGGAAACCTACCGTGACCATAAGAGGATCATTTTCAACGGGGACGGATACACGGAAGCATGGCGCACCGAGGCCCGGCGTCGCGGACTTGCCAATCTTGAAACGACGGTTGATGCCGTGCCCTGCCTTGTCAGTGAAAAAGCGATCCGCGTCTTTACCAATCAGAAGGTTTATTCTGAAACCGAGCTTCGCGCACGATATGAAATTCAGCTGGAAACCTATTGCAAAACGCTCAATATCGAGGTTCTGACGATGCTGGAGATGTCGTCAAGGGATCTCTATCCGGCGATCAGCCGCTACGCAGGACTGCTCTCAGAGCGGATTCTTTCGCGCCGTGCCGCAACAGGGCAGGAGCCTGTAACCGAGCTTGCGGAGCTTTCTGTGCTTTCCGTTCTGGAACAGAGGTTTTATGAACGGCTGTCTGAGCTTCGCAGCCTTTCGGAAAATACGGAAAAATATCGCAACGATCTTTATCGACTTGCTTGCTTCTATTGTGACGAGATCAAGCCGGCGATGAGAAGGCTGCGTGAGGCAGCGGATGAATGTGAGCTGCATATTCCGCCGGACATTTGGCCTTATCCGTCTGTCGGAGACATGATATTCAAGAAAGTGTGAGGATATGGAAAACAAGGGTAAGTTTTATATGACTACGGCGATTGCGTATGCATCCGCAAAGCCGCATTTCGGTAATACGTATGAGATCATCCTGGCGGACGCGCTTGCCCGCTATAAAAGAATGTGCGGATATGATGTTCATTTTCTTACCGGAACAGACGAGCACGGTTTGAAGATTGAAAATCGTGCCGAACAGGCCGGAGTAACACCAAAGCAGTATGTTGACGGTGTTTCCGGAGAGATCCGTTCAGTCTGGGACCTGATGGGAGCGAGCTATGATCGGTTTATCCGCACTACCGACCCTGACCATGAGGCGGCAGTTGCGCATATTTTTCAGAAGCTCTATGATAAGGGGGATATTTATAAGGGAA
Organism: Eubacteriales bacterium; assembly: GCA_034178705.1. Classification (GTDB taxonomy): domain Bacteria; phylum Bacillota; class Clostridia; order Oscillospirales; family CAG-272; genus RUG12395. The sequence continues at coordinate 59,164 of JAXFQY010000076.1, read as the reverse complement.
CCTATGAGGGGTGGTACTGCACACCGGACGAGGCATTCTTTACGGATTCCCAAATCAAGGAGCCGGGGAAATGTCCCGATTGCGGAAGACCGCTTGTCCGTGCGAGCGAGGAAGCCTATTTCTTCCGGATGAGTGCCTATGCCGACCGCCTGATTGCCTATATCAACGAGCATCCCGGTTTCATTGAACCGGAGAGTCGGAAAAAGGAAATGATCAACAATTTTCTCAACGCCGGACTCCAGGATCTCTGTGTTACCCGTACGTCCTTCCGTTGGGGAATTCCTGCCCCGGTCGACCCGAAGCATGTAATCTATGTTTGGGTCGATGCGCTTTGCAATTATATTACCGGCATCGGTTATGATCCTGCAAATATCGAGCAGCCGGAGCTGTTCAAAAAGAACTGGCCCGCCGACATTCATATTATCGGCAAGGACATTCTTCGTTTTCACACTATTTACTGGCCGATTATCCTGATGGCTTTGGATCTTCCGCTTCCGAAGAAAATTTTCGGACATCCCTGGTTTAATTTCGGATCCGATAAGATGAGCAAGTCACTCGGAAATGTGATTTATGCCGATAAGCTTGCAGAAAAGATCGGAGCAGACGGTGTGCGCTATTATGCCCTTGCCGAGATGCCCTATGCATCGGACGGAAGTATAACCTATGAGTCGGTAATCGGCAGATACAACACGGATCTTGCAAACACCCTCGGAAATCTGGTTTCCCGGACCCTTGCGATGAATGAAAAGTACTTCGGCGGAGTGATCCAGGCGCCGTCCTCGGAAGAGCCGGTCGATGCGGAGCTTGCCTCTGTTTGTCGGGACAGTGCGGCGAAGGCACTCAAACTTGCGGATGAGCTTCATTTTGCGGATGCCATTGCGGCAATCAATGAGGTTTTCCGCCGTGCCAACAAATATATTGATGAAACAACTCCATGGGTTCTTGCGAAGTCGGAGAATACAAAAGCCAGACTCGGAACAGTGCTTTATAATCTGCTTGAAGCAATCCGAATCGGTGCTGTGCTGATGCTTCCGTATATTCCTGCAACAGCGGAAAAAATTCTTGATCTTCTCGCAACCGATCGCAGAACCTTTGATGATCTTTCTTTCGGTTGCCTCGCTCCCGGCGGACGTACATCGGTTACGACCGCTCTGTTTGCCCGAATCGATGAAAAGCAGTTCCTTGCCGATTTCGAAGAGGAGAGGCAGCGTCAGCTTGCGGAGACTGCCGATCAGGCAAACAAAGAGAAAAAAGAAACAGCTCCCGCAGCTCCGGAAAAGCTTCCCCGGATTGATTACGATACATTCATGTCCGTTGAGCTTCGCTGTGCGCAGGTTGTTGAGTGTGAAAAGGTTGCAAAATCAAAGAAGCTGCTGCGGTTTGTTATGGATCTCGGTTATGAAAAACGGCAGATTGTCTCCGGTATTGCAAAATTTTATCAGCCGGAGGAGCTGATCGGGCGGAAACTTGCGATTGTTGCCAATCTGGAACCAGTTGTTCTCTGCGGCGTCGAAAGCAACGGCATGATTCTTGCTGCCGGAGAGGAAGACGTCCGGGTTCTCTTCCTTGATGATGCTACTCCGCTCGGTGCGCGTATCCGGTAAGGCTTTCCTATGTTCGATACACATGCACATTATAATAATCCCCGCTTTGATGAGGAGTTTCCGGGCGGTTGGCAGGGCGCCGTTGAGGATGCCTTCGATGCCGGAGTGACGGGAATTATCAATGTTGGCTGGGATATTCCCAGCTCTCGTCTCGCATCCGAACAGGGCCTCCGGTATCCGGGGAGGCTGTTTGCGGCAGCCGGCATTCATCCATGCGATGCGCAGAAACTTCCGCGTCTTGACCGGGCTCTCTCCGAACTTGAGGAACTGCTGCGGGACCGGGAGCGTCTTGCAATTGTTGCGCTCGGAGAAATCGGCTTTGATTATCACTATGAGGATACCGACCGCGTTTTGCAGCGTATTGCGTTTGACAGACAGCTTTCGCTTGCGGAGCGTTACGGGCTCCCTGTGCTTATTCATGATCGGGAAGCACACGCAGACACGCTTTCTGTGCTTCGTGAGCATCCCGCCGCCCGTTGCTTGCTGCACAGCTTCAGCGGCAGTGCCGAAACTGCACGGGAGGCGGTCCGTCTGGGGTGCTATCTTTCCTTTTCCGGTACTGTCAGCTTCAAAAATGCACCGAAGGTGCGGGAAGCTGCCCGTGTTGTGCCGGAGGATCGCATTCTTATTGAAACCGATTGTCCCTATCTTGCCCCGCATCCGCATCGCGGGGAGCTGAACCGTTCCTCTTTGATGCGGTTTACTTTAGAAGCGCTTGCCAATGCACGGGGAATCTCTGCGGAGGAAGCAGAAAGGATCACAACGCGGAACGCATTGCGTTTCTTCGGATTATCATCATGATGACAATTACCTATGAAGTGGGCGACGGATTGTATGTGAATCTGACAAACCGTTGTCCGAATGCCTGTACCTTCTGTATCCGCCGGAACGGTGCCGGTGCATACGGAAGCGACAGCCTCTGGCTGGATCGGGAACCGACCGAGGAGGAAGTTGTTGCGGATATTGAAAAGCGAAACCCGGAACGCTATTCCGAGTTGGTTTTTTGCGGCTACGGAGAGCCGACAGAGCGGCTTGATACCCTTCTTTCCGTGGCACGCCGTATCAAAGCCTCCCATCCTGCGGTGAAAATACGGGTCAATACAAACGGACTTTCCGATCTGATTGCCGGAGAACCGACCGCTGCACGTTTTGCCGGAGCAGTTGATACGCTGTCTGTCAGCATGAACGCCGCAACCGCCGAAAAGTATCAGGAGGTGTGCCGCTCCCGTTTCGGTCTTCAGGCCTATCCGGCGATGCTTCGCTTTTGTTCGGAAGCAAAGCACTATGTTCCTCATGTTGTCCTGACTGTCGTTCACGGTACCATTCCTGAGGATGAGCTTGCCGTCTGCAGAGAAAACGCAGAGCGTGCCGGGGTCTCCTTTCGCGTCCGGGAATATATTGCACCGCAGGAGTAAAGAATATCCATGAAAGGGAATTGCGATGAAGATTGAGTACAACCCGGATAAGGAGATTGTTCGGACGGTTATGGAGGGACTTGAGGCAACCGGCGGGTATTGTCCCTGCCGCCGCGAGCATACCGAGGATACAAAGTGTATGTGCAGGGAATTCCGTGAACAGATCAAGGATCCGAATTTTGAGGGATTTTGTCATTGTTTGCTGTACTATAAGAAAAAATAAGGAGGATAAACCATGGCTGAGATTTTGCTGAATGAAGAGAATTTTGACAAAGAGGTGCTTCACTCCGAACTGCCTGTTCTGGTTGACTTTTTTGCTACCTGGTGCGGACCGTGCCGGATGCTTGCCCCGATTATCGAGGAACTTGCGGAGGAACAGGAGGGAAAGGTCAAGGTATGCAAGCTGAATGTGGATGACGCTTCGGGGATTGCCGCGCGTTACGGAATCAGCAGCATCCCGACGCTGATCCTGTTCCGGAACGGCGAGATTGCCGCTTCCTCCCTTGGTTTTAAGCCGAAAGCAGAGATTGAAGAGCTGTTAAAGTAAAAACAACTCTTTTGCCAAGATAACCGGAAATTCGCGCTATCTGAAAAGGCACAGTTCGGCATAAGAAAAAGTGAAGATTTGTCCCTTTCTTCAACTAATAAAACAAGGTTCCTGCAACCCATCAAACGGTTTGCAGGAACCTTGTTTTATAAAGGATTTTGCCGGTAATGATAACCCCGATCGGATAACCCTTTTTCGAGAACTGCTTCCCACTCTTTTAACAAATAATAAGCGGTCAGTAATCTTGACTACCATGCGGAGTCGAGCAGGATGTTGACAGCGAAATCATTCAAGGGATTTGGGGGGCTGAACAGACGCGGTAAGCTCTGTTCCGTTGTAATCGATCGCAACGGTGGATTCCGGAGCAATGTCATTGGCAATCATCTCACGCGCAATCAGTGTTTCCACCTTGCCTTGCAGGAAACGCTTCAGAGGTCGTGCGCCGAACATCGGGTCGTACCCGGCCTCGGCAATATACTTCTTTGCATTATCGCTCAAAGTCAGCTCAAGACGATGCGCAGCCAGACGCTTGCGAAGGGCAGACAGCTGAAGCTCAACAATCGAAGCGATATCCGTTTGTGAGAGCGGCTTGTAGAACACGGTTTCGTCCAGCCGGTTGAGGAATTCCGGACGGAAGGAGCGGCGAAGCAAGGCTGTGATCTGGTTCTTTGCTTCTTCTGTAATCTCGCCGTCTTTTATCCCGTTCAGAATGATATCCGATCCGAGATTGGAGGTCAGAATCAGGATCGTATTCTTGAAGTCAACGGTTCTGCCCTGACTGTCTGTGATTCTTCCGTCATCCAGAACCTGAAGGAGAATGTTGAAGACATCAGGATGTGCCTTTTCGATTTCATCGAAGAGGACAACGGAGTATGGGCGACGGCGCACGGCCTCAGTCAGCTGTCCTGCCTCCTCATAGCCTACATAGCCGGGAGGCGCTCCGATCAGACGGGTGACGGAGAATTTTTCCATATATTCGCTCATATCGATCCTGACCATGGCGCGCTCATCGTCAAACAGTGCCTCGGCAAGTGCCTTGGCGAGTTCCGTTTTACCGACACCGGTCGGACCGAGGAAAAGGAAGGAGCCGATCGGACGGTTCGGGTCTGCTATTCCTGCGCGGCTGCGCAGAATGGATTCGCTGACCTTTTGCACGGCCTCGTCCTGACCGATGACACGGCGATGCAGAATCTCCGGCAGACGGAGGAGCTTTTCGCGTTCACTTTCCATCAGTTTGGATACCGGAACACCGGTCCAGCGGGAGACAATTTTGGCAATTTCGTCCTCGGTTACGCGGTCGCGCAGAAGGGTATGCTCTCCCCGTTCGGCTACCGCCTCCGCTGACTCCAGTTCCTTCTGAAGGGAAGGGAGTTTGCCGTATTTCAGCTCTGCGGCACGGTTGAGATCATAATCATTCTGTGCGCGTTCAATCTCTGCATTGGTCTTTTCGATTTCCTCACGGAGTTTCTGAACCTTTCCGATACCGCTTTTTTCGTTTTCCCATTTTGCCTTCATGACATTGAATTTTTCGCGGAGTTCGGATAGTTCTGCACGGATTTCCTCCAAGTGGGCCAAGGCGAGCTTGTCTGTTTCTTTTTTCAGAGCTGCTTCCTCGATTTCGTGCCGCATGATTTCACGGCTGATTTCATCCAGTTCTGTCGGCATGGAGTTCATTTCCGTTTTAATCAGAGCGCATGCCTCATCAACGAGATCAATCGCTTTGTCCGGAAGGAAACGGTCGGAAATGTAGCGGTTGGAAAGCGTAGCGGCGGAGATCAGCGCCTGATCCTGAATCTTGACGCCATGATAGACCTCATAGCGTTCCTTCAGACCGCGAAGAATGGCAATGGTATCTTCTACTGTAGGTTCCGGAACCATAACGGGCTGGAAACGACGCTCCAGCGCCGCATCCTTCTCGATGTATTTGCGGTATTCGTTCAAGGTGGTAGCACCGATGCAGTGCAACTCACCGCGCGCAAGCATCGGCTTCAGAAGGTTGCCGGCATCCATGGAGCCTTCGGTTTTCCCGGCTCCGACAATTGTGTGAAGCTCATCAATGAAAAGAATGATTTTCCCGTTGCTTTGCTTGATTTCCCCAAGAACCGCTTTGAGACGCTCTTCAAACTCACCGCGGAATTTTGCACCCGCAATCAGGGCGCCCATGTCAAGAGAAAAGACGGCACGGTCCCGCAGATTCTCGGGTACATCTCCGCGGACAATGCGCTGTGCAAGTCCTTCGGCAATCGCCGTTTTACCGACGCCAGGCTCACCGATCAGAACCGGGTTGTTTTTTGTTTTGCGGGAAAGAATCCGGATAACGCTTCTGATTTCTTCATCACGGCCGATAACGGGGTCCAGTTTTTTCTGGCGCGCCAGTTCCACAAGATCCTGCCCGTATTTTTTCAGCGCGTCATAGGTATCCTCCGGAGAGTCGCTGTCCGCACGGCGGTTTCCGCGAACCTTTTTCAGAGCTTCGAGAAACCGTTGCCGTTCAATCCCGTTCCGCCGAAGAATTTCCTTCAGGGCACCGGATGCGGTTGCCAGTATACCGAGCGCGAGATGCTCCACCGAGGTATAACTGTCCCCCATTTCTGCCGCTTCCTTTTCCGCGGCTCCGAGTGCTTCTCCGAGCTCTCGGGAGGCGTAGAGCTCACCGCCTGTCACTTTCGGCAAACGGGCAATTTCGCGTTCGCAGTCGGAGAGCAGAGCCGCAACATCCGTTCCCAAAGAAACGAGCAGCTGCCGTACCAGGCCCTCCTCCGGTTCGCACAGCGCGAAAAACAGGTGAAGTGGCTGAATGCTTTGGTTTCCGTATTGTGAGGCAAGGTTTTGTGCTCCCTCAATTGCTTTTATGCTGTTTTTTGTCAGTTTTTCTGTATTCATATTGATTCCTCCTTATTCGACCGTCGCCTTTTCGCTCCGGTATTTGCGGTAACCTTCTTCAACCGCGCGTACTGCTTCTGTTTCCCCGAGGCAGGAAAAGAAACGATTCAGATTTTCCTCGACCGTTTCAATGTATGCGGCAATGCCTCTGCCAAGCTCATCGTCGCTCATTTTGTGAGCGGGTCTGATAGCTTTTTCGTACCGACCGCCTGTGAGGGGCTTGCCGGGACGGGAGGTATAATACTGCTCAAGCTTTGCCCAAAGTGAAAAGAAGGTTTCGAGATGAGACTGAAGCGCGGTACTCTGTGTCCGAAGGGAAATACGAAGAACACCTATGTTTCCTTCGGGATCGGATCCGCGAAAAAGCTCCAAACAGTATCGGATTGTCGGATTGTATTTGTACGCAAGCGGTGCCCGAAGGGAAAACATGGATTCGGATGGCTGAGGCACGCAGCGATACGCGGTATCCCCGAAAAGCTCTTCTATTGTTCGGAAGATATCCTGCATCCGTTTTTCGGGTGTGACATAGGAGACATAATCCGCCAGCACACTGTTAATCAATGCCGATCGGCTCAGCCCTTGGCTATATGCAGCATGGTCGATCGCTGAAACAACGGCATCAGAAAGCACCAGAGAATATACACTTTTTTTCATGTTCGCCTCCTTATGGAAAAGATAATAGCACATACATAATAATTTGTCAATAGAATTATATAAAAACATTTACAAAAGTTTTTGTTTCTGAAATCGACTTGACAGTTATTTGCGAGAATAATATAATAAATACATGAATTTTAGGAGGCGCCGTATGAAGCGGATACTCTGTTTTTTGCTTCTGTTTTTCTTTTGTTTCGCCTTTTATTCCTGCGATTGGATTCGCAACGACGCCAGCGTTGAAAATTTTATCGGGGAACCCGTCAAGGGGGAACTTCCGACGGATGGGGATGCCGTACGCGCGGCCTGCGCCATTATTACCCTTCTTTGCGGGGAGGGTACCGAACTTCCGGAGTTTTCCGATCCCCGGACAGTTGCTTCTCTTTACCGTGACAGAATCCTTTCTCATATGGTTAACACCGGCTACTCAAAATATTCCGGAAATACCGAGGCGGTTCTGGAAGCAGAGAAGAAGTATCCGAAACTGAGAATTCCGCTTCTGATTCCTGCACAGGATTTTGAGTATACAGTTTATACGAACTTCGGCGGCGGAAGAAGCGTGAAACACGGAAGCGGCACGGTTTTTACTTATTTATCCCGGGTTAAAGGATACGCCGCTATGGGGCAGGTAAAGGTTCCGGATTGTGCGATTGATATTGATGCGGTTTTCGAAACGGAAAACACCTACCTGATTCAGTTTTATCTTTCCTCCGGAGGAGAGTATTCTCCGCTTTACCGCGGAGTTTTTGTCAAGAGAACCGACGGAAGTCTTTATCTTGGTAAGCTGACCCGGATCGGTGACCCGAAGATCGTTGTACCGCGCGGAGAAGTGAAAACCGCTGAAACAGAGGGGGATATATGAGAAAAAGCAAAATGGTTGTTTGCTGTCGCGTTTGCGGAGAGCAGCTGCCCGTTACGGGTAAATCGGTTCTGACCTGTTCGGAATGCGGGTCCTCCTCTTTGCTCCCTCCCCATGCGGACAGTGAGATGCTTGCTCTTTACAACGATGCGTTCCGCTATCTTTCTCAGGAGGATTTTTACAGCGCTATTCGGCTGTTTGAGGTAATCGGGAAGCGGGAGCCGTGTGCCGCAAGTCATGCCGGCGCCTTGCTTGCGAGATATGGGGTCTGCGGTGAGCGTGAGCGGATCACGGGGGAGTATCATCAGCTTTGTAAACGGCGCACCACATCGGATATTGCATCTGATCCCGACCGAAGCGCCGCAAGTGTTTCGGCGACTCCGGAGGAGCGCCGGGTCATTGCCTCCTATGCGGAGCTGATTGCATCTGAGCAGGAGCGGCTTGCCCGACTGGAACGGGAACAGGCGGAGAAGGATCGTGCAATCGGAGAGGACGGACTTGCACGGGAATACGAGGAGGCCGAACGGCGCGCAGCAGAAAAAAAAGCACGCGAGGAGCGTACGCTTGAGGAAAGCCGCCGGGCAGCAGAAGAACAGGAGGCGCGCCGCGCACGGGAGCGCAGTCGCCGGATTGAATCAGCTCGGAGAAAAGAAAAAACCGGGAAAATTCTCCGTGTGCTTTTGCCCTCACTTTTTCTTACCGTTGTTCTGGTATTGCTTTCGGTTTTTTTGGTTGTCCCTTCTGTAAAATACAAAAAAGCGGTCAACTATTATAATGCTGGGGATTACACATCCGCTGCGATTCTGTTTCGTGAGCTCGGTGATTATAAAAACAGTGCTTCTCTGCTTGAAACGATCCGCTTCTACGGACTTTCGGAGGGGGATACGGTTTCCTTTGGCTACTATTATTACAATACCGCTCTTGTCAAAAATCCAATCGAATGGATCGTTCTTGAGTCGGACGAGAAATCGGTTCTTCTGATTTCAAAATACGTTCTTGATGTTCAGATGTATAACGAAAAGCATATTTCCGTTACATGGGAAGCAAGCGATCTGCGCGCGTGGCTGAATGATACTTTTCTCAGTGAAGCTTTTCCGCCGGCCGAGCAGAAACTTATTCTGCTTTCGGAACTTACCAATCCGGATAATGCCTTTCAGCATACGGATGGGGGTGCGGATACCCAGGATAAGGTTTTTATTCTATCCTGTGAGGAGGCAGAGAAATATCTTGTCGGTCGGAATTATGCCGTGGGACTCCCGAGCCCGTATGTAACCGGACTTGGTATTTACACGGACGAGGAGGGAAGCGGCGCTTGCTGGTATTGGCTGCGTACGCCGGGCTCCAGTCAGAGCAATGCGGCAAAAATGAATTATGACGGGACCGTTAATTATACCGGAGCAATGATTCATTTCACAAAATACGGTGTGCGTCCGTGTATTCGCGTGAGCATTGAACGACTCGGTGTTCCGATCGATTGATTTTCATATTTCATAAGCAGAAAAGGGGATTCATTATTTTCAATGAATCCCTTTTTTCTTATTCCGGAATGACAATTCCCGATGTCAGCGCAAGCTCATCGCCGCTGTCAAGCCTGACCAACAGTTCCTCCTTGTCCCCGAGGCCGAGAACAACGGCGTGCTGCGGCTCGCCGTTCCGGTCAAAACGGACGCGCTTGCCGTAGAGCAGCATGTGCGCGGCATAGTAGTTTCTTGCCGGTGCGTCATCTTCTGCTTGCAGAAGCCGGACGAGCTCTCGGAGAAGCAACACGGAAAGCTCACTGCGCGTTACCGTGAGCGGGGGGAGATTGCCGGCGACAGAAGAAAGCTCCGTAGGAAAGGGAACTGTTCCGCAGTTGACGCCGATTCCTATGATTACGGCACGGTTCTCATTGCTCTCAACCCGTTCACAGAGAATTCCGCAGACCTTCTTACCTTCCCAGAACAGATCATTGACCCATTTAATAGAGACTTCGGCACCGCACTGACGAAGCACGCGGCAAACGGCAGCGGCCGCAAGAACGGTAAAGGGGGCGTTTGGACGTTCCTTCCAGATAAGGGAGAGATACAGCCCTCCTTCAGGAGAAAAAAAGGCCTTCCCGTGCCGCCCTCGACCTCCGGTCTGTCGGTCGGCAATTATGACGGTACCGTGCGGCGCGGCACAGTCGGAAAGAAGCGCACGTGCCAGCGTATTCGTTGATTCCGTTTCCCGAAGCCGGAGAAGCCGTGCCCCTTCCGGAAGAACGGAGCATAGGGAAGCGGAAAGACTGCTTATTTCATCCATTCGATTCACCTCGTACGGATTTTATCACATTCCACAGGCAGAATCAAGGACAAAGCGGGAAAAAACGCGCCGCGGATTTCTTTTGAAATCCGCGGCGTTGAGGGCCGTATTCTCTTATTCGTCCGCCTGCGCGTTTTCCGCGATGATCTTCTGGGCAATGTTTGAAGGGACCTGTTCATAGCGGACAATTTCAAAATCGAAGGTGCCGCGCCCCTGTGTCATTGCGCGCAGCGCAATTGTGTAATCGGTCATTTCCGCTTTCGGAATTTCCGCATCGATCACCGTGTATCCTTTCTTTTCGGCAGGAGACATACCCATGACTCTTCCGCGCCGTTTTGTCAGATCCCCCATGACATCACCGACATACGCCTCCGGAACGGTTATATGCATTTCACCGACCGGCTCCAAAAGGACGGGATTCGCTGTCTTCATGCATTCCTTGAAGGCCAGGTTGGCTGCAAGCTTAAAGGACATTTCGGAGGAGTCAACATCGTGATAGGATCCGTCGAACAGATCGGCGGCAAGATGAACAACCGGGTAACCGGCATAACCGCGCACCATGGCTTCCTGAAGTCCCTTTTCCACTGCGGGATGGAAATTTTTCGGGACGCTTCCACCGAAAATGGACTCTGTGAAGGTGAGCCCTTCCGCCTCTCCCGGCGCAAAGTGGATTTTTACGTGACCGTACTGTCCGTGTCCGCCCGACTGCTTTTTATGCTTGCCTTCGCAGTCAACCTTCTTCGTGATTGTTGCACGATAGGCAATCTTCGGTGTTTCCAGACGTACGGAGACGCCAAAGCGGGATTTCAGTTTCGAAACAATCACGTCAAGGTGAATGTCTCCGAGACCGCTGATGAGCATCTGCTTGGTTTCGGGATTGTTTTCATAGCGAATGGTGAGATCCTCCTCAAGCAGCTTGCTGATGCCGAGGCTGATTTTATCCTCGTCGCCCTTCGCGGTCGGAATAATGCTCATGGTCATATAGGGAACGGGATAGGTGATCGGAGCATATTTGATGTTGTCGGGCGTCAGGGAGAGTGTATCGTTAGTATTGGTTCTTGTGAGCTTGGCAATCATGCCGATATCACCGCAGCACAAAGAATCAACTTCGGTCTGCTTTTTGCCGCAGATCGTGTAAATGTGTGCCATTTTCTCGGTGACACCGTTTGTTGCATTCGTCAGCGTCAAATCCCGTGAAAGCTCGCCGTTCATCACCTTGAAGAAGGACATCTTTCCGACAAAAGGATCGGCAACCGTTTTGAAGACGAAAATGCGCGGATCCCCTGCCGGGTCAATGGCAATTTCTGCGCCGTCAGCTCCTTGCTCGACCTTTCGTGCCGTCGGGCGGGGGAAGGAATCCACAATCGTATCGAGCACGGTCAGTATGCCCCACATTTTTGCTGTTGCTCCGCAGAAAACGGGGACGATTTCGCCGCTGATAATCCCTTCGTGAATAGCATTTACCGCTTCTTCGTGGGTGATCTCCTCTTCAGCGAAGAACTTTTCCATCAGCGCCTCATCGGTCTGCGCAATCGCTTCAAAGAGCATTTGACGGTATTCTTCGACAACCGGCATGAATTCCTCCGGAATCGGAGATTCGGAGATGTTGCCTTCCTTATCATAAACATAAGTACGAAGGTCAACCAGATTCAGGAAGCCGGTTACTTTATCCCCTTCGATCATCGGGATTACAATGGGACAGACCGATACGCCGAAGCGGGAGTGAAGCTGCTCAAATACTTTTTTGAAGCGTGCCTCCGGATCGTCGAATTTGTTGATGAAGAAAGCCTTTGGTATATTTGCCGAGGTCGCGTAATCCCAGGCAAGCTCGGTACCGACCTCGACGCCTGCCTTACCGTCGACCAGAATCAGCGCGCTGTCAGCAACCCGAACGGCCTGCCGGACCTCGCCGACGAAATCAAGAAAGCCGGGGGTGTCGATCAGATTGATCTTGCAGTCCTTGTATGTAATCGGAACGATCGATGCGGAAACAGAATATCCGCGTTTGATCTCCTCTGCGTCATAATCGCTGACGGTGTTCCCTTCGGAAGGCTTTCCGAGACGCGCAATCGCGTGTGTGCGGTAAAGCATTGCCTCCGCCATGGAGGTTTTGCCGCTGCTTCCGTGTCCGAGCAGGGCAATGTTTCTGATGGACTTGGTGTTGAATAAAGCCATATTTGTTATGCTCCTGTATCGAAAAATTGAATACCTCGCGAAAAAATGAAGCATCCTTATTTATTATAGCGGTTCTTTGAGGAAATTTCAAGGGATGATTTTGTGTTGAGTGGTACCAGAATGTAAAAAAAGCGGACACAAATTTGTTCAAAATATACATATATTACTTGCCATAAGTTTTCCCTTGGAAAAGCCCGTAGGTAAACAGCCTCCGATCGAGTGAGGCAAGAACCTCTCGCTTCCGCAGACTCCATAACGGGGCCAGCAGTTCGGAACGCGGCGCATCCCCTGTGATCCGTTCCACAACCGTTTCCGGAGGAAGGGCACAGATGCAGTCACAGAGCAGTGAGATGTACTCGTCTTTGCTAAGCGGCGTATATTTACCGGATTCCCATTCCGATGCAAGTCGTGTCCCTCTCAGAATGTAGAGAAGATGAAATTTTACGGCATCGGGCTGCAACTCGGAGACGCGATGGATTGTGTTAAGAACTGTTTCGCGGTTTTCGCCGGGGAGCCCAAGAATGAGGTGAATGCAGATCCGGAGATTTCCGGCGTTCCGGAGGAGACGATACCCACGGCAGAATTCCGCAAAGCTTTCGCAACGGTTCAGAGAAGCGGCGGTTGCATCGCATGCGGTTTCGAGTCCTAATTCAACCGTAACCGGTTTTCTCTCTCCCATCTTGGAGAGAAGGCGGGCAGTCGCCGGAGAGAGGCAGTCGCCTCGTGTTGCGATTGCCAACCCGACGGCACCGGGAAGAGAAAGCGCGCGAAGATAGAGCTTTTCCAGTTCGGCAGTCGGCGCATAGGTATTGGTGTGTGCCTGGAGGTAGGGTATGGTGTGGGTTACCTTCCATTTTTCCCGGAGCGACTGCAGTCGGAGCCGGTATTGCTCTTCGATAGTCAGGGTCGGGTCAATTGCACGGTCGGTTGCCCCGGCTGCACAGAAGGAGCAGCCGCCGTGTCCCTTTTTTCCGTCCAGATTAGGACAGGTCATGCCGGCGTCCAGGGGGATTTTTGCGATTTTCTCACCAAATTGATGGCGCAGATAGTAATCGTAGGTATGGTAGCGCTTATTGGTATCCGAGTAGGGAAACGGATTTGTTTCAATCTGTGTTTGTTTTTTCATCTTGCTCTCCTTATGAATCCGATTATACCATAGATTCCGGGAAAAAAGAATATCTATGCAGGAAAGTGGAGGATTCGTGTAAGATACTTGCATTTTCGCTGTCTGTATGCTAAAATTGTCCCATTCATTCCTGAATATCGGATAGTCGGAGGAACAATTATGATTGGGATTGCAGTCCTCGGGTTCGGAGTAGTCGGCTCCGGCGTTGCCCGGCTGATCAGCGAAAACGCAGAACATATAAGAGAAAAAACCGGTAAGGAAATCCGCATAAAACGGATATTGGATCTGCGTGAATTTCCGGACAGCCCTTTTGCATCGCTTCTGTGTCATGACATTGAGGAGATTCTTACCGATCCGGAAATCGCTATTGTCTGTGAGGTAATCGGCGGCTGCCGTGCTGCCTATGACTTTACCCGGCGGGCGCTCCTGGCGGGGAAGAGCGTTGTTACCTCCAACAAGGAGTTGGTTGCGACTCACGGGACGGAATTGCTTTGTCTTGCTGAGGAGATGGGGGTTCATTATCTGTTTGAGGGCAGCGTGGGAGGGGGGATTCCCGTTCTTCATCCTCTGTCCTCGGATCTTGCTCTTGCCAATGACATTCTTCGTATCGACGGAATTCTCAACGGAACAACAAACTATATCCTGACCCGTATGAAAGAGGACGGAATGTCCTTTGCAGATGCGCTGCGCGGTGCACAGGAGCGTGGCTATGCGGAAGCGGATCCGAGTGCTGACATTGAGGGAAAGGATGTTTGCAGAAAAATCTGTATTCTCGGCGCTCTTGCTTTCGGCGCTGCTGTGCCCTGTGATCGGATTCCGACCGTCGGAATTACGGAGGTGACACTGTCTGATATCGAAAACGCCGAACGACTGGGCTGTTCCGTCAAGCTGATCGGGAGTGCCGAAAAGGATCCGCAGGGCAGAATGGTTTTGTGTGTCCGTCCCTGTTTTGTCCGTCATGAAAATCCCTTAGCGGGTATTACCGATGTTTTTAACGGTGTGCTTATCCGTGGGAACTTTGTCGGGGATGTGATGTTTTACGGCAGAGGCGCCGGATCCGATCCCACCGCGAGCGCAGTCGCGGCGGATGCCATCCGTATCGCTGCAGGAATCGCAGAGCCGGTGCATCCCTGGCGCGACGCACCGCAGGAGAAAATCGGAGATCCGCAATCGATCCCGTCCCTTTTCTGCGTTACCGTCAGCACAGAGAACGCCGCACTTGCCGAGCGCTTCTTCGGTCAGCCGGACCGACTCCTTCCTTCCGCGGGCAAGCTGACCCTTCTGCTTCGCGAAAAAATCGACCGTGCAGAGCTGAACCGCAGGATTGCTGCTGCATCCAGCGCCTTTTCTGTTAGTTCCGTTTACGAGGTTCTCTGAATTTCCGATTCTTAATTTCTTTGTATTATTTTCCAAAACGCAATCAGCCGAATGTTCTTCCGGAACATTCGGCTTTTTCACAATGCGGAATTTTTGCCTGTTATTTTGCTAAACCGCCGGATCCTGTTTTGCGGGATCCTGGTCTATGCTTGTTGGGGCAGGGCTACCGGGGGCCTTTTTTTTCGGCAAGCATAGAATGCTACGGGAGGTACCGGTAATGAACAACGGAGTACACGGACTTGTGAACGGGGTTGCGTGGTACCCGGACCGGATGCTTCTCCGCTTCAGACGTCCGTGCTATGCGGCGGTCTGCTCGGACGTTTTGCTCGAAACCTTTTGCTCCGGAACCTTGCTTGCCGTTCCGGAAAATCCGGAAGCATACCGACTTTCCGCCGGGGAGGCGGGATATGTGCATGTGAGTGAAACCCCCTGCGCCGTTCTCCGACTCTTCGGAGTGGCGGTCGTCGGAGGAGGCGTGCTGCATGAGATCCTGTCGGTTTTTCGGAAAGAAGCTGTTTGTCCTCTCGCCGTTTCCGCCTCTGAGGAGGGGGCAGCTTTTGTCCTGAAATGCTCGGAGCTGACACTCTGCCGCGGGCTCCTTCTGGATTTTATTTCCGACTGATGTATTCCTCTGTCAAACTGCGCGCTGTTTTCATTCCCGCAAGAAGAGCGGGAAGATTGCAAAGCAGCATGAGGCAGCAGGAGGCGTCGGAGAAAAACCAGATCACCTCCCTGTCGACAACAGAACCCAAAAAGACGGAGGCAAGAAAAACGATGAGAAAAGCCTGTTGGCGTTTCTTTGAGGCACCGCGGAGCAAAAGACATTCTGAGCCGTAAAAATCCCAACAGATGATACTGCCGTAAGCAAAGAGAAGCACCGAAAGCGCAAGAAGCGCGGGTGCCGCTTCCCCAAAATAGAAGCCGAATGCCGCCATGACGCACTCCATCCCGGAGCCGTCGGCGAGAACCTCGCCCCCGAAGGCGAGGAGCATGGAAATCCCGGTCAAAGAGCAGAGCAGCATGGTATCGACAAAGACCTCAACAAAGCCGAATGCTGCCTGCTCCGCCGGGTGTTTCCCTTCGGCGGTGGCGTGGGCGAACGGTGCGGTTCCGCAGCCTGCCTCATTGGATACCAGACCGCGAGAAATGCCATATCGCACAGCTCCCCCCGTGAGAACGCCGATGATGCCGCCGCGTGCGGCCCCGGGTTTGAACGCCCCCTGAAAAATTGCTTTCATTACTGCGGGGAGGCCGGCGCGGTCAGTGATAATAATATAAAGGGAAAGCGCTGTGTAAATCAAGGTCATCAGCGGGACAAGCTTGTCGGTAAAGCGCGTGATTCGTTTTGTCCCACCGAGAATGCAGACGGCTGCCGCTGCTGTAAGAAAAATGCCGGTTACCGCCTTCGGAACCGAGAAGGCATCCTCAAAAGCGTCAGCCACAGCAGCGGTTTGTACGCCCGAGCCGACAGACATGGCTGTAAGCATACATAGAGCACTGAAAATCGCGGCGGGAATCCGACCGATCAAAGCGGAAATATAAAGCGGAGCACCGCCGTGATATCCTCCGTTACGGGAAATGCGGTAATGGCACGCCAAGAGAATTTCGGTGTATTTTACCGACATTGCAACGATGGATGAAACCCACATCCAGAACAGAGCCCCCGGTCCGCCGCAGGAAAGCGCCAGTGCAACGCCGGAGATGTTTCCGACGCCGATTGTTCCTCCGAGCGCAGTCAACAGCGCCGAACGGGAGGAACGGGCGCTTAGACCGGAAGCGGCGCGCCGCAGCGTTCGCCACGGGCGGAGAAAAAGTGTGAGAAGAATCCCGGAGAACAGCAGAAAAACAGTAGAAGCCGGCGAGAGAATCCCGTCGAAAAAACGCGAAAGCCACTGCATAACATCACCACCTTTTGAGAAAATTTTATTCGATGAACGCAGAGGCTATGCCCGGAGAGGCGCGGAAAAAAAGAAAAGAGATTCTGTTTTCGGTAAAAATAGCAGACTGGGTCGTGATTTGCGAATCAAATGTGAATGTTTTATGAATTTTCAAAAAATTTTTGAAAAAGACTTGATTTTTCTGATTGTGTTGTGTAGAATATAGCATAGCATTAGCACTTAGGCAAAAAGAGTGCTAAAGCAAGCGCAATAAAAAATCCGTTTTAACGGAAAAAATATGGAGGAATCACAAATGACTATCAAACCGCTTGCGGACCGTGTGGTCGTGAAGGCTGTTGAAGCTGAGGAAACCACAAAGTCCGGTATTGTTCTGCCCGGTGCGGCAAAGGAAAAACCGCAGGTTGCGGAGGTTGTAGCCGTTGGTCCCGGCGGACTTGTTGACGGCAAAGAGGTCACAATGACCGTGAAGGTCGGAGACCGTGTCATCTGCAGCAAGTATGCCGGAACGGAAGTAAAAGCAGACGGAACCGAGTACAGTATTGTCAGACAGAGCGACATTCTCGCGATTGTTGACTAAAAGGAGGAGATAGAATTATGGCAAAGGATATTATTTACGGCATTGATGCGCGCAACGCGCTTCTGCGCGGTATCGACAAACTCAGCGATACCGTGAAGATCACACTCGGACCGAAGGGAAGAAACGTTGTACTCGACAAGAAGTACGGTTCTCCGCTGATTACAAACGACGGTGTAACCATCGCAAAGGAAATCGAGCTTGAAGATCCGGCTGAAAATATGGGTGCTCAGCTTGTAAAAGAGGTTGCGACCAAGACAAACGACGCTGCCGGTGACGGTACCACGACAGCAACTCTGCTTGCCCAGACGCTTATCCGGGAAGGCATGAAGAACGTGGCGGCAGGCGCTAACCCGATGGTTCTGCGCAAAGGCATCAAGAAGGCCGTTGACTGTGCGGTTGACAAGCTTGTTGCGAATTCCCAGAAGGTGAACGGCACCGAGGACATTGCCCGTGTTGGCACTGTCTCCTCCGGCGACGAGGTAATCGGTCATCTGATTGCCGATGCCATGGAGAAGGTTACCTCTGACGGTGTTATCACCGTAGAGGAGTCCAAGTCTGCCGAAACCTATTGTGAGGTTGTCGAAGGTATGCAGTTTGACCGCGGATATCTGTCCCCGTATATGGCAACAGATACCGACAAGATGGAAGCGGTTCTTGACGATCCCTATATTCTCATCACCGATAAGAAGATTTCCAATATTCAGGAGATTCTCCCGCTGCTTGAGCAGATCGTGCAGAACGGAGGAAAACTGCTGATTATCGCAGAGGACGTTGAGGGTGAGGCGCTTACCACGCTTGTTCTCAACCGTCTGCGCGGCACCTTCACCTGCGTTGCAGTCAAGGCCCCCGGCTTCGGTGACCGCCGCAAGGAAATGCTTCAGGACATTGCCATTCTGACAGGCGGTCAGGTGATTACCTCCGAGCTCGGTCTTGAGTTGAAGGACACGACCATGGCTCAGCTCGGCAGAGCAAGACAGGTCAAGGTTAATAAGGAAAACACCATTATCGTTGACGGTGCGGGCAAGCCGGAGGAAATCAAGAACCGTGTTGCTCAGATCCGCCAGGCGATTGAGACTACGACTTCCGATTTCGACCGTGAGAAGCTCCAGGAGAGACTTGCCAAGCTGGCGGGTGGCGTTGCCGTCGTGAAGGTCGGTGCCGCAACGGAAGCGGAAATGAAGGAGAAGAAACTCCGTATCGAGGATGCACTCAACGCAACCAAGGCCGCAGTTGAGGAAGGTATTGTTCCGGGCGGCGGAACCGCTTATCTCAATGTGATCGATGATGTTGCAGCGCTGCTCGAATCCACAGAGGGTGACGAGCGTACCGGTGTTAAACTGGTTGTCCGTGCCCTGGAGGAGCCGGTTCGCCAGATTGCGGAGAACGCAGGCTTTGAAGGCTCTGTTGTTGTCGATAAGATCAGAAGCAAGAAGAAGGCCGGATGGGGCTTTGATGCTTACAATGAAACCTACTGTGATATGATCAAGGAAGGAATCGTTGATCCGTGCAAGGTAACCCGCTCTGCTCTTCAGAATGCTGCATCCGTCGCTTCTATCGTTCTCACCACTGAGGCTGTTGTTGCCGATATCAAGGAGGAAACTCCGGCAGCTCCGGCAGCTCCGGCCGGCATGGGCGGAATGTATTGATTTAACAGCTACTATATGCAAAAAGCGGTCCGAT
Organism: Eubacteriales bacterium; assembly: GCA_034178705.1. Lineage (GTDB taxonomy): Bacteria > Bacillota > Clostridia > Oscillospirales > CAG-272 > RUG12395. The sequence goes on along the minus strand of JAXFQY010000076.1, from coordinate 40,089 downwards.
TTTCTGATCGGACCGCTTTTTTTCGGAAACCTATTGACATAATGATATCGTTATGATATCATTATGTCGAAAAATGTCAGGGAAAGGAATTTTGCGTAATGAAGGAAATTGTTTTGACCAACAAAAAGCATGGGATGCTTGTGCTTGTTCTCACCATTCTGCTCTATATAGCTGCTGCTGTATTGCTGATTGCGAGTGCAGAGAAGGAAAACGTTCTGTTTTTCGTCGCGCTTTTTTACCTTTGCGTCGGCTGGTTTCCGCTTCTCGGACTGCGGGTCCTGAAGCCGTCCGAAGCTCTTGTGCTGACTCTGTTCGGGAAATACATAGGAACACTGAAGGGGGATGGCTTTTATTGTGTGAATCCCTTCTGCACCTCAGTCAATCCCGCGTCTCAGACGAAACTCAGCCAAAGCGGGGATGTTTCCGTTGCTCCCATGCGCGTTGCCGCGTCCAACGGGGAAGTAAATGTCAGTGTATCGGCTTCTTCAAAGAAGCTTTCCTTAAAAATCATGACCCTGAACAATAATCGTCAGAAAATCAATGATTGTCTCGGCAATCCGGTTGAGATCGGAATTGCAGTCACCTGGCGCGTTATCGATACGGCCAAGGCGGTGTTCAATGTTGATAATTATAAGGAATTTCTTTCGCTGCAATGTGACAGTGCGCTGAGAAATGTTGTGCGGATTTATCCGTATGACGTTGCGCCCAATGTGGACACAACAGGAGACGGTGTTGCCGACGAAGGCTCGCTTCGCGGTTCCAGCGAGGTTGTGGCAATGCGGATCCGGGACGAGATTCAGCAGCGTGTTGCCGAGGCGGGTCTGGAGATTGTGGAGGCGCGGATTACCTATCTTGCCTACGCTCCGGAGATTGCTGCCGTTATGCTGCAGCGTCAGCAGGCATCTGCCATCATCGATGCGCGCAAGATGATTGTTGACGGCGCTGTGGGGATGGTGGAAATGGCACTGGAGCGTCTTGGAGAGAAGGAAATTGTACAACTGGATGAGGAGAGAAAAGCAGCGATGGTTTCGAATCTGCTTGTTGTCCTCTGCGGCAACCATGATGCGCAGCCCGTTGTGAACTCCGGAACTCTCTATTGATTCCTATGGAGAGGGAAAAAAAGCAAATTCCCCTCAGACTCTCCGCAAAGTTGTATGATGAGCTTGCGCGATGGGCAGAGGATGATTTTCGCTCGGTAAACGGGCAGATTGAGTATCTGCTTACCGAGTGCGTACGGAGACGGAGGGGAAACGGGAAAGCATACAAGGACGAGGGCGACAAACACCCCTGACCGTGAGTCGGGTTTCCTCATATGTTTGACCCGCATTCAGGAAAGTCGTAGATATCGGTAAGAGCAGGGAAGCGGCAATTGCCGCTTCCCTGTTATTTTTTTTGTGCCGGAATTTCCCTCGCGTAAAATCAGAGCAGCGGCTTACAGAAATGAGGCGTTTGCGCGACGGTATTCACGGCAGTTGACGCCGGTGTTTTTTTTGAAAACGCGCCGGAAATAAACGGCGGAGGAAAATCCGACTTCTTCTGATATTTCCTCGACCGATTTATCGGTTGTCAGAAGGAGCTGCATAGCGACATCAGTCCGGACAAGGTTTCTGTATTCAATTGCCGTCATTCCCGTTGCCTCATGAAACACGCTGAAAAACCGGGACGGGGAGAGGTTCAGTTTTGCTGCGAGAAGTTCTGTCGGGAGCTCCTCAGCGTAATGGGCGCGGATGAAGTCAACAGCGCGTTTCGCTCGGTTCGGAGGGATGGGTGGGTCGTCATTCTGCAGCGGCTCCGTGAGCGCAAGCGTTTGGTAGGCAACTGCAAGATCGCCGAGCAGTCCGTCTCTCCTTTCATCAAGCGGGAGACTGACGCCTTCCAGCTTCCGCAGACGACGGCCGCGATGCGGTGCATTCAGACGATAGTGCATTGCCGTGTTGGAGGGGGATGCTCCGTGCCAGGTCATCTCATATATGCAGCCGATCGGAAGATAGACGGCTTCTCCCTCCTTCGCTTCCACGATATTGTCGCCGCAGCGGAAGACAACGCTGCCTGACAGTATTTTTGTAATGATCTCAAAGGGACGCGGCACATTCAGAACACATCGCTGTCCGTCCCGGAAATGGTATGTCCCAAAACGAAGATAAGTAAAGGTGCAGTCGCGCAGATTCATGGATTGCTATTCTCCAACGATAGAATTGTTTCCTTTTTCAATATTATACTTCATTGTTACCCGGAAGTAAATAGAGTAAAATAAAAATGCTCATATGTGCGAAAAAGAATAGGGGGTTACAATGTATCATGGATTATGATTTTACTGGGAAGGTTGCTGTTATCTCCGGCGGATCCTCCGGTATGGGGAAGCTGACGGCAGACAATATCATTGCTATGGGAGGAAAGGCTGTCATTGCCGACCTCAATCCTTGCGAGGAGGATGAGAACCGCATCTTCGTTTCCTGCGATGTGCGTGAATACGCCCAAATGGAGAATGTTGCCAAACGCGCGGTAGAACGCTTTGGCAGAATTGATTATCTTTGCAATTTTGCAGGAGGAGACGGCATCCGGATCCTGAAGGGTGTACGGGACTTCCTGACGGTGGATGTGGACATCCTCAAGTGGGAGATTGATGTCAATCTGACCGCACAGATGCTTTTTGCACGCGCGGTTCTTCCGTATATGGCCGAACATAAGAGCGGGTGTATCATCAATCTCGGTTCCATTGCCGGAGCGGAAGCTTCCGCCGGGTCGATTGGTTATTCAACGGCAAAGAGCGGAGCCATGCACGGACTGACAATGTCGCTTGCGGGCTATGCGTCCCGCTATGGGGTGCGCGTCAATTGCGTTTCCCCGGGACCGGTTCTGACGCGTGCCGCGATGGCGAAAATGCAGACCCTTCTTGGTAGAGCCGCAGAACCCCAGGAGGTTGTCGATCTCATCTGCTATCTTCTTTCTGATAAAGCAGCGTTTATTACCGGCTCGAACTTCATGATCGATGGCGGAAGAACCTGTATGAAAAAAACGGTTTGATTCTTATAAAAAACGGTGTCCCGGGGCGAGTTTTGCCCCGGGACATTTTTTATTGCAGATACTCCGGCATTTCCGAAATCATAGTCCGGATAAAGATGCCGTATCCTGCAGTCGGATCGCCGATCATTACATGAGTGACGGCGCCGACAAGCTTACCGTTCTGGAGAATGGGGCTTCCGCTCATGCCCTGAACGATTCCTCCTGTACGCTCCAGAAGGCGCTTATCCGTAACACGGATGGCAAAGGACTTTTCGCCTGTTCCGCGCGGCTCAGAAATGGATGTGATTTCGATCGCGTATTCTACGATTCCGTCATCACCAAGGGTGGAAAGGATTGTTGCCGCACCGCGCGTGAGCTCCTCCGGATCGGCTACATCCAACGCTTTAGACTTCAGACAGTCAGGGAGCATGCCGTACAGACCGAAAACACCCACCGGGGTGTTTGCCGACAAAGTTCCGAGACGCTCAGGAGTCAGAGCGCCCATGATCTCCCCTGGGGAACCGGCAAAGCCCCGCCGGATTCCCTTGATCACTACGCCGCATACTGTGCCGGAACGAAAAGGGGCAAGCTCACCCGTGTCTTTACAGTACACGCCATGGCCAAGCCCTCCGAACGCTCCGTTTTCAGTAAAAAATGTCACGGTACCAACCCCGGCGGCGCCGTCCCGCACCGTGACGCCGATCCGGTATCTGCCGTCGGTCAGCAGCGGGGTGACGGAAAAGGTGATTTCCCGTCCTTGCCGCAGGACCTTAATCGAAAGCTCCTTGCCGTTTGATGCTTCAATCAGAGATGCGAACTGCTCGCAGCCGCTGATTGCATTGCCGTTCAATTCCACAATCCGATCGTTCTTCATCAGACCGGCATTTTGCGCCGGACTTGTTGTGTCCTCAGAAAAACCCGTGACGGTTACACCGGGGAATGTCAGCTTTGCCCCGAATGGGATGCCTCCGGGAATCAGTCTGAGCGGCTCTCTTGCCTCGGAGGGAATCACCCCCCATGCAAGCAGAAGAACGGAGAGTGCAAAAAATGAGAGAATGCGCAAGATACTTCGATTGCCCGCGGAAGTCGCCTTGTGTTGCCGTTTCGCTTTGTTCCACATTATCTTTTGCCCGTGTTCGGGCGCTCCCCCGGTTTTTCGGTGCCGTGATCCGATCTGCAAAAAGCGGAAGCAGTATTCTTCAACCTGTCCGCAGTGCGGGATCGCGCTGCAGCGATGCGCGGCACGATTCTATTTTGTGCCGCCGTCGGGGCTTTATGAATGGAAATATCAAACAGGCAGATCTGTCGAATTCATCCTGTATTTTTTTGCAAAGGACACGCTGAAGGCTCCGTACCGTTCGGAAGCATGGGACCGTAAAAACAGTGCGTTTGTATTATAATATCTTTGTGTGCTTCCCGGAAAAGATTGCTGTTCTTATCCGCAATTGGCAGCCCGCTCCTGCGAATTCTGTACGCTCTTTTCTGCAAATGGAGGTCTTGTTGCTTGACATTTTCCCAAATATAATGCTAAAATAACTAAAATAAAATATTGGGGGAATTGGCTTGAAAAAACTGTTGCGTTACCTGAAGCCTTACCGGCTTCTTGCCTTCATCTCCCCTTTGATGATGATCGGAGAGGTATCGGCGGATCTTTGTCTGCCCTATCTGATGTCCTATATCGTCAATTATGGGGTGCTTGGCATTTCGGTAAATGACCCTGAAAACGGATCGGCGCTTGCTGCGTCGCTTCTTCATTTTTTTGCGGGAAGTGACCCGTCCCGTCTGTCTATGATTCTCACTTTTGGACTTCTTATGCTTGCTGTGACACTTGTAGGCGGTTTTTTCGGAACCTTCTGTGCCTGGACTGCTGCCTCGGCCTCGCAGGGCTTCGGAAACGATCTCCGCCGTGACGCGTTCAGACATGTGATGTCACTGTCGATTGAACAGACAGATCGCTTTACAACCGGTTCGCTTGTCACGCGGATGACAAATGACGTTTCGCAGCTTGTGGACTTTGTTGAGACTGTGCTGCGGATGTTTGTCCGTTCTCCGATGTTTTTTATCGGCGGAACGATCATGGTTCTGACATTGGATGTGCGTTTCAGCTTTGTTTTGCTTTGTGCCCTTCCGGTGTTGATAATCGCGATTTTCCTGATTGTCAGACGGGCTGTTCCGCTTTTCAGCGTTGTTCAGAAAAAGCTTGATAAGGTCAATGCCGTTGTTCAGGAAAATGTGGGCGGTGCGCGTGTTGTTAAGGCGTATACAAGGGAAGAATACGAGTGCGAACGCTTCGGCAGCGCTAACCGGGAAATGCGGGATGCGAATCTGCGTGTTTCTCTCCTTCTTGCCAATATATCTCCGCTTTTGACACTGGTACAATCCCTTGCGATTGTTGCAATCATCTGGATCGGAGGATTCCGCGCCAATATCGAAGCCTCCGGTATGACGGTCGGCGCTGTCATGGCAGCCATTACCTATGTGACGCAGGTTATCAACTCTGTCATGATGATCACGATGATGTTTCAGTCGGTTTCCCGTGCCATGGCCTCTGCCGAACGAATCAATGAAGTTCTGGATTCCGAACCTGCGGTGGTCGGCGGTAAGGAAACGGAAGGCCCCGACAGGAAAACTGCGGTTGAATTCCGCAATGTCAGTTTCCGGTATCCGGGAACGACCGGCAAGAATGTACTTTCCGGAATCAATCTGAAGATCCGCCGCGGAGAAACGCTTGCTGTTATCGGAGAGACCGGTTCGGGAAAATCCTCACTTGTTCAGCTGATTCCCCGTTTTTACGATGCTACAGAGGGGGAGGTTTTGGTAAACGGAAGATCGGTACGGGATTATACACTTTCTGCACTTCGTAAAAAAATCGGATTTGTCATGCAGAAAAGCGAACTGTTCTCCGACACGATTGCAAAGAATATCCGCTGGGGAAAGCCGGATGCCGATGATACTGAGGTTCGTGCAGCAGCAGACGCAGCGCAGGCCTCTGACTTTGTTCTCGGTTTCAATGACGGTTTTGATACCTTCATTGCCGAAAAGGGAGCATCGCTTTCCGGTGGACAGAAGCAGCGCCTTTCGGTCTCCCGGGCGCTGATCCGCAAGCCGGAGATTCTGATTCTGGACGATTCCACGTCCGCACTGGATCTTGCCACTGAGGCAAAGCTTCAGCGCGCCGTGAAGGAGCGTTTTGCCGGAACGACCGTTATCATGATTGCACAGCGCATTGCCAGTGTTCGGTCCGCCGACCGGATTGCCGTTATCGAATCGGACGGATTCTGCATTGTGCGCCTCATGATGAATTGATGAAGATAAGCGATACCTACCGTGATATTTATGAATCGCAGATGCGGTCCGGAGCGCTTGCGGAAGGAGGGGAGAACTGATGGCCGAACAGAACAAAGATACGCGCGAACTGCCGAAAATCGATCTTCGCCCTGCGGGAAGAGGCGGTCCCGGAATGAATGCCCGTATGAATGCGGAAAAGCCGAAGAATACCCTGAAGACCCTTTCGCGCGTTCTGAAATACATTGGCTCCAGCAGATACATCCTGATCATGCTGATTCTGTTCACCTTGCTGATTACCGCCGTTGACCTTGTCGGACCGATGATGCAGCAGAAGGCGATTGATACCTTCCGCATTGATGAGACAACAGGTGGGCTTTCCGTCAATCTCAGTCAGCTTTTGGGATATCTTCTGATTCTTGGCATCATTGCCCTCGTCGGTGCTGTTTTCACCTGGATTCAGGGGCGTGTTTCGGCGAAACTTTCGATGAACACTGTGTATGTCATGAGGGAAGAACTGTTTGCGAAAATTTCCCGCCTGCCGATTGGCTACACAGATTCCCATAAACACGGCGATATTATGAGCAGAATGACAAATGACGTGGAGAATCTCTCTACTGCGGTTTCTCAGTCTTTGACATCATTGCTTTCTGCTGTTCTTACTCTTGTCGGCGCGTTTTCCATGATGCTGTATTACAGTCCCGTTATGACGCTGGTTGCTGTCGTTACCATTCCTTTGACTGTTTTTGTCTCCTCTATGCTTGCAAAATTCATGCGTAAATATTTCACCCGTCGTCAGCGTCTGCTCGGTCAGCTGAACGGTCGGGTTGAGGAAATGGTTACGGGATATAAGACGGTTGTTGCTTACGGCAAGGAGCCGGAGGCGATTGAAAACTTCGGAAAGGTTTCCGAGGAGTTCCGCAGCTGCTCAATCAGTGCACGGGTCTGGGGTTCGATCATGGGACCTGTCATGAATTTTATCGGTAATTTTCAGTATGTCCTGCTTGCAGCGGCAGGCGGCTACCTTATTCTTACCGGGAAAGCCGGCATGACACCGGGTAAAATTCAGGCAATGCTCCAGTATTCGAAAAAGTTTACCCATCCGATCAATATGATTGCGAGCCAGTATTCCAGCATTCTGACCGCTCTTGCCGGCGCTGAACGTATTTTTGCCATTCTCGATACGCCGGATGAGATTGATGAAGGGAAGAAAAAAATCGATATTTCTTCTGTCCGCGGGGAAATCCGGTTTGAGCATGTCGATTTCGGCTATGTCCCCGGCGAGCCCGTTCTGCGGGATCTTGATCTTTCGGTCGGTGCCGGTCAAAAGGTTGCAATTGTCGGTGCGACAGGCTCCGGAAAGACCACGATTGTCAATTTGCTCACCCGATTCTACGAGGTGGACTCCGGAAGGATAACCGTTGACGGCACGGATATCACGGAGATTCCGAAAAAGGAGCTTCGGCAGTCAATTGCGATCGTTCTGCAAGATACAGTTCTCTTCAATGACACAATTGAAAAAAACATCAAGTACGGGAATTTGAGCGCGACCGACAGTCAGATGCGCGCTGCAGCGCATACGGCAAGGGCGGATTCCTTTATCGATCGTCTCCCGGACGGCTACCGCTCGGAGCTTTCGGAAGCCGGCGGAAACCTTTCGCAGGGTCAGCGACAGCTGCTTTCCATTGCGCGTGCTGTGCTTGCCGATCCCCGGATACTGATTCTTGACGAGGCGACCTCCTCCGTCGATACGCGCACCGAAATGCACATTCAGCAGGCCATGGTGGCGCTGATGCAGGGGCGCACGTCGCTGATCATTGCGCACCGTCTCTCCACCATCAGAGATGCAGATAAAATCGTTGTGCTGCGTGACGGAAAAATCGCGGAAACCGGAAGCCATGAGGAGCTTCTTGCAAAAAAAGGAGAGTATTTCAAGCTGTACAGCAGCCAGTTTGCCGGAATTGCCACTTGACAGGTCTGAGGAAGCAAAAAAATCATATTATGCTCTTGAAAAGGGAATCCTGTTATGGTAGAATACTGACAGGGAAGTATCTCCTTACGTTATTCGGCATACGCTAATTTTGGAGGAACATTTGATAGTAGCATTGGAGGAGGCGCGCCGCGAGCTGATCGGGTATCGTGATAAAATCGACGAGCTCGGCAACGCGCTTCGGATAGAAGAGGAAAGGGTAGCTGTAGCACAGCTCGAGGAAAAGACGACGGCTGATAATTTCTGGGCAGATCAGGAGAATTCGGGGAAGGTTCTTCAGCAGCTGAAACGCAAGCGGGATAAGATTGCTGCGTATGAAACCCTTAGGCAGAAGCTGGATGACGCGATTACGCTTTCCGAAATGGCAATTGAAGAAAATGACGAAAGCTGTGTTGCGGAGGTGCAAAGCGAACTGCGTGAGATCCGGGCTGAGGAAGAAGCACGCCGTATTGAAGCGCTCCTCTCCGGGGAATATGATCGCAATAATGCGATTCTTTCCTTCCATCCCGGAGCCGGCGGCACCGAGGCACAGGATTGGGCGCTGATGCTGTATCGCCTCTATACCCGATGGGGCGAACGCCACGGCTATACCGTCAAACTGATTGATTGGCTTGACGGAGAAGAAGCCGGCATCAAGAGCGCGACGATCACGATTGAGGGCGAAAATGCCTACGGCTATCTGAAGAGCGAAAACGGTGTTCATCGTCTTGTTCGGGTATCTCCGTTTGATGCATCCGGCAGAAGGCAGACCTCCTTTGCTTCGGTTGAGGTTATGCCTGAGTTTGAGGATGACGGAAAAATCGAGTTGAAGGATGAGGATCTTGAGATCACGGCGCACCGTTCGAGCGGAGCGGGCGGGCAGCATATCAACAAAACGGATTCTGCGATTCGGATTGTTCACAAGCCGACCGGAATCGTTGTAGGGTGCCAGACCGAACGCAGTCAGCTTCAGAACAAGGAAACCGCGCTCCGTATGCTCCGCTCCAAGTTGATGGAAATCAAGGCGCGTGAAAAACTCGATAAAATTGAAGACATCCAGGGAACCAAGACAAACATTGAGTGGGGAGCCCAGATCCGTTCCTATGTATTTATGCCCTATACACTGGTTAAGGATACCCGTACGGGATATGAGGACGGAAATATCATCGCTGTTATGGACGGTGAAATCGACGGTTTTATCAATGCTTATCTGAAAATGAACGCAAAACTTGATCAATAATTCGAAAGGGGATTCGTTATGAAAAAATCAAGACTTTATGTGGGAATTTCTCTGATGGTGCAGGCTTTTTCCTTTACGATCATGTTCATCATTCTTTGCGCCAAGAAGAAGAGCATTGCCGGTGCATTCCTTGCCGTTGCCGCGATGGCAGGTACGGTCGGAACCTATATGCTGTGGCAGTATCGCGAGGATGAGAAGGCCTTTGAGGCAAGTTTTGGGGAAGATTTCCTTGATGATGAGGATTTCGACTTCGATGAGGATGCGATTCATGCCGATCTTTTCGGCGGGGATGATGCGGTGCAGAAGGATACGGATGCATCAGAGGCCGATTTCCAATAAATCAAAAGCGTAAAAAGAGCACCGCTCAAGGATTTGGGCGGTGCTCTTTTTGCTATCCTTCCTAATATTTTTTACTCACGTGCAGAGATAAGGGCAAAAGTATTGCTTTTGTTCTTGCTGTGATTTATAATAAAAATAAATTTATAATATTTTTTATAATAATGCGTTTTGGAGTAATCATGGACAAGCGTAAATCGCTTCTCTGCTTGATCGATATCGGCATCCTTGCTTTTTCTTTTCTTCTGCTTGCTGCCGAGTGCGGATTATCCTTTGTGAGCATCAGCGGTAATCTGACAGTGAAGCAGATGCTGTTTGAATTTCTTTTGTTTTGTGTCACTTTGCTCTTTTTTCGCGCTGTTCTTCTCATTTACAATCATATATGGCGCTATGCGACTGTCGGCCTTTATATCAGACTGGTCCTTGCTGACTTTTTCGCTGGCTGCTTTCTTTTGGGGATAGGCAAGCTTTTTGATTCCTTGTACATTGGTTTTGCAGCCACTGTTTTTGTGATTTCCTTTAACTGTCTTGCGTGTATGACCGTGCGTCTCTTCTATCAGTTCATCTATGCGCGCAGAAATGCCGAGCACGATAACAGAAATTCGGATAAGCAGAAGATCGGAATCGCCATTGTCGGGGCAGGGAATATCGGTTCAACGCTTGCTGAGGAATTCCTTCGTAATCCCTGTTCCCGCTATCAGCCGGTTGCATTTTTTGATATTGATCCGTCAAAATGCGGACAAAAACTGAACAGTATTCCGGTTTATAATGAAAAGCAAGCGCCGGATGTTATCCGCAGAAAATCCCTTCAGGAGATTATGATCGCGCTTCCGGATCTGAGCAGTGCGGAGAAATGTCGTTTGCTTGATTTTTATTCCGCTTTGGGATGCAAGGTGAAAATCTATGATTATCCGCTGGGGCAGGGATCTTTGGACGGGCTGAAGCGCTCTCCCCGTGAAATCCATATTGAGGATCTTCTGTTCCGCGATACAATTAATGTAGATTCTGAACTTTCCCGTGCCTATTATCGTGAAAAAGTCATTCTTGTCACCGGCGGTGGCGGATCGATCGGCAGTGAGCTTTGCCGCCAGCTTGCCAAGCTTTCCCCGCGCCGATTGATTATTTTTGATATTTACGAGAATAATGCTTATGATATTCAGCAGGAGCTGCTTCGTAAATATGAAGGAGCAACAACGTCATTTGAAGTAATTATCGGATCTGTACGGGATGTCGCCCGTCTTGAGCAGGTTTTTGAAAAATACCGCCCGCAGATTGTCATTCATGCGGCGGCGCACAAACATGTTCCTCTTATGGAGGCTTCGCCGTCTGAAGCGGTCAAAAACAATGTTTTCGGTACCTATAATACTGCAAATGCCGCAGAGAAGTACGGGGTGGAGAAATTTGTGCTCATTTCCACCGACAAGGCGGTGAACCCGACCAATATTATGGGAGCATCCAAGCGGATGTGCGAAATGATTGTCCAGGCCCGTCGGGATTCCTCTACAAAGTTTGTCTCTGTACGCTTTGGTAATGTTCTTGGCTCAAACGGATCGGTGATTCCTCTGTTTCGCCGCCAGATTGAATCGGGCGGTCCGGTGACTGTTACCGATAAGAGAATTATCCGGTATTTCATGACGATTCCGGAAGCTGTTCAGCTTGTTCTTCAGACCGGAGCCATGGCGCGGCGGGGAGATCTTTATGTACTGGATATGGGAAATCCTGTTCGGATTTACGATCTGGCGTGCAATATGATCCGTTTGGCAGGCTACGAACCGGAGAAGGATATCAAAATCGAGGAAATCGGTCTGCGACCGGGAGAAAAGCTTTTTGAAGAACTGCTGATCAAGTCTCAGACACTGGACAAGACAGATAATTCGCTGATTTTTATCGAAAGGGACAAGCCGTATTCCAGGGAGGAAATAGAGCGCCGCCTTTCTGTCCTGCGCGATGCTATTCAGTCTGGTAATGATGCCGCAATTGCCGATGCCCTTCACAGGGTTGTTTCGACATTTATGGATCCTGAGATTGTGAATCAAAAGGCGGAAGAAAGTGAGGAAATGAAAGCCTCCGAACTGCTTTCGAATCACACATAGCATATCCAATCTCCCTGCATCTTTTATCGCCCCAATTGTGCGGAGAGAATGCCCTCGCCGGTAAAATAAAAATAGAATGTAAACAAAAAAGAAAACGGACATCACTTCCTTGTGATGTCCGTTTTCTTTCGGCTGGATCCGCTTTATCTTGCAACGTGCAATGCCTGGGTCTATGAGGAGGGAAAAGCTTCTCAGAGGCCGGATCTTTCCCGGTAGATGCCCCTCAGGAGAAGAGCAATCGGATTTTTGCCGTTTTGCGGGCTGCCTTTCGGGAAGATTTCCTATGTGCGTATTTCTATCATAAAAATTCCCCCTTAATTCGGGCGGACAGGAAATCCGCTCTGTTAAGGGGGATCCATGGTCTGCCTTTTTCAGACTTGCGTGCAAAGAACGGGAGGATTTACAGTATAATGCGTGTGTCAAATCGCTCGTTGCATTTCGGACAGCGCACGGTATGCTTGCCGCGCTTGCGTGGCAGACGCAGGGTTGCTTTGCAGTGCGGGCAGTGACGATAAACACTTGTTTTCCCGTCTTTTATTCGTTTCCGGAGCAGGGAGAAAAAGCCTGATATTTTATGACAGATTTTAAGAAAAACCGCATTTTCCTGACTGCGCTTATCTTTTCTTCGTGAGAAAAAACGGAAAAGCCAAAGAAAAAGAAACAGAAGCTGGATGACGGTTTGCGCAGGGGAAGTATGAAATATATTAGAAAAACCTATGATAAGGACAAGAATCAAATTGAAATAACCAAGCTGGTCGTTGCCGTAGCGCCCCGAAAAGAAGGCAGCTACCTTGTTTCGAAAACTACCCATTTGCTTTCACACTCCTTTATTGTGGTATTTCAATGCATGCTGCAAGCAGCTCCTCCACTCTTTTGTCCTCTCCATTCAGGGAAAGATAGCCGAGCAGTGCTTCAAAGCCGGTTGCCGTGCGGTAGTCGCTCATTTTTGCATGTTTTGGCAGATTGAGGTGACCGCTGTTTCTTCCGCGGCGGTAGTAGACAGTTTCCTCTTCTGTGAGAAGCGCCTCAATGCGTCGGAAGCTCTGTGCTTGTGCGGCAGCATTGACGATTTGCTGAGCTGCACGGTTTAATTCTGCCGAGCCGGCAAGACCGCTTTCAACAAGTAACCTCCGGACAAAAAGCTCCATTACACAGTCGCCGATATAGGCAAGGGTAACACCGTCAAGCTGGGAGGGGTCCATTCTTTTTTTCATCCGATTCCTTTCAAAAAAGCACAAAGCGCAGAATTACAAGAATTCCAAGAGCGATTCGGTACCAACCGAAGCCCTCAAAACTGTGACGGCGCACAAAGGATATGAGGAAACGGATGGCGGCAAGAGAAACCACAAAGGCTGTAAGCGATCCGCAGAGAAGGACCAGAATCTCGGTGCCGGTATAATGAAAGCCGAACTTCAGAAGCTTCAGGGCGCTGGCGCCGAACATGACGGGGACGGCAAGGAAAAAGGAGAACTCCGCCGCCGGTTTGCGCGAGACGCCGATCAGTGAGGCGCCGAGAATGGTGGAGCCGGAGCGTGAAGTTCCGGGAACCAGTGCAAGAACCTGAAAACAGCCGATACCGAATGCAGTTTTCCAGTCAATTTCCTCCACGGAATGGATTCGGAACGAACGGGTTCGGTTGACCCGTTCGATAAGGATAAAAGCAATTCCGTAAAGGATGAGTGCTGCGGCAATCACATACCAGACCGAGAGCACATTATCCACAAAATCGTCAATGAGAAGTCCGATCACCCCGGCGGGAATACAGCCGACCAGCACTTTTCCCCAAAGAGAAAGAGTGGACTTTTTCCATCTGAGCTTGCCTTTTTCCCGCGAGAGCGGAAATAAAGTCCGGAAATAGACGACAATCACGGCAAGAATCGAGCCGAGCTGAATGACAACCTTGAACATATCAAAAAAGTCCCGGTTGTCGAAGGTGAGAAATTCCTCGAGTAGAATCAGGTGCCCGGTGCTGCTGATCGGGAGCCACTCTGTAATCCCTTGTAAAATACCGAACAGGATGCTTTTGAGAAGTTCAATAAAGGTTTCCATGCTGCCTCCTTAGCGGTTGGATGTGCGAAGGATGCATCCCGCCGTCACCGGAACGGGGACGTGGATGCGGTATTGCTGCAACGGATGCGGTGTGCTTGGTATGGAATAACCGTCAGGGTCAAAGATTTGATCAACGCGGAAGGGGATGCCCACCTGTCCTGGAATGAGCAGCTCGACGGTTTCCCCCGCCGTCAGCTTGTTGTGCTGTTGAAAGAGGGCAAAACCGCTTGTATCACTGTCGGAGAGAGCTTCGGCCAGATAGGCTTTCTCCCGGATATAGCCGGGAGAAGTGACTGTGTTGACGTTTTCAAAGGTCGATGAAAAATAGTAGCCGGTGGAATACTCGCGGTGGGAAACGCTGTCAAGTTCCTCGTTCCAACGGGGATCAAAACGATAGCTTTCTCCGTCGCGCGCGTATGTGTCCAACGCCATACGGTATGTGTTTGCCGTTACGGCAGCATAATATGCGCTTTTCATTCGTCCCTCGATTTTCAGACAGGAAAGACCGGCATCCACAAGCTCCGGAATGTGTTCGATCATCGAGAGATCGCGCGAGGACATGATAAAGGTTCCTTCGTCTTCGTACACGGGCAGTTTCTCGCCGGCGTGCTTTTCCTCGGAAATGACGAAATTCCAGCGACAGGGCTGTGTGCAGCTGCCGCGGTTGGAGTCCCTTCCGGTCAGATAGTTGGAAAGCAGACAGCGTCCGCTGTACGAAACGCACATGGAGCCGTGGATAAAGGCTTCAAGCTCCAGCCGCTTCGGCGTTTTTTTTCGAATGCTGCGAATCTCATCGAGTGTCAGTTCGCGCGCGAGAATGACACGCTTGGCTCCGAGCTGATACCAGGCGCAGCATGCTTCCGCACTTACACAGCTTGCCTGTGTTGAAACATGTCTGTCGACATCCGGAAGAAGCTCTCCGGCGAGCTGAAAAACGCCGAGATCGCTGATGATCAGTGCATCCGGAGGCGTGTCCCGAAGTGCGCGAAAAAAACGGCGGAGCGCCGGATAGGCATCACCGTGCGGCATGATGTTCACGGTCAGATTGACCTTTTTCCCGATGGAGTGCGCATAGGTTACAGCACGCCGAAGCTCCGGAAGTGAAAAGTTTTTCGCGGCGCTTCTCATGCCGAAGTCTTCGCCGGCGAGGTAAACCGCATCTGCTCCGTAACGGAAAGCGGCAAGCATTTTTTCATAGCTGCCGGCAGGGCAGAGAAGCTCAGGAAGTTTCATTCGTGGCCTTGATCCTCCTAATATGGATAAAAACGGTAATTGTATTGGGCAGAATTCGGGTGGAAAAAGAAAGCAGTATGCGACAAATCGACGAAAAATTTACAAACTGTTTACAAGTTCGTCGTTTTGTGATATAATAAAATCACAGAGTAGCAAAGCTAACTGAATATAAGAAACGGAGTGAGAAATGAAAATCAACGGAGAGGTGATCGTGCGGCTTGCGGAGCTTTACAGCGACAAAAGGATATCACAGAAGATCCTGTTTGATACTCTTCGGGCATTGCCGGAATTTTGCTCCGCCGCCTATCTGCTGAAGCAGAGGGGGATGATTTTTGCCCCGGAAACAATGGGAAGTTCCGAGTATGAGATCATGATGGCATCCGCGCAGAGGAATTATGAAAATGCAAAATGCGGGCTGCTCTCTGCACTGAATTCCCTCAACAGAATGTCGGATCGTGCCGGACTTTCTCCGGTTTACAGCGGGACGCTTTCCGGAGACGCTGACACCTTCGGGGAAATCAGCGCATCCGTAGCGGAGTATTGCGGCGCTGTCGGCGTCAACTGATTCAACCGAACATATACGCCCTCCGGAACATCCGGAGGGCGATTTTCCTTATTCCGGCAATCGGCAAACGTCTTTGTATTGCTTTGCAAATATGTTAATCATGATTTTTCCGGGAACGATATCAAGGGTCTTTCCGTCTGCACCGAATATTTGTAGCGCGGCGTCCGCGTCTGACCGGGTCCAGCTGATTGGCTCTGCCTTTCCGTTAACACAGTAGTAGCCGTCACCGTTTCCTACATAGTCGACGTCAAGTCGGTTTTTCGCATCTCCCTGAAACGGTTGAACATCGACAAAGAGAATGATGACATTCTTGAAGCAGATGTTTTCTCCGGTGATTCCGTCTGTGTGCGGCTCATCATCGTATTCGTGCCATTCATATTCACCGAGATCCGGCAGATAAACAAAGTGAACGCCGTAGTCTGTTACTGCATAGGGATTGTATTTCAGAAGAATATCCGTTGCTTGAAGGGTTCCTGAAGCACTCTGGTTGTCTCCGATGATATAGGGAAGTGTGAAGCCGTCGGCTGTTGAAGTGCGGTAATTCTTGTAGGAAATGCAGTTTTGGATGACCGCTCCGTCGATTACGGTTGTATGCTCAATTGCCATGGTGGCATAGCGTTGCTCGTCGCGGTACATGGGAACCGGATAATAATCCAGTCCGTTGATCGTGTCCCAGCCGTCCGTCCAGAGATCTTGGCGTTCGGATGCGTATTGGATGATGTCTTTTTTGATCAGATAGCTGACCGGAAAGCCGTAGCGGATGGCGTTGAGGGCAAGCTGTCTGCAGCCGACGTCGGTGTCGCTGCCGGCATGAATCAGAATGCTGTCAAAATCCGCGGCATACCGCACCGAGTAATCCCGTGCGGACCGGATATTTCCGACTGTCGGCAGATTTTTGTAATCCAGGAAGACCGCAACAAGCCGTGTTTCATAGCCCTCAAAAGGAAGCTGAAGCACCACGTCGGCAAGCGAAACGCCGAGTGTGGGCTGTGCTTTCCTCACATTATCGATTGAGATGGAGATCGGGCGCTGAGCGGTAAGATCGGAGAGTGTGGGAAGTCCGGTCATCGGATTGAAAAAATCGGGATCGGAGGAAACCGGTTCTGTGGAGGGCGCTGTCGTTTCCGCGGATGTAACGGTTGTCTCCGAAACTGGGGTTGTGGGGATGTCCGTTTCTGTAGAAACAGAAGCCGCGGACGACGTCCTTGCGGTTGGAATCGGCTCTGTGACAGGCGGCTTGCTGTCAGAGCAAGCCGCAAGAAGGGTCGTACAGAAAAGAACCGTGCAGAGTTTTGAAAGTGCGTGGAATTTCAAGCGGGATCACCTCATGCGTTTGCGCGGGAGAGCCAAGCGGTCCCAATGTCGAATGCCTCAAACAGATTGTTCTTTTCCCCCTGCTTGAGAATGCGTTTATGGAAGGGAAGCGAGGTATCCGTGGAGATAATCTGAATGAGAATTTTGTTCGGAATTTTATGTCCCGCGAAGTCGGCAAAGGATGTTGTGAGAAGAAAAAGAACGGCTTTGTCCGTCATGTTTCCGTAGCAGAGGTTATTTCCCTCACGGACGAGCGCCTTGCCCTTGTATTCGAGAAAAAGGGGCTGTTTCTTGTCAGCCATAATGACCTCCTGTATTTTTTTGTTTATTGTATCGTTATCGTAATATTAACTATTATTATATTGCGTCGGAGCGGAAAAGTCAATGCGAAGAGAAAAGAAGTCGCTTGATTTTTCTTTTGAGGGGTTAACGCGGCAGAATCAAAGGTCTTTTCGTCCGATAGGCTTTGTAGGGAAGCACGCGGGGACAGCAGAGTGAGCGAAGACCCTCCGCACGCTCCCACAGAAGAAAGGATTCGGTCTGCGCCAAGGCTACGGGTATTTCCGCCGGTCGGGAAATAACCGGAATGCTTTTTTCGGCGCTTCCGAAAACGGAGAGCCCTCTGCCGTTTGCTGCAAGGAGAAGTGTAAAGGCTGGTGGGATGAATTCTGCCGTTTCCGGTGTATCCAAAAGCAGGGAAAGAACGGCGCGGCGAACATGGGCATTGGTTTGCCCTCTGTTCGCAGCCAACCGATAGAGCCCGTTGAGCGAATCTGTCACAGCGGCAGCGCAAAGAATGCGCCGTCCGAGCCCTCCCCGTGCCTCGGCACAGCCCTCGACACTTTCCGGGTCCCGGGCGCGCAGTACGTGCAGGACCAGACGCTCCGCGTTACGTAGGTCGGCAGGAGCTTCGCCGCTTTTTTCGTTTTTTCGAAATACGCGAAGGCTTTCCGTAGGGAGAAAAGCTTCGGGATTTTTCCCTTCGGCAAGAAGGGTACGGATCGCCGAAGAGGAAGCAAGGGAACCGCAGGGCTGTTCGTCGCCGTGCTGTACCGTGCTGCGGTGTACAAAAACAGGCTCCAGCGGTGCACCGAGACGGCGGATTGCGCGTAAATAGGCAACGGCGAGAATGTTGTTCGGGCGGGTGAGCTCTGCCGCATATTTTTCTCCGAGCGCCCGGCGCACCGCATCGGTCAGGTGCCCCGGGGTCCCTGTCCGGCGGTCGCGCGCAGCTTGAATCTGCCGGTGTGCTTCCGGGGATTCGAGAAAGTCGGCGATAGCATGGAGAAGATCCGGATTTTCGGCTTCACAGCCGAAAGCAAGGGAATCGGGATAGCCGAGCCGCATAGCAATGGAGACCCCTGCCTCGGCAAATCGATCCGCGGCGGAAGCCGAATAGGGATAGGGCAGCTCGAAGACGATATCACAGCCGCCCGAGAGAACGGCGGCTGCTGCACGGGAATAGGAATCCGTTAGAGCGGCGTCACCGCGCTGCGTGAAGGAGCCGCCGAGTATTCCCGTTACGGTTTCGGCGCCTCGGGCGCGCAGCTCCTCAGTCTGAAGAAGATGACCGTTATGAAACGGATTGTATTCACATATGATAGCGGTGTGTTTCATGATAATACCTCATGACAATTTTACCGCAACATCCTGCGCATTGCAAGAAAAAGACGAAATTCGCCAAAAAAACCTTGAAAAACCGGAAACACAGCATTATAATAATGGCGTTAAAGACAAAATATGAAAGGATCCGGTTATCCGGGAAGAAAATGAACGTTCTTGTAGTCAACGCTGGCTCCAGCTCCCTCAAGTATCAGCTTTTTGACACCGACAATCATACCGTCCTTGCCAAAGGACTCTGTGAGCGGATCGGTATCGACGGAAAAATCAGCCACAAGCAGCTGATTACCGGCAAAACCTATGAAGCGGACGCTGCGATGCCGAATCACGACGAGGCGATCAAGCTTGTCGTCAAATGCCTGATCAATCCTGATTACGGCTGCGTTTCCAGTATGAATGAAATTGAGGCAGTCGGTCATCGTATTGTCCACGGAGGAGCCTATTTCTCCGAGTCGGTTTTGGTCGATGATGACGTTATGGCAAAGCTTGAGCTTTGCCGTGATCTTGCTCCGCTTCATACCGGCGCGCATATCATGGGAATTCAGGGCTGCCTCAGCGTGATGCCGAACACGCCTCAGGTTCTGGTTTTTGATACCGCCTTCCATTCCACCATGCCGAAGTATGCCCATGTTTACGGTGTCCCTTACGAGATGTACACCAAATATCAGATCCGCCGTTACGGCGCACACGGTACCTCCCATCGCTATGTTTCCGGGGAATGTGCCAAGCTGCTTGATAAACCGATTGAGCAGACAAAGATAGTAACCTGCCATCTCGGCAACGGTTCTTCCATTTCCGCCGTACAGGGCGGAAAGTGCATCGATACCTCGATGGGCTTTACCCCTCTTGCAGGTGTTATCATGGGTACTCGCTGCGGTGACATGGATCCTGCCATTGTTCCTTACATTATGGAAAAGGAAGGCTTTACCCCTGCACAGATGAACGAGTTCATGAACAAGAAATGCGGCTTCCTCGGAATTTCCGGAATTTCTTCCGACTGCCGCGATCTTGATGCCGCCATCGCCGACGGCAATGAGCGTGCTAAGCTTGCGATTGATATCCTGACATATCAAATCAAGAAGTTTATCGGCGCCTATGCCGCCGCAATGGACGGACTTGATGCGATTGTGTTTACTGCCGGAATCGGGGAAAACAACGCCCCTCTCCGCGAGGATGTCTGCAAGGGGCTTGGTTATCTCGGTGTGAAGTTTGATTCCGAAGCCAACGCTTCCATCAAGCGTCCGCATCCCGCGTACAGCTTGATTTCCGCTCCGGATTCGGCCGTGAAGGTCTACATGATTCCGACAAACGAGGAGCTTGTGATCGCTTCCGATACCGAGCGGCTTGTCAAAGCCTCCAAATAAAATCAGAACACTGCACGGCGGCGATATTGTTTCGGATATCGCCGCCGCTTCCGTTTATTTATCCGGCATTTATAAGCTCGCCGATCAGCTTGAGAATTTCCGCATCCGCTTTTTCTTTTTTTGCAAAGTCCATTGCGGAGCTGTACAACTCTTCCAGTCGGAAATGACTTCCTGCCGCCCTTTTCAGCGCCTCACAAGCGAGTCTGTAAAGCTCCTCTTCCTCTTTTACGGCTGCCCGGAGCTCCCTGCGGCGCCGTGCAAGTTCCCCTTTGTCGATGAAACGTCCGGTCCGGATCGCGCGATGCTCTTCCACAGCGCCGGATGCGATCACGGTGAGTCCCGCTTCCGGTATGCTGACCGATGTGTCTTGTTGCGGCGCGACACAATCCGGCGCAAGAAGAAGCGAAAGCCCGTTGCTCCGTGCTTCCTCGGAAAGCACTGAAAGATAGATGGATGCAGAACCGTAGATGTCCTCGGTGATAAAGCAGCGCGAACAACAGTTTTCGTCTGCCGCGATGACGGCAGAACCCTTCATGGAAACTGCAGAGAGCGGGCGCCGGATCTCTGAACTGCCCTCTCCGGTTATTCCGAGCAAAGAGCGTTTTGCTGCGGCATGCATCGCCTCAAGATCGCAGGTTTCCGTGAGAATGCCGGTACGTGCCTGCCGCACCTTTCCCGCAGCCGACAGATAGAGATACGCTGCGGAATACGCGGATGCCTTTTGCTCCTGAAGTCTCAGAATTTCGTCCCGGTGCGAGGCAAGCTTTCTGTCGTTTCGGAACCTCCCCAGATCCACTGTTCGCGAAACAATTCCCGGCGAGCTTTCTGCGCGCGGATGCGGCTCTGTGCAGTCGCAGAGGGCAACGAGCCGCGTGCTTCCGGCCGGACGTATGCGTACCGCATCCAGAGAATCTGGGTCTGAGGAACAGAAATATCTTTCAACCTCTGCCCCGAGCTTTTCGGCTGTTTCTGCTGTCTTTTTCATTAAAGTGGATTTTCCGGTTCCGGGACCGCCTTCGATGCGGAAAAGAGCGTCCAACTCTGAGTCCCGGAAAAGCTCCGGGTAAAAAGACTGAAACCCCTCCGCGGTATTTGCGCCCGCAAAAAACCTTCCTTCGGGGAGAAATCCGAACACTGCTTTCTTTCCGGTTCTTGCCATTTTCTTTCTGCTCCTTATTGTTGTTAATCTATTATATTTGTGTGTTTTTTGAAAAAGACGCAAAACACTTGAAATACGGGAAGATTTTTGATATAATACTTTCGTTATAAGGGGGATGGAGGAATATGCTTGTTATCGGGTTGACCGGAGGCAGCGGAGCGGGAAAGAGTACCGTTGCCCGCATGCTTGCCGATTACGGCGGTACTGTCTGTGATGCTGACGCGCTTTATGCCGCCATGACCTGTGTCTCCTCTGCCGTAACAAAAGCCCTCGCCGACACTTTCGGCCCTTCGGTTCTCGCGCCGGATGGGGCGCTGAACCGCGCTGCGCTTGCCGCTATTGTTTTTCCCGACCCGGATCAGCTCAGACTCCTCAATCAGACTGTCCATCCTTTTGTTCTTGCTGAAATGGAAGAACGCATGAAAGAGAGTCAGAAAGCGGGAAAACCCTATCTTGTTCTGGACGCGCCGCAGCTTTTTGAGTCCGGCGCAGATCGGATGTGCAGCCTGACGGTTGCCGTTCTCGCTCCGAGGGGGATCAGAACGGCGAGAATTACCGCCCGGGACGGAATTTCCACGGAAGCTGCGGAGCGGCGGATGAATGCTCAGCTTCCGGATGATTTTTTCCGGGAACGGTGTGATTTTGTTCTGGAGAACAACGGCGATGCCGCTTCCCTCCGGGCTGCATGTGACACTCTGATGCTTCGCTTCGGATTTCTGCGAGAGAGGGGTACTGTATGAAAAAAGCATTCTGGCGCAGCTTTGTTGTTCTGCTGATTCTTTCCCTCTCTGTCGGGATCGGTTTCCTTTACTGCCGGATTTACGAACGCTATGAGCGTACTCTCTATCCGATAGAATACAGCGAGCTTGTCGGAAAGTATTCTTCCGAATACGGCGTTCCCGAGGTGATTCTGTATTCTGTGATCAAGGCGGAAAGCAATTTTCAGAGCAACGCAGTCAGCCATGCCGGTGCGGTCGGCTTAATGCAGATCACTCCTGCGACCTGTGACTGGATTGCCATGCGCCTCGGAGAGACAAGTGAACCGGCACTTCTGTATGACCCCGATACCAATGTGCGATACGGTGCCTATCTTCTTTCTTATCTCAAACTCCGATATGAAAACTGGGATACCGTTTTTGCCGCTTACAATGCCGGACACGGCAATGTTGACAAGTGGCTTGCCGACCCTTCCTGCTCTGACGGAAACGGTGTTCTGAAAAAGATTCCGTTTCCGGAGACCGCTGCCTATATTGATCGCGTCAACAAAAACCGTTCGGTGTACGAACGCCTTTATTTCCGCAAGGAAGAAATATGATTATATTCTTTTTACAGAAAGGGAATGAACGATGAAAAAAGAAAACAAATCCGAAGCGGAGCTCCTTCAGGAGAAACTTGTTTATACCAAAAAAAGCTTCTTCAAGGTGAGTGACGAGAAAACCAAAAAGAAAGCAATGGACTATGCAAAGGGCTACATCAAGTTTCTGGATGCTTCCAAAACCGAGCGGGAAGCGGTGAAATCCTCTGTCTCTCTTGCCGAGAAAAAGGGGTATATGCCTTTCCGCTTCGGTGACAAACTGGTTCCCGGAGGAAAATATTATCTCAACAACCGCGGAAAGAGTCTTTATCTTTTCAAGCTTGGAACCGAGTCGGCAGAAAACGGAATCAAGATCATGGCCGCCCATATCGATTCCCCGCGTCTTGATCTGAAGCCTGTTCCGCTTTATGAGGACAGCGGAATGGCGTTCCTGAAAACACACTATTACGGCGGTATCCGGAAGTACCAATGGACTGCGATCCCACTTGCCCTTCACGGTGTCATTACATTGACGGACGGAACGGTTCAGGAGATCCGAATCGGCGAGGAAGAGGGAGATCCCGTTTTCTATATCAATGATCTTCTTCCTCATCTTGCACAGGAGCAGAATGTAAAACCGATCGGTTCTGCCATCTCGGGAGAAGCACTGAATCTGCTTTCCGGAAGCGCTCCTGCTTTTGACGGCAGCGAAAAGGATGAAATCAAACTGAATGTTCTGAAGATCCTGAATGAACGGTACGGTATTACCGAGGCGGATTTTATCAGTGCAGAGCTTTGTGCTGTTCCTGCTTTCAAAGCAAGAGATGTCGGTCTTGACCGCTGGTTGATCGCTTCTTACGGACATGACGACCGTGTTTGCGCTTATCCTGCGCTTACCGCTATGCTTGATACGAAGAACGAAAAAGACACGCTGATGGTCGTTCTTGCCGATAAGGAAGAGACGGGAAGCGACGGAAACACCGGCATGCAGTCGAGCATTCTTTGTGATCTGATCAACGAGATCTCTGCAGCATACGGTGCCAATGTCAACCGCGTGCGCGCAGCATCCTCCTGCCTTTCCGCGGATGTGACTGCTGCTTTCGATCCGAATTATGCAGAGGTTTATGAGAAGAGAAACGCTGCACTGCTCTCCTGCGGCGTTTCCTTCTGCAAATACACCGGGGCTCGCGGGAAGTCTTCCACGAACGACGCATCTTCCGAATATGTTGCCCGTATCCGTGCGATCATGGACGCGGCGAAAGTCAATTGGCAGATGGCGGAGCTTGGCAAGGTCGATCTCGGCGGCGGCGGAACTGTGGCAAAATACATTTCTGTTCACAATATTGACACGGTTGATATCGGAGTTCCGGTTATCTCCATGCACGCTCCTTATGAGATCATCTCCAAAGCGGATCTCTATTCCGCCTATCAGGCGTTTGCAGCATTTATCCGATAATTCATGCTGGATAAACTGAAGCAGGTTGAACAGCGTCATGAGGAAATCCGGGCAGCGCTTGCTGATCCGGATGTGATGCGGGATCGTACGCGCTATCTCGCGCTTACGCGCGAAGCAAAGCGGCTTTCGCCGATAACCGAGGAGTATGCCCGCTATCGGCGTCTTTCCGGTGAGTTGTCTGACGCAAAAGAGTTATTTGCGTCCGAAAATGATCCGGATCTGCGGGAGCTGGCACGAGCCGAAGCGGCGGAGCTGACTGCCGCTGTTTCCGCCTCAGAGGAAAGGCTGCGTGTGCTTCTTCTTCCGCGTGACCCGAATGACGATAAGAATGTGATCATTGAGATCCGCGCCGGGGCCGGCGGAGAAGAAGCGGCGCTTTTTGCAGCGGTACTCTATCGAATGTACAACATGTACGCGGATAAGATGCACTGGAGAACCGAGCTTGTTTCGGCAAACGAGACTGAGCTTGGTGGATTTCGCGAGGTTACTTTCTCCGTGAACGGAGAGGGCGCGTACTCCAGGCTGAAATTCGAAAGCGGCGTCCACCGTGTACAGCGCGTTCCGGTAACGGAGGCACAGGGCAGGATACAGACGAGCACCGTTACGGTTGCCGTTCTGCCGGAAGCTGAGGACGTCGAGGTTGAGATCAAGGAATCCGATCTGAAGATCGAGACAATCAAATCAAGCGGCGCAGGCGGACAGCATGTCAATAAGACAGAGAGCGCAATCCGATTGCTGCATAAGCCAACTGGAATTGTTATTGACTGTCAGGATGAGCGGAGTCAGTTCAAAAATCGGGATAAGGCCATGAAGCTGCTCCGCGCCAAGCTCTACGACCGAAAAGTGAGGGAGCAGAACGACCGCATTGCCTCTGAGCGGCGCAGTCAGGTCGGAACCGGAGACCGCAGCGAGCGGATCCGCACCTACAACTATCCGCAGGGGCGCATCACCGATCACCGGATTGGCTTTACCGTATATTCTCTTGACGCTTTTCTGAACGGAGAGATCGGGACAATGATTGATGCGCTGATTACCGCGGATGCCGCTAAACGTCTGCGCGGGGAGGGGAATCTGTGAAAACCGAATATCTGACTGTCGACCCGGAGAAATTTTCCCTTTCGGTTTTTACCGACGCAGCCGAACGGATTCGCGCGGGTGAGCTGGTTGCCTTCCCGACAGAAACCGTTTACGGTCTTGGCGCATCCGGCTGCAACGGAGCCGCTGTAAAGAAGATTTATGCGGCAAAGGGGAGGCCGTCGAACAATCCTCTGATTCTTCATTTTCCGGATATTGAGCAGATTGATGGCTTTGCTGTTACCGACCGACGCTTTCAGCTGCTGGCTGAGGCCTTTCTGCCGGGACCGCTCACCGTTGTTCTGCCGTCCCGCGGTATCTGTGCGCCGGAGGTTACCGCCGGTCTTCCGACGGTTGCTGTCCGCGTCCCCGTTCATCCGGTTGCTCGTGCATTTCTGCGTGCCTGCGGCGTTCCGGTTGCTGCCCCTTCTGCCAATCTTTCCGGTAAGCCCTCGCCGACCACGGCAGAGCATGTCCGTAAGGATATGGACGGTCGGATTCCGCTGGTTATTGACGGCGGACCGTGTTCTGTGGGGCTGGAATCTACGATTGTAAAGCTTGGTGATGACGGCGCGGTACTTCTGCGTCCGGGCGGCGTAACCCTTGAAATGCTTCGTTCCGTTCTCGGCGATGTCCGTGTTGCGGATGCTGTTCTCTCTCCTCCGGCGCCCGGTGCTGTTCCGGAGTCTCCCGGGATGCTGCTGAAGCATTATGCTCCGGATGCCCCCCTTTATCTTGTCCGTTCCTCCGATTCACGCCGTGTAACCGATTTTTTATGCGAAAAGGCAGAGGATCCGAAAAACTCCGTTCTTCTATACGACGGGGAACATATCCCCGCCGAAAACGTCTATTTTCTCGGAGCAAGAGGGGACGAAGGGGAACTTGCCCATCGTCTTTTTGACCTGCTTCGTGCTGCCGACCGCCCTGAGGCGGAACGTATTTATGCCCCCATGCCGGACCGTGCCGGAATCGGACTTGCACTTCAGAACCGCATGCTCCGTGCCGCCGCGTTCCGAATCAAGGATCTCTGATCAAGTGAGGTAACCATGCCGAAGAAGCCGACCGCACCGAAAAAGAAACTGACCGATACGACTGCGCCGCCGCTTCCTGCTGTTCCGCAGATTATTACGGATACCATCCGGGATAATTATATGCCCTATGTCATGACGGTTATCGTCAGCCGCGCTATCCCGGAAATTGACGGTTTCAAGCCGTCCCAGCGGAAGCTTTTATATACCATGTATAAGATGGGCTTGCTTACCGGACCGCGGACAAAGAGTACAAATATTGTCGGTCAGACGATGAAGCTCAATCCGCACGGCGACGCCTCAATTTATGAGACCATGGTCCGCCTGACACGCGGCAACGGTGCGCTGCTTCATCCTTTTATCGATTCCAAGGGATGCTTCGGAAAGCAGTACAGCCGCGATATGGCGTTTGCCGCCGCGCGCTATACCGAAGCTAAACTGGATCCCTTCTGCAATGAATTGTTTTCCGGAATCGACCGCAATGCTGTTGATCTTGTTCCAAACTATGATAACACCATGTTGGAGCCGGTGCTCCTTCCGACAACCTTCCCGAATGTTCTTGTCAGTCCGAATTCCGGAATTGCCGTCGGAATGGCGTCCAATGTCTGCTCCTTCAATCTTGCAGAGGTTTGCGACGCGACCATCGCGCTTTTGAAAAAGCCGAACACAACGACCGATAAACTCCTGGAGCTGATGCCGGCGCCGGATTTTTCCGGCGGAGCGGAGATCATCTATGATAAAAATGAGATGAAAGCCGTTTTTGAAACCGGACGGGGTTCTGTTCGGATGCGCTCGGTCTGGCAATACAACAAAAAGGACAACTGCATCGAAATTCTTGAAATTCCGTATTCAACGACAATTGAAGCCATTATGAAGAAGCTGACCGAGCTATATAAAGCCGGAAAGCTCAAGGAGGTTTCCGATTTCCGCGATGAGATTGATCTGAACGGTTTCAAGCTGACACTCGATCTGAAGCGGGGGACTGACCCCGATCGCTTAATGCAGCGCTTGTTCCGCTCGACCCCGCTTGCCTCCGCTTTCGACTGTAATTTCAATATTCTCATTGACGGCGCACCACGAACGATGGGGGTCGGAGATATTCTCAGGGAATGGATCCGTTTCCGGATCGGCTGCTTTGTTCGGGAGTGTCGCTTCGATCTTGAAAAAAAGGAGGCAAAACTCCATCTTCTTGTCGGGCTCGGAAAGATCCTGCTTGATATTGATCGTGCCATTGCCATTGTGCGCGGGACGGAAAAAGAAGCGGATGTGGTTCCGAATCTCTGCCGTGAATTTGCAATTGATGAAATACAGGCGGAATACATCGCTGAAATCAAGCTTCGTCACCTCAACCGGGAATATATCCTGGACCGCGTCCGCGAGATTGAAGACCTTCAGAAGGAGATTGCCCGGCTGAATGAGCTGCTCTCCGATGAACTGAAACAGCGCAGCGCCATTGCGGAGCAGTTGTCGGCGATCAAGAAAAAGTACGGAAAACCCCGAGTGACTCGCCTTGTCGGGGCGGAAACTGTTGAGACAGAGCCGGAGGTCGTGCCGGAGGAGAATTATCCTGTTCGGGTTGTTCTTACCCGGGAGGGATATTTCAAGAAAATCACGATGAAGTCCCTTCAGGGGAATGATATTCATTACTTCAAGGAGGGGGATGAAATCATTTTCTCTGCGGACTGTGAGAATATCTCAAAAATTATTTTCCTTACCAATATGCGTCAGATGTATTTTGCTTCTGTATCCGACTTTTCACAGGTTAAGGCATCCTCCATCGGTGAATTTGTCAACGCCAAACTGAGAATGGATCAGGGGGAAAAGCCGATTTGCGCGATGCTTTCTTCCTCCGTCAAGCCAACACAGAATCTTGTTTTTCTTTTTGAGAACGGGAAGGGAGTCCGTGTGCCTCTTTCTGCCTATGAGACCAAGGCGACCCGTCGCCGACTTACCGGCGCATATAGCGCGGCCAGTTCAATTGTTGCCGCGTTTTATGAGGACAAGCCCTTGGAGTTGCTTCTGGAATCCGGAGACGGCAGGGCCATTCTTCTTTCGTCCAAATTGATTCCGGAAAAAACAACACGAACTGCTTCCGGTGTTCAGGTTATCACCTTGAAGAAGGGACAGACGCTTGTCTCTGTGTCTTCCTTGAAGGGAGGAGGTTCTGTGGGGATCGCAGGGCTCAGAAAAATGAAAATTCCGGCGTCGGGCATCCTTCTGTCCGCCGCCGACCGAAATAAGCTTTTCTCCGAATAAGAAAGGAAAAATCATGAAAAAAGCGCTTCTTCTTTTCCTCTTCTGTCTCGCACTTACGGCCGGTTGCTATTTCGCCGTAAGCGCCGCAGGAGGATATGACAGCACGACGGACCCTGTGATTACGCTGAGCTATGTCAATAATAATCTGCTTCCGCAGATCGATTCCCGGATCAACGAGCTTCAGAAGCTGATTGAGAGCGGCGGAGCGGGATCCGGAACATCGTCTGTTAATTTGGATACACTTGCCGGACGTGTTACAACACTGGAAGAGAAGGTTGCTTCTCTCGGCGGCAGAACGCCGGCGGAAGGTGCCGTTTATGCGGCAGATTATACGGCGATTTTCGTGCCTTACGGGAAAACCGTCCTTGCCCCGACTTCCGCTTTTGAACTGATTCTCCGTGCCGGAACCGCAGTTGTCGTTTCTCCCTTCGGTGATCAGGGACTGTCCGATATTACGGGCGGAACAGACCTTTTGAACGGAATCGAAGTAACGATGAACCATCTTCTGATTATCCCGCGCGGCGGGGACGGCAGAGGAATCCGCATCACCTCCGGTGAGGGGGCATATGTCATGGTGAGAGGAGAATACAAGCTTGTTGACTAAACGCAGAAATAAAAAGACGTCGGAGGAACGAAAAAAGCTTTTCGTTCGTCTGATGTGTCTCTTTCTTGCCGTGCTGATGGTTGGGGGCGTTCTTTATTACGCGATCGCTTTTCTGTTTTATGAAATTTTTTCCCTTGAACCGGACAGTGCGCAGAATCCGCTTATGACTGTCGGAATCCGATATGGTGAAGACAGTGAAGCCGGCTTCGAAATGACAACGACGCACGGCTATATCGTCGGTTCTGCCGTGATTACTGAGGACGATCGGAGCTTTACTGAGATCTGGCGTCTTTCCAATCAGAATGTCACTGCGGCTATTGATTACAACCTGTCCCGTTACGGCGGCGCTTACCGCAAGGAGTATTCCTCCGGTTACGTAATCGGAATGTATCATATCGAAGCCGGCGGGGTGATTGCCACGCGCTCTGCCTGCGAGCAGCAGATCGAACGGGTACGTTCCTTGATCGGAAATGCCTATTCCGTTTTTCCCGGATATATCAACGGAACCTACCGCGTTTATGTGGGCGATTTTTCAACACGTGAGCGTGCAGAAAACGCGCTTTCGCTTCTTACGGGGCTTTCCTCTGCGATGTCGACCCGTATCATCGGTACAGCGGCAACAACAGTTTCGCTTATTGATCATACAACGAATACCGTATTGTTGGAGTATGACTGCGGAAGTGCCTCTTATGTCGGTGTTGAGCCGATTGCGCAGAATGGCGAAACGGTCTACATCAAATCGGATGCCAATTATCTCTATCCCGGGGCTATGGTTTTTCGCCGTTATGCCGATGCGACAACCGACGGCGTAGAGGCAATCAATCTTCTTCCTCTGGAAACCTATATTACTGGTGTTCTTCCTTGGGAGATCTCCAACTCGTGGACTTTTGAAGCACAGCGTGTTTTTGCCATTGCGGCGAGAACCTTTGCAGTCACGCAAAAAGGAAGACATTTTTCAGCCGACGGCTTTGATATCTGCCCGAATCAGCACTGTCAGGCATACCGCGGCTGCAGCAGAACCAACGAAAATGTCCTTGCCGCTGTTACGACAACCAAAGGAATGGTTGTTTCCTATGAAGGCAAGCCGGCTACAATTGCCTATGCTTCTTCTTTCGGCGGGGAGTCCATCCCTGCCGGAACCGCATGGGGCGGAAGCAATGCACGTTACCCCTATCTGACCTCGATTAAAACCCCGTGGGAGCAGTATGCGGACTATGAGAACGGCGTTTGGGTTGATGAGGTTTCTCCGTATACACTCTGCGAGTATTTGTATAGTAAGGGTTACTACGAGCTTTCCAGCGGCTATATTTCCTCAATTACGGTGAATTCCCGTTACGGAGATACAGGCTATATTGATTCCATAACCTTTACCGATTCCGGAGGGCACAGTGCCACCGTCAATGCCAGTGACATGATTCGCAGCGCCCTTGCACGATATGTTTATTCTGCCAATTTTGTGATCGGAAAGGGAAGCGTGGAATACAGCTATGAAGTGGTAACAAACCTGGAGATATCCGTTGCCGGGCAGATTTCCGCACCGACAGGTCCTGCTTACCCCGGCCTTTTTGAGGAGATTTCTCTCTCAGCTCCCATTACAGCGCAAACCGGAGACGGTATTCTTTCCGGAACGAATGAAACTCTTGTGGCGGTTACAAGCTACGGTAGACGAGCTTTAACGGGAGAAACGGTAAGTGTTTTGACAGCTAACGGCTATGAGACACTTGTGGCCAAGATTGCCTCCGGTCAGCTTCCGCCCCCCAGTTATACAAGCAGCATCAACATCACAAATCCCGGCGAACTGAATCCCACCGATCTCAAGGTATCCGCGGATACGGTAACAGTTACAAAAACCTATACTGCTTCCTCGGGAGACAATTTTGTTTTTGCCGGAAAAGGCTTTGGTCATGGCGTCGGAATTTCTCAGTACGGTACCCTTGATCTTGCGAATGCCGGCGTTCCCGCGGAACTGATTCTCAGCACGTATCTTCCCGGCACAGAGCTGATCGATTTTACCAAGCTGAAACCTTAAGATTCTTTTTGATGAAAGGCAACTCATGAAGCTTATTGATTCCATTATCGGTACCTACAGCGAGAGACAAATCCGCAAGCTGACAAAAACGGTTGACGCGATTGAGGCTTTGGCGGATCGTTACGCGGCGATGAGCGATTCGGAGCTTTCTGCTTCTACCGCTCTCTTCCGGGAGCGCCTTGCTAACGGCGCGATGCTCGATGATCTTCTGCCGGAAGCGTTTGCAGCTGTCCGTGAAACAGCGGATCGCACCCTTGGAAAGCGTCCGTTCCGTGTTCAGTTGATCGGTGGGATTCTTCTGCATCAAGGGCGGATTGCGGAAATGAAGACGGGTGAAGGGAAAACCCTCGTTGCTACCCTTCCCGCATATTTGAATGCTCTTACGGGAAAGGGCGTCCATATTGTTACCGTCAATGATTATCTGGCACGCTGCGGTGCAGAAGAAATGGGGCGTATTTTCGCTTTTCTCGGCATGAAGACCGGACTGGTGGTTCATGGGCAGAATACGGACGAGAAGCGCGCGGCGTATCAGGCGGATGTAACCTATGGAACGAATAATGAATTCGGCTTTGATTATCTGCGGGACAATATGGTTATCCGACTGGAGCAAACCGTTCAGCGCGGCCATCATTTTGCGATTGTGGATGAGGTTGACTCTGTTTTGATTGATGAGGCCCGGACTCCGCTGATTATTTCCGGAGAAGGGGAAAAGAGTACCGATCTATATGAGCGTGCAGATCAGCTTGTCAGCCGTATGAGAAAATTCGTCATCAAGGAGCTGGATGATAAAGAAAACCACGACGATATCGACGCGGATTATATTGTTGACGAAAAAGCGCGCTCTGTTACCTTAACGGCGTCCGGTATTTCAAAAACAGAGAAATTTTTCGGGCTTGAAAATCTGTCAGACCCCGAAAATGCGACAATTGCTCATCATGTAAATCAGGCAATCCGTGCACACGGCATCATGCGCCGTGAAGTAGATTATATTGTCAAGGACGGTCGGGTTGTCATTGTCGACGCTTTTACCGGACGTTTGATGCCCGGACGGCGCTATAATGAGGGATTGCACCAGGCAATTGAAGCAAAGGAGCATGTAAAAGTCGAAAAGGAAAACAAAACCCTTGCGACAATTACGTTTCAGAACTATTTCCGCATGTATGAGAAGCTTTCCGGCATGACCGGTACTGCACTGACAGAGGAGACCGAATTCCGGGAAATTTATAACCTCGATGTCGTGGAGGTTCCGACAAACAAGCCGATGATCCGCCGTGACCATACGGATATGGTCTATCGCTCTGAGCAGGCGAAGCTCCGTGCAATTGTTGAAAAAATCCGTGAATGCCACGATCGCGGTCAACCGGTTCTTGTCGGTACCGTTTCTGTTGAAAAATCGGAGCAACTTTCCAAGCTGCTTCAGACCGCTAAGATTCCGCATACAGTTCTGAACGCGAAATATCATGAAAAAGAAGCGGAGATTGTGGCACAGGCGGGTAAGCTTGGCGCAGTTACGATTTCCACCAACATGGCAGGACGCGGCACCGATATTCTGCTCGGGGGCAACCCGGAGTTTCTTGCCAAAGCTGAGCTTAGGAAGGAGCACGGCTACACGGATGAAATGATCGGCAATGCTGTTTCTTTTGCCCACACTGAGGATCCGGAGATTCTTCTCGAGCGTAAGCTGTTTGCGGAACTGAAAAAGAAATACGCGGACGCAATCAAACCGGAAGCGGAAAAGGTCTGTGCGCTTGGCGGTCTTTATATTCTCGGCACGGAGCGTCATGAGTCCCGCCGGATTGATAACCAGCTGCGTGGGCGAAGCGGACGGCAGGGAGACCCCGGTGAGTCCCGTTTCTATATCTCCCTTGAGGATGATTTGATGCGCCTGTTCGGCGGAGACCGGATGATGGCAATCGTCGACCGTCTCGGATTGGACGATGATATGACAATTGATGCCCGGATTCTCTCCAACAGCATTGAAAGCGCCCAAAAACGGCGTGAAGATCAGAACTTCCGTATGCGCAAGCATACCCTTGAATATGACGATGTCATGAATCAGCAGCGTCGGGTGATCTACGGGCAGCGCAGGGAAGTGCTCGAGGGGGTTGATCTCCGTCCGAAGATTACCGCAATGATCGAACAGTCTGTCGCCGGTGCTGTCACAATGGCATGCGCTTCCGAAAACAAGGCTGATTGGAATTTTGACATGCTTCTTGAGAAATTCGGCGGCTGGCTCTGCACGCCGAAGGACTTTGAATTGACTTCTGAGCAGCTTGAGAAGCTGACGCATGAGTCCCTTTCCGACCTTCTCCTTTCCCGAGCCATGGCGCTCTACAACGATAAAGCATCCATCCTCGGCAGTGAGGAGCTTGCCCGGGAGCTTGACCGTGTCAAGCTTCTTCGGAATGTGGATCTGAAATGGATCGATCAGCTGGAAGCGATGGAGGATCTGAAATCCGGTGTTTCTCTGAATGCCTATGCGCAGCGCAATCCGCTGACCGAATATCGGATTCAGGGTGCGGATATGTTTGATGCTATGATTGACGATATCCGGGAGAGCACCGTGCGGGATATTCTTACCTTCTTCCCGGCTCCCAAACGAGAGGTGAAAATCGTTCGCCAGCAAGTAGCAAAACCGTTAATTGAGGGGTTCGACGGTGGCAAACCGGTGCCGCGCCGTACTCCGGCTGCCCAGAAGGTCGGAAGAAACGATCTTTGCCCCTGCGGAAGTGGGAAGAAATACAAAAAGTGCTGCGGTGCCAATGATCGGGACGGCGGCTGAATGAGGTGATTTTTTGGGCTTCGGTTACCTTCTTTGCGGGTATCTTGTATCTTTGAACCCTGTCTATTCGGGTTTTACGGAATGGCTTGGCTATGCACTGATGCTTTTCGGGGTTACCCGCCTTTCCGTATACAACCGTGGGTACCGTATAGCACAGTATATCGGATTTTTCGGACTTTTTACCTCCTTTGCCCAACTCGTTTTCTCCTGTCTCGATATGCTCGGTCTGTATTCCTATCAGGGTACAACGCTTTATTCCGTGATCAGTATGCTCTCCCTTATTCTTTGCGTCCTGTTTCGGTGTGCTGTTTTTTACGGAACCTATCAGATCGCAAGGGAGACCGGCATTGATCGTCTTGCCGTCCGGGCTGTATACTGTATTGTGATCCATGTTACCGTTTTCATTTTTAATTTTCTTCTGACTGTGAAGCTGATTCCTCCGTCATCCTCCGGATTTATGATCATCTTGTTTGCAGGATTGCTTGTTGGTCTTGTAGCATTTTCCCTTTTCTTCTCCTGCTATCGCTCGATTGGCCTGGAAGGGGAAGAGTTGGAGATTCAGAAAGCAGAAGAGAAGGAGAAAAGGATGGAAGAAAAAAAGGAGGATAAAAAATGAAAAAGGCAGAGCAGTCTGTTCGCCCCTCTGTGCTTCTTGGCATTCCGTGCTTTGCAGTGGGCGCTGTCTTTCTTTTCAATCCTTTTCTGAACATTTTCGATTTCCTTCCGGATTTTATCGGCGCTCTGTTTATGCTTGCTGCTCTCCGGAGGCTGCGTGATGTCACACCTTATCTGGAGTCTGCGCGCCGGGGATTCCTTCGGTTCTTTTGGTTCAGTCTCTCTCGTATTCCCGCTTTTTTTCTGATGTTCCGTATTTTTCATGAGCACACGGCGGAACAGTCGATTATGCTTGTTTTTACCTTCACCTATGCTATTCTTGAAACGGTTCTTCTCGTTGTGGTTTTTCTGAATTTGTTTGACGGTTTTATCTATATCGGTGAGCGTTACGAGGGAACGGCTGCTTTCCATATTGTTCGGACGGTGAAGACGGAAAACGGCTTTGTTTTTGCGCCGGAAAAGCAGAGAAAAACACAGCACAGCAATAAGAAGCCGCGCAGACCGTTTGGGGTTTCTTCTCTGAAATGGCTGACCGTGATTTCTATGTCTCTTCTCCGTCTGCTTTCCGTTCTTCCGGAGCTTGTTTATCTTTCCGGGCAGAGCGGAGATCCGTCCCTTTCCCTTTATCGTGTGCCCCAGACTGAGTTCAAAGCTTTCTATACCGTATTGTCTTTTTTGCCCGCACTTGCGATCGGGATCGTGTGGCTGGTTGCGTTTCGCCGATATATTCACGGCCTTTGTGCCGATGATTGCTTCTGCAGTGGACTTTTATCGTATCTGGATACCAATTATCCTCCGGAGCACAAGCTGCATTCCTATCGGAAATTCTGCCGGGCTACCGTCTTCCTTACTGCGGCTGTATTTCTTGCACTGGATTTTTTTATTGATGAGCAGAATCTTTTTCCCGATGTTCTTTCTGCTGCTTTGCTTCTGTTTTCCGTGCTGTATGTCGGGAAAAAGCTTTTTCCTATGCCGGTTTGGATGACCGTTTTAGCGTTTTTCCCCTTTGCAGGCGGTGCAGTCTCCTTTTGGCTTTCCCTCTCGTTTCATCGCCGGTTCAGTTTTTCGGATGTATGGCGCCGTGATGCGGCAACCGCACATTATCTTTCTTTGATCCTTGTTGAAGACCTTTCCTCTCTTCTGTTTACGGTTTTGATTTGCCTTCTCTTTCTGAAGTTGACGCGGTTTGCTCGGGATGAACTTGGAGAAGGAAAACTGCTTTCCTATCAAACCCGCGTTCTTACCGAAATCGGAGGGCACCGCCGGCGTACTGTTTCGGCTTGTATTTTCTCTGTACTTTCTGCTGTTTCCGGAATTGTCTATCGTTTTATCCTTGTTGATACCGAAAGTGTTGCATTAAAGGAGCAGACGTACACAGATACAACACATCTGTATATTCCGCGCGTGGATTTTTATTGGATTATTGATCTTGTGCTGGCTCTTGCCTTTTTCTGCATGGTCCTTTGGTACTTGGATAAGCTGAAAGAAAGCTTACGATATAAATATTCACTTGAGGAAGGTTAATTTTTTCAAAGTTTTCCGAACTTTCGGGGCTTTCGAGGATTTCGCTAATTGCTGATTCGGAAGATCTCTTCGGAATTTTGAACAAAGAAATCCGAACCGCAGGGCGTCCTGGGTTCGGATTTCTTTGTTTGGTGAAGAGAAAAATGAATTTTCACTCCAGGAGTCGTTCCATTTCTTTTCCTTGCTTAGATAAGGTATAATAAATTCCGCAAATTCAAAAAAATCGCAAAAGAAATAAACCGGCTCAAAAAACTCCGTTAGAAGGAAAGTCACCACAACAAACATTCAGACGGAGATTTGAACACGTCTAAGACCTTTATACAATTTAACGAGGAAAACGTCAAGAGAAATCAAAGGCGTAATGCTACAATTGTTGTGAGATTCAAAAAAAGAAAAAGTGATTGAGCCATGTTAGAATCGTTTTACCAAAAACAAACCAACAGATAGGACTCAATCACTTAAAAAACATATTTCTTCGGTTTTAGGTGTGATAGAACGCCCCTGTGTATCTGTATTTTAAGCGCATGGAGAAAACCGTAAATACTACAAGAGAGCATTGCAAAAGATCATTTCCGCAATTTTTATCACTATCTTCCGAAAGAAACGCTTATATTCACAAAATCACAGAAGCCTCCAATCAAAAAGCACGCCGAGGGGAAAAGATTTGTTTGTGGCAAGTTCTGCATAAACCTCCGATGCTTCAAGCGGACTGTGTATTTCGTTGATCAACGGTTTACAGTTCAGTCGACCGGTGCTGATGCTGTCAAGGATTGCAAGACAGTCGTCTTCGTTTGTCCAATGATAGGGATAGCTTTCCAGCTTTGGACGGACCATGTTATGCGCGCCGATCAGCTCCACTCCAGGACGGTGAACTTTCTGATAATAATCGATCGGACAATCCGAGGTGCGCGTACAACCGAGCAGGGAAATCCGTCCCATATAAGCGGCGCAATCCAGTGCCTGTTTCAGGGCGATCGATTTGCCTGTGACTTCGATGATAGCCTTGACGCCCTTTCCGCGCGTGATTTCCTTTACCTTTGCGGAAAAGTCCGGATCTGTCGGATCAAAAGCGTATTCGGCACCGGTAGCAAGAGCAATTCTGCGGCGTTCCTCATTCAGATCCGCAACCATCAAAGGCATGGCGCCGGAAAGGCGGAGAAACTGAACAGAAAACATTCCGAGAAGGCCAAGTCCCATGACCATGGCGGACTCTCCGAATTCCAGTCTGAGCTTGCGAACCCCGCCAAGACCCATTGCGGCAATGATGACGAGCGCGGCATGCTCTGGGGGAATTGCTCTGTCGCGGACCGGATAAACCTGGCTTGCCGGTACCTTGTTATAGTCGGCATGATTTCCGTGGTAGCAGAGGACACGATCGCCTGCTTTTACTTTTTTGACGTTTGCACCGGTTTCCTCAACAATTCCGACAGAGCAGTATCCTTCCGCTATCGGGAATCTGCCGGCCCCTGCTGTATTGGGAGCGGCAAGAAGGTTGTCACGCTCGGTTCCGGCACTGATCACGCTGACTTCCGTTTTGACCAACACCTCGTTTTCGCTCGGTTTGCCGATTTCCGTGTCACACAGTTCTGCAACGCCGACGCCGGTAAATAAAATTTGTTTTCTTTTCATGAAACGCTCCCTTGCAGTATCCCGAAAATAATCGGTATGGTAATCAGTGAAATGAGATAAGAAATAAAACAGATGCGTGCTTCTGCGCTGCTGTTTTTGCCGTTTGCCTCAGAAAAAATGACAACATTCATACCCACCGGCATGGAGGTTATGAAGACCGGAATAACAAAAGCCGATCCCCGCAACCCGATCAGCCACAAAAGGCCGGCAGTCAGTAGGGGAAAAAGAATCACACGGATAGCCGCAATCAGATAGGCGCGTGCAGATCGGAAAAGCTCCTTAATCCGATAAGAGGCAAGAACATAACCGGTCAGAATCATCGATACGGGACACATGCATTTGGAAAGATCGGAAATGCCCGTTGTAACTACAGAAGGCAGCTTTATGTCCAGCAGTCCAAAAAGAATTCCGAAGAAAACCGCCGCAAGGACAGGCAGCATTTTCCCTGACACCGAAAAACGGGAACCGCGCTTCCCGGATTCTCCCGTCAGCAGATAGGTGCCGAGCGTGAAAATGGTGATAGTGAAAGGAACGGCAAATAAAACAGTTTCCGCTAACATTGTCTCGCCGAAAACATTTCGCAGCAGCGGATAGCCAAAATAAGCATAATTGGAGAAAGCGAAGATGTAAATCAGGGTATTTCTTTCTCTTCGCTCACCTTTTTTCGACAGTAATTTGGCAAAGAGAAAAGATACAAAAAGCACAAACAGAAGAAAAAGAAATCCAAAACCGAGGGTTGCCGCGTGAGAGACGATCGTGGAAACGCGGATATGAGAGAAAAGATTGGTAAAGATCATCGCGGGAAGAAAGACTGTGGTTTCCAGAACAGAAAGCGTTTTTCCGGAGGATTGAGGGAGCAGAGCAAGTCTGCGTAGTACAAAACCGATCAGAATATAGGAGAAAATCACCAAAATCTGAGCAGTGGTTGAGAGGATGATTTTTGTCATGAATGAAGCGTGAGAACGACCTTTCCGATGTTTTCCCCTTTTTCAAGGATCGCGTGTGCTTCCTCCGCCTGTGACATTGGAAGAACTTTGTAAAGACTCGGGCGAATCTCTCCGCTTTCCAGCTTCGGCCAGACACGTTCGACGAGCTCGGCAAGAAGTTCTGCTTTTTCCGCGACGGAGCGTTTGCGGAGCATGCTTCCGACGAGGTGGAGACCGCGGGTAAGAAGCGGGCGGAGAAGGAGATTGGTTTCTGTTCCGGCAAGTGTAGAGATGACAATCCAGTACCCGCCCTCCGCCATGTAGGGAAGACATTTGCCAAGTGCTTCTCCGCAGAGGCAGTCCATTGCACAGTTTATGGGAGTACCTTTTTCATCCAAATCGCGGAAAACTTCCTCCAACGCTTGCGTTGAGGTATCCACAACGATATCGGCTCCGAGCGGTTCGATGCTTTTGGCGATTTGTGCCGAAAGGACAGAGGTGACGACCTTTGCTCCGAATGCCTTAGCCATCGGAATCGCAACGCTGGCAAGTCCGGATGCTCCCGCGGCTATATAGATTGTCTGACCGGCTGAAAGGTGGGCTTCATGGAAAAGGTTCAGATAGGAGGTCGCATAGGCTTCCGGAAGAGAGGCAGCCTCCGGCATGGAAAGACCGCGCGGGATCGGCATAACCATCCGGTAGGGAACAGCAACCCTTTGTGCATATCCCCCGCCGCCGAGAAGGGCACAGACAGGATCGCCGACCTTCAGCGAGGAATTAGCTGCCGCAATTCTTCCGACAGCGGAAATATATCCCGCTACCTCCAGCCCCATCCATTGCGGCCACCCCTTTGGTGAAGGATAGGTTCCCCGGCGCTGAAGAAGGTCTGCCCGGTTCAAGGCCGCTGCTTCAATCTCAATCAGGACACGGTCATCCTCCAGAACCGGCTCCGGAACATCTGACCATATAAGATGCTTTTCGGCATCAACAAGCATGGCTTTCATAGGCTGTTTTCTCCTTACAATCTGACATCAAATCCGCATGCGGCAAGGGTTGCCTTGTGAACGTAGAGATCGTGTTCGTAGGTATAGGGGGTTTTCCCGGAACCCCGGATCAAGTCTGCAAAGTCAAGAAGCATGTTGTCGTAGCGGTGCAGCTGCGGCACGAGAGAAACCTCACGGTGAATGTCGTTCCAGCTTTTTGTTTCGGGTACGTATGCTTCGATTTCCCGCATCGGATTCTCTATCGGTTTGATCTCGATCGACCCTTTGCTGCCGCATATTGCAAGCTGTCGCCGTCCGAAGCCGTTTACCTCGACAGAGGAAGTCCGGATAAAGGATGTTCCCTTGTCGTAAAGAAGAGCGGCGCAGGCATTATCCCGGAAGTTTATTCCGTCCTTGCCGCTTGAAGAGAGAAAGGGAATCACCTCCCGCGGTTTTCCCTGAATCCGGACGATGAGATCAATCAGGTGACAGCCGAAAATATACATCGTTCCCCCGCTGAAGCCGGACAGCCAGCGGCGGAAGTCCGGTTGGTGTTCTGTACTCATTTGTGCGTCAATATGGTAGATTTCACCGAGCAGACCAGCGTCAATCTTGCGCAGAGCATCAAGGACCGCCGGATTGTAGCGGTACATATAGCC
>JAXFQY010000007.1:0-2227 GCA_034178705.1 Eubacteriales bacterium | reverse complement strand
ACTGTGCGGAGGGGCAACTTACCTGCAGCTTACCGACCCTTCCCTGAAACTTCAGTACGCTGCTTTATTCCAGACAGGCTGGTTTTTGGAGTCCATGTGGACACAGGTTTTGATCCTGCATTTCCTGCGTACTGCCAAAATTCCGTTTCTCCAAAGCAGGGCATCTGCACCGGTCATCTCTATCACTTTGGTGGGGATTCTTGCTTTTACAGCCCTTACTTTTACCAGCGGGGCATCACTGTTTGGACTGACAAAATTACCGCTTTGGTATTTTGCCTTTTTGCTGCTTGTGGCATTTTTCTATATGCTGCTAAGTTCCGTAACCAAATATTTTTATAAGAACAAATATCAAGAGTTGATTTAAAGGAGGCGTTCATGATGAAAAAGAATATCAGTTATATTCCCATGGATCATGCCCTTGAAATCTGGCTCTTGGAAAAATTATTAAAAGAACCGCCGGAAAGTGCTTATACAAAAGAGCTTCTTTCCGGTATTCAGGACATGATAAGCGGAGAAGTATCCTCGCTGTTATTAGGAGCCTTAGAAGATACAGAGGTGGCTATTGGCGTACACACGGATGAACTTCTGATCGGTGATCTGGAGATTCATCCAAGGAGCCGGAAAGTCCTGATGAAAGGTTCTGAAATCAGCCTGACACCAAAGGAATTCGATATTTTATATTTTCTTGCTA
Organism: Eubacteriales bacterium; assembly: GCA_034178705.1. Classification (GTDB taxonomy): domain Bacteria; phylum Bacillota; class Clostridia; order Oscillospirales; family CAG-272; genus RUG12395. The sequence goes on along the minus strand of JAXFQY010000007.1, from coordinate 1,536 downwards.
AGAATCGTGGAGAAGTATTTACAAAAGAGCAGATTTATCGTGCAGTATGGGAGGAGGATTATCTTTTGGATAACAGTAACATCATGGCCTTTATCCGGAAACTGCGAAAAAAGATTGAACCTGCCCCGGATTCTCCCACATACATTTTAACGATCTGGGGGATTGGTTACAAATTTAATGATGAGTTATGAAAAAGGCGGACTGAGACCATTTTAGGTTCCAGCCCGTCTATTTTCTTGCCAAATCGCAAGAAAATCGCAAGACTTTAGCCATAGGATTCCCCTGCTGTTTTTTATATACTTTTCGTGGTCAAAGAAACGTATCCACAAATACGGTAATGATTCATACCAATTGGGAGGTGTTGCAATTGAAGCGAAAACGAAAAGATTTGAAAGGAGCAATTGATCATGGAACAAACAAACGAACCCAAGCAGCCCGAAAGCGGGGCGGCACTTCTCCCACCTCCCGAAGAAGGCACAGACTACAGAGCACACGACAGAGAGGCGCACCGCGCAACAGGCCGCTTCTCCCGTCAAACTATGCGTTGGTACATCATAGTGTTGGCCGCCGTTTCTCTCCTCGGCGGATTTTTGGGTTATAAAATCTGTTCTAATACGATACCCGCCAAAATCGACCAAGCGGTAAAAGCGTCGGTAGAGGAGGTTTATGCCGACGCCACCTTTACCGCGGAAGAAATATCGACCGAAATTGATATGCAGATCGTACTGAAAGATATTCAAGCCATCGGCGAACTGGCTACAGTCGAATACCTATATACCGATGCCGGCAAGTTTTCCGATCCGAAGCAATTATTTGGCTGGAATATCCCTCTAACAACAAAGTCCTTTGTCATGCGCTGGGACGGCAGTATCAAAGCAGGCATCCGCCGGGTTGAGGATATTCGCGTAGAGGCTGACGCCGCAAGCAAAACTCTTATCATCTATCTGCCGGAAGCGGAAATCCTGTCCCACACGGTAGATAAAGAAAGCATAGAGGTGCTTGACGAAAGCAACGGCCTTTTCAATCCCATTTCTGTCAGCGATGTAAGCAAATTTCAGAAAGAGAGCGAAACGGCAACGGAGCAGCGGGCTCTTGACAACGGCATTTTGGAGAAAGCACAGGAAAATGCCGAAATACTTATTAAAAACATCTTAAATGCAAACCCGATCATCCAACAAAGCAGCTATTCCGTCAGCTTCTACTATGAGTAAAGACCTTGCATCAAAGGAGACCGTATTATGAAAAACTTGCTTGGACTGCTTGTGTTCGGTCCATTTTGGCTGATTTTTAAGCTCTGCAAATTTCTTGATCGTCATTAAAACTCTCCGAAACCCCGCCGCAGAGCGGCAGCGACCGCAAGGAGAGCGGCAAATCAAAAGCGGCAACAAAAAACTGCACGCACTCCTTTGCGCAGCGCGTGCAGTTATCTTATTGTCAGGCTTACAATGTGGCAGGTCAAGGGCGCAGCCCTTGCGCTCTCTTGGGGTTCCAAAGGGGGTATTCTCTACGGTAGAGAATACCCCCTTTGTTCATTCG
>JAXFQY010000067.1:0-22191 GCA_034178705.1 Eubacteriales bacterium | reverse complement strand
AGCTCAAGGATTGCGGTGATCAGAAGAAGCTTTTCGACTGGGTTCTTCTTTTCGCCGCTTTTCTTTTTCTTCGCCATTGCCTTTCCTCCGTTTCTATGTTATACTGTGGTTGATTTCCTGACCACGGTTATATTATATCACAAGTTCTTGTGATTGTCAATATATTTTCACAAGTTTTTGTGATTTTCGAAAAGGAGGTATGATATGATAAATTCGCAAGAATTGGCTTCCAACATAAAGAAGACCGCCAAAGCCCAAAAAATTGCTGTTGGAAAAATGCTTTCTGACTGCGGATTAAGTGTAAACACCCTTTCTTCAATGCAAGCAGGTGGGTATTATCCCAGATTGGAAGCCATTGCAAAAATTGCTGACTATCTCAACTGTTCTGTGGATTACTTGCTCGGAAGAACCGATAACCCGGATGTCAATCGATGATCTGTCCTTCAAGTGTGTATTTCATGGGTTCTCACTTAGCCCCAGTGTCCGCCGGTGGAGTAGTCCCACTCGATCGTGCCGTCTTGGTACATTGTGATGGTGTGAGCCGTGAAGGTCCATCCGCTCGAAACATTTTTGAGGATCGGATCCGGTGTGCCGGTCACGCTCAGACAGCGGAAGGATCCGACTCCTCTGTTTGGATAAACGTGTCCCTCGGTGAGTTTTGCGTTTCTTACTCCATTTTCCATCTTGTTATCTCCTTGCTTGTAGACGCCGCGTCTACTTATTTCGCAAAAAAAATAGCGACTCTTTCTTCTTCTGTTAATCCGAGCAGATCATACAAAGCTTGAATTTCATATGCTCGAAACTCGCTTTTATTGTTAATCTTATTTAATAGGCATTGATAAGTAATTCCAATCTTTTTGGCGATAAATTGAAGTTTGTATCCTGACTGTTCGATCTTTTCGCGCAATAACTCAATATTAGTCATATTGCATTCACTCCTTTTCTACTCTGTGTAGACTTTCCGCCTACGAGAACATAATAACACAACGTTGGCAACTTGTCAACACTTTTTTATGAAATTCTAAAAATATGTTGACAAGTTATCAACTTAAATTTATAATTAGTAGCAGAAAGGGGGTCGTATATAATGGCCACAATAGGAAGCAGAATCCGTAGTCGCCGAGAAGAACTGGGTTTGTCTCAGGATGAACTTAGTCAGCGACTTGGTTATAAATCCAGATCATCAATCAACAAAATTGAACTTAATCAACGTAATCTCACTCAATCCAAGATCAAAGCAATTGCTGATGCTTTGGAAACCACTCCTTCCTATATTATGGGATGGAACGAGTCAGAACAGAAAAATGACGTTGACAAGCTGAAGCTTTTTGACAACCTTTTTCGCATTCAAACCAAGAAATTCCCCTTGCTTGGTAACATAGCCTGCGGGGAACCGATATACGCCTCTGAAGAATTTGAAGCAATGGTGGAATCCGGAAACGATATCGACGCGGATTTCTGCCTCCGGGCAACCGGAGATTCTATGATCGGGGCAAGAATCTATGACGGAGATATTGTTTTCATTAAAAAACAGGAGCTTGTTGACAACGGAGATATTGCGGCGGTTTTAATCGGAGACGAGGCAACGTTGAAGCGCGTCCAATACAACAGGGAAGAAAACGAATTGCTTCTTTTCGCCGAAAACCCAAAATATAAAACCATGCGTTTTTCAGGTTCTGAACTGGATCAAATCCGCATTCTCGGAAAAGCGGTTGCCTTTCAGGGACTTGTGGTTTGAAAGATTCAAGGTTATAAAAAACACAGGGCAACGCGATCGCGTTACCCTGCGTCCTTCTTATTCGATTTTTGATCCCTCTCCGGGATACTGGATAAGCCGGTTTCATTTTGACGTTTGAGCGCCCCTCGGTGGAATATGGAGATAGTCGAGCAGGGCTGTCTCAAGAAGACGGGAATAGTTCACTCCCTCCTGCTCGGCAACATCCTTCAGCCAGATCGGCAATGTTACGTTAGTTTTTGCGCGACGGTTGTCAAGTTCGTTCCGGACAAGCTCCGGGAACACCGTAACGGGAGACACAAGATATCCCGGCGCGGTTTCCGGCGCGATCTCCGGGTTCCGGGACGGCTTCGGAATCGGGTCTCCGTCCTTCTCCATGCCGTATAGATGCAGTCCGAGCGCATCTGCCGCCTCCCTCTGTGCATCATCAAAGGTTTCACCGTAGCTGACGCACCCCGGCAGATCAGGGAAATAAACGCTGTACCCAGCGCCGCACGGTTCAAATACAGCAAGATAGGAAAGTTTATTCATGGGATTCTCCTTTCTGCGGAGCTTATTTCAAGCCCGCCTGCTTCATAATACTGTTCAGCGTCCCAGCGGGAAGATCTCCGGAATGTAGTGGTACGGTCACCTTACCCGGCTTTTTCGGATGCTTCAACTGTATGTGTGATCCCTTTGTGCGGTTGGGAACTTCCTCCCATCCATCCTTGCGCAGGATCCGGATCACTTCTTTTGCGGTCAATGGCATTGCGTCACCTCCGGCTGTCTCTATTCGTATTATACGCCGTTTTTGTGCGTATGTCAATACTGTTTTCGCGTTTAGCCTTCCCCTCTCCGTTTTCTTTATTCGTTTATTGCTTTTGCCGTATCTCTCCGGTACGTGAATTGATCAAACGATCAACGTTGCAGATGAAGCTCCTCCTTCAGAGCCGCCTGAAGCACAGCAGAAAAGTTAATGTTTTTCCGCTCGGCTTCCTCGTTCAGCCAAGATGGAATAGATACGTTTTTTCGCACTGTGCGATTTTCGTGTTTTCTCCGGTATGCATCAAAATCAACGTCAACCAGCGTCACAATATCGTTTGCGTCTTTGGAAACCGACTCAAGCTTGGACGGCATCGGAATTTCCTGTTTTTCATCTTCCTTATAACATCCGCACATTCCGATGGCGTCACGCGCCATTTCAATGGCGTCCGGAATCGTCTTTCCCTCTGTGTTGATTTCAAAATCCGGGATATACACAACATAATCTGTTTTGTCCGGAGTAATGATGATCGGATAAGCTTGTTTCATTTTTTCCTCCTGCATGAGCCTTTATTTCAGATTTCTCCGCCGGATAATTGCTTTGGCAAGCAGCCTGATCAAATCTTTTTGTTTCATCCGTCGTTTACCTCGCACTATTATTATACACACTTAATGCGCATTTCGTCAAGGCTTTTTTTGTTGTGGCTTTCGCCACGCGAAGGATTAAAAAGGAGAATCTATGCCGTCTTATCAACAAAGCCAAGATTCCAAGCTGTGGTCCGTTCGCTTCCGGGAGATGGACGGCGCGGTCGAAAAACATAAACGCCTTTCCGGCTTCCGCACGAAGAAGGAAGCACAGGCGGCATATATTCAGTATATCCAGGATAAAAAGGACAGGGAAGAAGCCGTCGCCGCAACCGGAGGGCTTCTCCTGTTTACCGAGCTCCTGCAGGGTTATTATAAGCAGCAGGAGCATCGCGTCAAGGAGAGCTCCTTCTTCGATATGCAGATGAAGATCAACAGCAGGATTCTCCCTTTCTTTCAGGATTACAAGATAGCGGAAATCACGCCCGCCGTTATCATGGAATGGCAGCAAACCGTGTCGGGATACTCCTACGAATACAAACAGAAGCTCATGACCTATATCCGCTCAATTTTCAAATACGGATATCGTTATTACGGGATTCCCAATCCCTGCGACCGGGTGGAAAACTTCCGCTCAACAGAGCCAAAAAAAGAAATGAACTTCTGGACCCCTGACGAGTTTTCCCGTTTTATTTCGGTCGTTGACGATCCAACCTATCACCTGTTTTTCCTGACGATCTATCTTACCGGATGCCGCAAAGGCGAGGTGTCCGCGCTGGGATGGGAGGATATCGACCTGGAAGGGAAGAGCATCACCATCAGAAAAAACTTGACAAATAAAACAAAGGGAAATATATGGACGATAACGACCCCGAAAACGGAATCCTCCTATCGGGAGATAACGATACCGCAGAGCTTATGCGATAAGCTTGCCGCCGTAGAGGATAAAAGCAAGCCGTTTGTATTCGGCGGAGATCGCCCTCTCCCTCCGCAATCAACGATAAATAAATTCCGGCAATATACGAAAATTGCCGGTGTCAAGCCGATACGGATACACGATCTGCGCCACAGTCACGCATCTCTCCTGATCAGCTCTGGAATTTCCATCGTAGCGGTGTCGCGCCGCCTGGGCCACAAAAGCGTCAAAGAGACGCTTGATACCTATGCGCATATGTTCCCGGACGATCTGAGCCAGATCAATTCCGTTATAAAAAACGTATCTGATTTCATAGATAAAACAGACAGGTCAAAATAGGCACAAATCAGGCACATTTAAAAAATTTTTAATAATTCTATATGCATTTTAATCAATAAATTAAAACAAGATGCCTGCAAAACATAATAAAATAGCACAAAAATTGTCGTAAAATCGTTAATTTTTACCGCCCAAAGAATCTCTCCGTCTCCACCAGGAAGAAACGACAATTTTCGATCGAAGATTGTCGTTTCTTTTTGTACTTTTCATCTTCTTCTGCAGAGTTTGCGAGAAGAAAATGAAAAAGTCTGACGCAGTGCGCCAGACTTTTGTGGAGCTGGTAGCCGGACTTGAACCGGCGACCTGTTGATTACGAATCAACTGCTCTACCAACTGAGCCATACCAGCGAAATTCCGAACGGTGCTATTATACACGATGCCGCAGGATTTGTCAAGTCCAAATCTGAAAAAGTGAGGGAAACATGGAGCTTTGCCGAATTGCAACAATTAAGGAAATTCTGGAGAAGCATGGGCTGCGGATGCAGAAGTCTCTCGGACAGAATTTTTTGATTGATCCGACGGTGCCGCGTCGAATCGCCGAGACTGTCGGGAATGCGGACACGGTTTTGGAGATCGGTCCCGGAATCGGATGTTTGACGGCAGAGCTTTGTCTCCGTGTTCCACGGGTTGTTGCCGTGGAGATTGATCGGGGACTGATTCCTGTTCTCAGCGAGACACTGTCCGGATTCGATAATTTTTCTGTCATAAACGAAGACATACTGAAGGTGGAGCTTCCGGAGTTGCTTCACGGAGCCGGACGGGTTGAGGTCTGTGCCAACCTTCCTTATTATATTACGACTCCGATTTTGTTGCATCTGATGGAAAGCGGATTTCCGTTTGATGCAATCACGGTCATGGTGCAGAGCGAGGTTGCCGCTCGTTTGGCGGCAGCGCCCGGAAGCGCCGATTACGGAGCCGTTTCGGTTGCCGTGCAGGCGTACGGAACGGTTCGCCGCATTCTTTCGGTTCCGGCGAGCAGTTTTTATCCTGCCCCAAAGGTTGACAGTGCCGTGATTCGGATCGAACGCTTCACAGAGCCTTCCTTCGTGCCGGTTTCGCAGGAAAAATACCGCGCGCTTGTTCGCGCCGCTTTTGCACAGCGCCGCAAAAAGCTTGCCAACGCCCTGACCGCGGCGTTGCCGGAATACACGAAGGAGAAGGTTGAACATTCACTTGCCGCTCTCGGTGTGTCGGCAGACATCCGGGGAGAACGCCTCTCACCAAAGCAGTTTTCCGAGCTTTTGTTTCTTCTGGAGACAGAAAGCTGAGAATGCTTAAAACGCTGTCCGGCAAGAAGCCGGACAGCGTTTTTTCAGTCAAACAGTTTTTCCCCGGGGCGGAGCGTGGTAAATAAAAGCGGATAAATGTCTTCCGCTCCGGAGGCGTTTGCTGTTCCGACAAAAAACCACAACTCACAGGTTGTTCCGGGATTCAATAAAGAGTCTGTACATACTCCGGTCGAGGCCTCCAAAAGTTTCCTGATCTGCTGGCGATCCTTTGTGGTTATGCTTTCTGCGTTGTCGTACTTATCACATGGGCGAACCTCGACACTGTACAATCGTTCACAGAATGTGTCAAAATCAAATTCTTTTCCAAAGAGAGCCAGATCTTCGGGATAGAGAGGCAGCTCGATGTAATAATTGGCGGAGGAGGAATCGAACAGAGAGAAGCTGTTCTTCGAAGAAACACTGTATGCAAGCGTTCCGACCGCAAAGCCGCCGGATTCTCCCGCTTTGAATTCTTCTGTGCGTCTTTTTGCAATTTCCGCTATCTGTGCATATTGGATATCGGAGTCCGGAATTTCCTCCAGGTTTCCGTCGTAGCCGAGAAGCTGCAGATTATATCTCCGAAGCGCAGCCTCGCTTTTCGGGAGAATTCTTCCGAGCAGACCTTCTCCGTTTTCCGCTCCGGAGATTGCCTGATTGAGAATCCCGATATCTTCCTCACCGACAAAAACATAGCGTTTTTGAAGGCTGATACCGAACTTCGGGACAAGGGTGATTCGGGCGCTGATGCTTCTTTCCTCTTGTGTACCCTTATTTTCTGTTGTTTCTGCCGTCGTATCCAGCCGATTCAGAATCCCGAGAAGCTCTCCGCTTTCTTTCGGGTCAACCCGGAGATTTTCTATCTTTCCGACGGAAAGATAGATCTGCGCTGTGCTTTGCTTGTCAAAAATCCGGTTCTCGGCAGAGTATCCGAGCGCCAGAAGAGCAAAAAGAAGGACAAGAGTGAGAGCGGTGACGAGAATTGCAAACTTTACATTGACAAAAAGTTTTTTCCCGGAACGATAGATCAAAAGATTGAGAATCAGAAAAACAACGAAGATGCCCCAGATGGTGCCGAGGAAAAGAGCGGTCAGTCGATCGAAAAGCAGATAGAAAAACAATCCGAAAAGGATCCCGCCCGGTATCAGTGCGGTAAACTTCAGAAACTCACCGAAACGGGGAAAAGCAGCACTTTCTCCTGCGTTTTCTGCCGGTCGGCGGCGTGTTACCAGCATGGCAGTGAAAAGCATGACAAGCGAAACCAGCAGGATGACCGGAATTTCCCAAGGAGCAAGGGAGGGGTAGAAACTGGCTGCCTCTCCTCCGCTTCCGTAAAGAGAATAGGAAAGACTGCCTCCGGTTTCGAGAGAAAGAAGAACAGCCCTGCCGAGTGGGGAAAGATATCCATAGATCAGGGTGTTGTTGAAAACACGGAAAAAAGCATCCGGTGCGGAAATCATAAACACCGATCGCATAGAGAGATAGTATGCGGGAATTGCCCCGAAAACCCACGCGGAGAGCATAGCGGCAGCAAAGCCGCGTGAAGTGAAGGAAGCGGCAAGTACCGTACCCGAGAAGCTCCAGACAAAAAGCAGCAGGGTTTGTCCGCAAAGTTTCAGAAAGACCGGGAGTATCCCTGCAAAGGGAATCAAAGGATTCGCGGAAAAAATAATGAGAGAGACGAGCAGATTCAGCAGATAAGCGGCAACCGGCGGCAGTGAACAGGAGAGGAGCCGCGTGAGAAAGAGATGGTTACGCCGGAGCGGAAGGGATAGGTAGAAATAAGCGCTGCGCTTGTTATGAAAAATACTGAACACGAGGATTCCGGAGACTACACCTGCACCGATCATGAAAAACATCGCGCAGCTGAGCGTACTTGCAATTGATTGGAGAATGCGGCTGTCGGAAGGAACAAAGTCGGTGTTGAGATTGGAAGAGAGCTGCAGGGAGAAGACGGGAAGAACCATAAAGAGAATAACCGTCCAGAGAAGAAGCGGAATCCGCCCGGATAGCAACTCCCGCCACAGAAAGGTGTTGTGGCAAGCAGAACCGTGTTTTCTGTTAACCGATAAGGTGTTTTGCGTCATATCCGCGTTCCTCCATTTCCGTCAAAAAGATTTCTTCAAGGGTGAGGGGGATGAGTTCACAGTAGATCGGATGAAGCGAGTCAAGATAACGGCGAACGGCAGCTTCCTCTCCGCGCACTACGGCGCTGAGCAGACTGCCGCGTGTCTGTACATTGATGAACTTCAGTCCTTCGCAGGAAAGCTGTTCGGGAAGCTCACTGAACGCAGCCTGAACCGTATGAACATTTTCCTTCAGTGTATCGATTTCGCTTTCAAAAAGCAAACCGGTCTGATGGAGAAGCGCCAGATGGTCGCAGATATCCTCAAGCTCCCGCAGATTATGGGAGGCTATAACAGCGGTCATCCCACGCTCAACAACCTCGGCGGCGACCAGCTTCTTGACAAGCTGCCGCATGACGGGATCGAGTCCGTCAAAGGTTTCGTCGCAGAGGAGAACGTCCGGATGTGCGGAAAGAGCAAGGATGACGGCTGCCTGTTTCTGCATTCCTTTCGAAAAGGTTGTGATCTTCCGGGTGGAGGAGAGACCGAAGACACCGCACAGTTCCTCGGTTCGTTTGCGGTCAAAACGAGGATAGACAGCGGAGAGGTAAGCGGCGTTTTCACGGACATTGGAATGCGAAAAAAAGAAAGGATCATCCGAAAGATAGAAAAGACGGGCTTTGGCTTTAGGGTTGTCACGGACATCGACGCTGTCCAAAAGGATGTTGCCACGGTCGGGGGTAAAAATGTTCGCTATCAGTCGGAGAAGTGTGGATTTTCCGGATCCGTTGGAGCCGACCAGACCGAAAATGGACCCGCTGCCGATTGTGACGGAAACATCTTTCAAAGCCGTCAGACCGTCGAAGCTCTTTGTTATGTTTTTTACTTCAATCAAGAGTTTTCCCTCCATTCTTTGTCAAGGATTTGCTCGATTTCGGAACGCTTCACTCCCATGGTAGCAGCGCTGTGCAGTTTTGCGGCAATCACCGAGAGCAGTGCTTCCCGCTCTGCGGTCCTTATGTCGCCGAGATCAGCGGAAACGAAGCTACCGCGTGCCGGCAGGGAGTAAATGATACCATCCCGTTCAAGCACCGCGTAAGCCTTTTGAATTGTATTCGGGTTAATTGCCAGCTCACAGGCGAGGGACCGTATGCTCGGCAGCTGTTCATCCGGTGACAGTACACCTGACAGCGCGAGCGTCCGGATATTATCGCGCAGCTGCTCGAAAATCGGCTTGCGGGATTTCACATCGATTGTGATTTTGCTCATGCATGTCTCCTTTTGAATCCTGCTTTGTGTATCAACTGTTCTGTTTGTAATAGTACAATTGTATTATAGGCGACTTTGTCTGCGTTGTCAAGAGAAAGATAAAAAATCCGAAATCCCGCCGGATATCGGTGGGATTTCGGACCAAAAGGGATTTACATAGCAAAGTATGAGCGTGCTACGTTGGCAATCAAGCGCGCACTTTCTTCAATACCGAGCATGGAGGAATTCACGCAGAGATCGTAATTCTGCATGTCTCCCCATTTACGACCGGTGTAAAAATTGTAATAAGAGGCGCGCCGTCTGTCGGTTTTCTTCATCAGCTCGGCGGCTTTTCTTTCATCGCATCCGTTGCGCTGCATAACGCGGGAAATGCGGTGCTCATTATCTCCGTAAATGAACACACTCAGCACATGATCCTTGTCGCGGAGAAAATAGTCGGAGCAGCGCCCGACGAAGACCGCGTTTTCGGTTTGGGCAATTCCGGTGATGACTTCAGACTGCGCAATGTAGAGCCGATCATTCGCCGGAATGTGATAACCGATTGCACCGTTTCCGGTAAAGGCGGATTGGTTCGTGGCGATCGAGTAAAGCAGGCTGGATGTCGGTTTTTCATCTAATGTTTCTGCCGTTTCCCGGCTGATATTGCTGTGGTCAGCGGAAAGTGTGATCAATTCCTTATCATAATAATGGTAGTCCAGTTCTTTGGCAACCAGTGCGGCAATTTCTCTGCCGCCGCTGCCGTACTGACGACCGAAACAGATGCTGTTTGGCATTTAACATCCCTCCTTTTATAATCAGTATACACTGTTTTCCGGTAAATGTAAAGAAAAAATCATCGGAAAGCAGAGAAAATGGTATCAACCTGTTTCCGGCATCCGGCGGGGCTGTAATGCCATTCCTCAATATGGGTTAGCTGTTCTATCGGAAAGGGAGGAACAGGACAGGTGCAGCTCAGCCCGGGATGTTTATCGACAATCACAAGCTTGACCTTCGCTTTTTCCGGAATCATGCTTTTAATGTAGACTGACGCCGTTTGTCCGACTGTCAGATCCTCGCAGGGCTCCGCAAGCCCTGCAAGATTGGGGGTAAGCTCAATGAACACGCCATAATCTTCGATGCTGCGGACAATACCGGTAACCGTTTGTCCGGGAGAGAAAAGGGCTGCATTCTCTGCCCAGGTGCCGCACAACTCTCTTCGTGTAATAAACAGTCTTCCGGTGCTGTCTCTGTTTTTTACAGCGACACGCAGTACATCTCCGGGATGAAAGCGCTCCGAAGGATGGGGAAGACGGGAAACGGAGATGCAGTCGATTGGAAGCAGCGCAAAGTTTCCGCATGCTACGTCGCAGAAGGCTCCGTACCGCTCGGAATGGGTGACGCGGCAGTCGATGATATCTCCCGGTTCCAGGCAGTCAAGATATTCAAGCTTGGCTTCAAGCTGGGCAGCGCGGCGGGAAAGCAGAAAACGCGGAATTCCGTTTTCTCCCTTTTCCTCACCGATTATGCGAAAACAGACCGCTTTCCCGACTTTGCCGATTACGGCGATCTCCTTGAAGTGTTCACCGGGATAGAGAAAAACGCTTTCCTCCCGCGGAATCACGCCCTGTGCATGCGGTCCAAGGTCAACCTGAAGATCAAAATCCGCTGTAGCGCGGATTGCCGGAGCTTCCAGAATTCTTCCCTCTGCCATAGCAGACCGAATGGCATCGACACCGGAGAGCGCAAGACGGTTCTCCGGTGTTGTCAGCAGAGACCCTTCGGGCAAATAGCGGTTTCCGTGGTTCTGATTCATGTCTTTGATATCCTTTCCTTTTTACTTTTTCTTTGTTACACGATATGCCGCGGCACGTTCCGATATGCTATTTGAGGGCAATCTGCACGCGCGAATAAATATGCATTAAAGCATGCATGCGCAGGAGAATCATGCAAAGGAAAACGCAGGAACGGAGATCGCTGTTTGGGAAGAAGAGAAGAGAAAATAAGAGATATAGGCAGACCGTGTCAGAAAAAATATACAGGATGCACAAAAAAATCGCCCGTATATTGTCAAATAAATAAAAACCGACGATAATGAATAAATATTCAAATAACTGTTGACAAACGCAACGGCAAAGAGTATAATGATGCCATCAAAAGAAAAAACGCCGGTTGTTCCGGTATGAAAGAGGATTATCATGAAAAAGCTACTCTCTGTTATTCTTGCCTGCCTGATGCTGCTTTCGGGTGCGGCGCTCTTTGCTTCCTGCGGACAGGAGAATTCCGGCGATGATCTGTATGCAGCATACAACAAGTGCATTGAACCCTATAAGTTCGATAATGCCGGACTTCCCGAACTCGTTATTGCTACTTCTCCCGACTTTGCTCCGATGGAATTTGTCGATGCTTCCAAGACCGGTGACGACAAGTATGTTGGCTTCGACATTATTCTTGCAAACTATCTTGCAAAAGAGCTTAACATGAAACTGGTGATCAAACCGATGGCCTTTGACGCCTGCACGGCTGCTCTTGAGGTTGAGTCGGTCGACCTCGCAATTTCCGGATTCTCCTGGACCGCTGACCGTGCGGAGAACTTCCTGATTTCCGACTGGTATGTTGCGGGCGATAATGAGACCGAGCAGATTATCATTACGACGAAGGCAAATGAAGGAAAGCTGACCACCAAAGAGAGCTTTGCCGGCATGAAGATCGGTGCACAGGGCGGCTCGCTTCAGGAGCTTCTTGTGAAGGAGAATTTCGGAGCCGATAATATGCAGCTCTATCAGAATCTTGATGATGCTGTCGAGGCGCTCAAGACCGGAAAAATCGATGCCCTTGCTGTTGCTGTCGGAAACGGGGATGCTTTTATTGCGAAAAATCCTGATGCGATCGGTGCTTCCGGTTTCCAGTTTGAGATTGAGGATAAGTATAAGAACAATGTTATCCTTATGAACAAAAAGGATACCGAACTCTGCGAGAAGGTCAACGCGGCGCTGGCAAAAGCTCTGAACGCCGGAATCTATGATCAGTGGTACGAGGCCTGCCAGATTCTTTCCGAAATCAAGACCATCGATGAGCTTGGCTACGACGCAGACGGCAATAAGATCACTGAGTAAAAACACAGGAAGTGTAAGCCGCCGCAAAGAATCTGCGGCGGCTTATATCCGTAAAAGGCTACCATCCGTTATAAGACAGGAGAAAACCATTGTATTTCATTGAACTTCTACAAAACATGGGCAAGGTGTTCACAAAATACTGGCGCCTTTTCCTTTTCGAAGGTGTTTCCAATACTCTTTTGCTTGCCGCTATTGCCGTTCTTTTCGGTACCGTGATCGGCTCACTTTTTGCTATTATGAAGCTTTCCCGCTTCAAACCCCTTGGCTGGATGATCACTGCTATTGTTGAGGTGCTGCGCGGTACGCCCGCCTTGCTTCAGCTGTATATCGGCTACTTTCTCCTTCCGACAATCATCCCCGCGCTCGGGAAAATCCCGAATTCCGAGCTGTTCTGTGTCGCAGTCGCGCTTTCCCTGAACAGCGCGGCGTACGTTTCGGAGATTATCCGCTCGGGGATTGAGGCGGTTGACCGCGGACAGACGGAAGCGGCGCGCTGCCTTGGATTGAATGCCTCGGTAACGATGATGAGCATCGTTCTTCCTCAGGCAATCAAGAACATTCTGCCTGCTTTGGGAAATGAATTTATTACCGTTATCAAGGAGACTTCCCTCGCTTCCACCTTCTTTGTCGGAGAGCTGATGACCTCCTATCTCATTGTCAAGGGCGCAACGCATATCACGATTCCGACTTTGATGGTTGTCGGTATTATTTATTTTATCCTCAACTTTGTCCTGTCGAAACTCATGAAGCTCTTTGAGAGGAGGATGAAGGCCCATGCTTGACATCTGCAATATTTATAAAAATTTCGGATCGCTGAAGGTGCTGAAAGGTGTGACCGCTCATATTGAAAAGGGGGAGGTCGTCTCGATTATCGGCGCTTCCGGCTCCGGAAAAAGCACGCTTCTGCGCTGCATGAATCTTCTGGAGCAGCCGACCTTCGGTGAGGTTTGGATGGAGGGAAAGCTTCTGACACCGGTCGACCCCTATCTGCATTATGAGGTAATCCGTGCATCCGATACTTACAAAAAACTGATTGCTTCCGGTATGCAGGATGAGGAGGCTGTCAAAAAAATCAAGGAAGAGGATCTCCTGCACGAGCGTTTTTCCGCAGAGGGAAAAGAGTATCGCCGCCTGATGAAAAAAATCTACGGGGAGAACCACCTGGATATCAACATTGCGCGTCAGAAAATGGGGATGGTTTTCCAACAGTTCAATTTGTTCAACAACAAGACGGTGAAGGAGAATATTATGCTGGCCCCGGTGAAAATCGGCATTGCCGCTTACCGGAAGAAAAAACTGCATAATCTCTTTGCTCCGAAAGGCAAGAAAATTTCGATCACGGAAACACCGGCCGAAATCAAAAAGAAAGCCGAAGAGACGGCGACGGCGCTTTTGAAGAGAATCGGGCTGGAGGCAAAGGCTGATGTTTATCCCTCGACGCTTTCCGGCGGGCAGAAGCAGAGAATTGCGATTATCCGTGCGCTTGCGATGAATCCGGATGTTATGCTGTTCGATGAGCCGACATCTGCTTTGGATCCGGAAATGATCGGTGAGGTGCTTGATTTGATCAAGGATCTGGCAAATTCGGGAATGACTATGGTAATCGTAACGCATGAGATGGGATTTGCACGGGAGGTCTCCGATCGGGTTTTGTTTGTCGATGAAGGGAATATCCGGGAGGAAAATGCCCCTGCCGAGTTTTTCTCCAATCCCCAGAACCCGCGTCTGCGTGATTTCCTCAGCAAGGTGCTTTAAGTAAGAGTGATGACAGAAGAAAAAAAGATCGCCCTTGACGCGATCAAAGAGAAGGGGCAGGTTTTCTGTGACCTGTCGGATAAAATCTGGGAACTGGCTGAGCTTTCCCTGAAGGAATTCCGCTCCGCTGAGGAATACTGCTCCGTTTTGAAAAAACTCGGCTTCCGTGTCGAAAAAAATCTTTGCGGCATCCCCACCGCTTTTTCGGGAAGCTACGGCACGGGGCGTCCTGTTATCGGAATCCTCGGTGAATTCGACGCGCTGTCCGGCCTTTCGCAGGAAGGCGGAGCGGTGGAGCGCAAGGAACTTGTCAAAAACGGCTCGGGGCACGGCTGCGGACATAACATGCTCGGTGCGGGCTCACTGGCCGCCGCTTACGGTGTAAAACGCTTTTTGGAGGAAACCGGAAAAAGCGGGACTGTTATTTTCTACGGCACCCCCGGAGAGGAGGGAGGCGCCGGAAAAGCTTTTATGGCGAAAGAGAAGCTGTGGTATGGGCTTGACTGTGCGCTGACCTGGCATCCCGACGACTGCAATCAGGTTACAACAGGCACCTGCAATTCCTGTATCCAGGTTCTGTATCGCTTCAAAGGTGTCGCTGCGCATGCAGCGGGAGATCCGGAGGATGGGAGAAGCGCGCTGGACGCCGTGGAGCTGATGAATACGGGTGTACAGTATCTGCGGGAGCATACAAAGGACGATGCGCGGATTCACTATGCGATTGTAGACGGCGGCGGCCTGTCTCCGAATGTTGTCCAACCGACGGCATCGGTGCTTTATATGGTACGCTCCAAACTGGTAAAAGACGCCCTTGCTTTGCAGGCGCGGGTCGACCGGATTGCGGACGGTGCGGCAATGATGACCGAAACAAGCTATGAGCGGGTCTTCATTGACGGTTGCTCCGGAACGCTTCCGAATCACGCCCTGGAGGCGCTGCTCTACCGTAACCTTTGTGAGATCGGAGTTCCTTCCTATACCGATGAGGAGAGGGCATATGCCGAGACCTTGCGTTCGACCTATACGGTGCACGGGCTGCCGACGCTTGCCGCGCGCTTTGATGAGGCGATGAAGCAACAGATTGAAACCCTGTCGGACGGCGGGAAGAAGCCGCTGAATGATTTCGTTTCTCCGCTTTATTCCGGCGATGCGTTTTCTCCCGGATCCACCGATGTCGGTGATGTTTCCTGGCAGACACCGGCAGTGCAGCTGAATACCGTATGCTTTCCGTCCGGAGCGCCCGGTCACAGTTGGCAGAATGTGTCCTGCGGAAAAACATCGATCGGGCATAAGGGTCTGCTCGCTGCCGGCTGTGTGTTGGCTGCCACAGCAGTGGAGCTTTTTGAGAATCCGGAGCTTCTCGCCCCGATACGGAGGGAGTTTTCCGAACGGGCAGCCGGCGGTTATGTCTGCCCGATCCCCGAAAATGAATCGGCAAAAGCCATTGAAATCTGACTTCCGTTTGAAGCGGATGTAAAAATCCCGGAGAATGCGGTAACACCCGCGTTTCCGGGATTTTTGAATTTTTATCGGATATCGGCGAGAAGCTCAGATACGATTTGCTCAGGAGATTTTTTTGCCGTATCGACTGTGATCTGTGCATAGCGTTCATAAAGCGGCTGCCGTTCGGAGAACAGATCGTCAAGAGTTGAGCCGTGTGTCAGGACAACGCCGCGGCTTCGGATATTTCCGATTCTCGCACGGAGCTCTTCGATCGGCGCGCGCAGATAGACGATTTTTGCGCATTTCGCAAGGTGCTGCATTGCGCGTTCTCCGTAAACAACACTGCCGCCGGTTGCAATTACCGTGCCGGCAGAGGAAGGGGCGACTTGAAGAGCGGAAATTGTCTCCTCCTCAAAATGAATAAAGGCGTCGGTTCCGTGTTTTTCAATATACCGGCAGAGGCTCATGCCGCAGCGAAGCTGCAGAATGAGGTCGGTGTCCAGAAAGTCATAAAGAAGCGCCTTGGCAAGCAGGACCCCGACGGTGCTTTTTCCGGATGCAGGCATGCCGATCAGAACGATGTTATTCATGTGTGTTTCCTTTCGCGGAAGATGGGAATTCCGGTACGGATCGTTGATGGATCCAAGCCATTTTCTGATTTTTCGTAGAAAGACTCAGGAGGCGCTGAACTGACTGTTGTAAAGATCGGCATAGAAGCCGTTCTTCTTCAGCAGAAATTCGTGGTTTCCCTGCTCGATGACATGCCCGTCCTTCATGACAAGAATGACATCTGCCTCCCGGATGGTAGACAGTCGATGGGCAACAATAAAGGAGGTGCGTCCTTTCATCATTTCGGCAAAGGCAGATTGGATCTTCGCCTCGGTGCGGGTATCAATGGAAGAGGTTGCCTCGTCGAGAATCAGCATATGGGGTAAGGCAAGCATGGCCCGCGCAATACAGAGCAGCTGGCGCTGACCGGCGGAAAGATTGGCACCGTTTTCGCGAATGACCGTTTCATAGCCTTGGGGCAGTCTGCGGATAAAGGAGTCGGCATGTGCGGCCTTTGCTGCCGCAACGATCTCCTCGTCTGAAGCTTCCGGTTTCCCGAAAGCAATGTTCTCCCGGACTGTACCGGAAGAAAGCCAGGTATCCTGGAGAACCATGCCATAGCGCGAACGAAGATCGGCGCGTGTCATGTGGCGGACATCGGTGCCGTCTACTTCGATGCTGCCGCCGTTTACATCATAGAAGCGCATCAGCAGATTGATCAGCGTTGTTTTTCCGCAGCCTGTGGGACCTACGATCGCAATGCGCTGCCCGGGGGAAACGGCAAGTGACAAGTCATCGATCAGTGGACGCTCCGGAATATAGCGGAAGGAAACATCGCGAAGCGTAACTCTGCCCTCTGCCGGAGGGGTTTCCGGCTGTGCGGGATCGGGGGTCTCCTCCGGTTCATCCAAAAGGACAAAGACCCGCGCCGCACAGGTGAGAGCGTTTTGCAGCTCCGTGATCACCCCACTGATTTCATTGAAGGGCTTCGCGTATTGAGACGCATAGCTGAGAAAAACACTGAGCTGTCCAACGGTGATTCTGCCTGCAACGGCGAACAGAGCACTGATCAGCGCAACCACTGCATAGACAAGATTGTTGACAAGACGGGTGCTCGGATTCGTCAGGCTGGAGAAAAAGGTGGCATTGAGCGATGCTTTTTCCAGTCTGTTGTTCACCTCGTCAAACTGTGCCAGGCTTTCCTTCTCATGTCCGAAAGCGCGTACAACCCTTTGCCCCTCGGTCAGTTCGTTGATCAATGCGGTTTCCTCTCCGCGGACTGCCGCCTGCTCCCGGAAGTAGCGACTGGTCCGAGTGGCGATAAAACGGGCGACAAAGATAGAAAGAGGGGTCAGAACAACAACGGCAAGGGCAATGACAGGATTGAGAAAAAGCATGATTCCAAGCGTGGCGGCAATGGTGATGACACCGGTGAAAAGCTGAGTGAAGCCCATGAGAAGTCCGTCTGCAAAGGTGTCAACATCCGATACCATTCTGCTGACCGTGTCACCGGACGGATGAGTGTCAAGATAGGAGAGGGGAAGCTTGTGAAACTTCGAGCTGAGCCGGTTGCGGAGATCCCGAGAAACCGAGAAAGTAATACGGTTGTTGCAGAGAGCAAGCAGCCTTTGGGCCGCGGCACCGAGCAGCGCCGTCACGGCAATCAGGAGAATTGCGCGCGTGACCAAGGAAAACGTAACCTGCCCCTCCCCGATCATGGCATCGATTGCATTCCCGGAAAAAACAGGGATGAGGAGCTGAGCGGCGGCGCTGATAAGTGCGAAAAACAGACTGCCCGCGACTGTGATGCGATACGGCCGAATCAGCGCGAGGACGCGACGAACGGTTTTCTTCTTCATTTTTTCTCCTCCGAACCGAACTGGCTTTCACAGATTTCACGGTAAACCACACAGCTTTGCAGCAGCTCCTCGTGCCTTCCGCAGCCGACAAGTCTGCCGTCGTCAAGCACAAGAATGCGATCCGCATGAGAAATCGAGCCTGCCCTCTGGCTGACAAGGATGATCGTCATATCTGCTGGCAGCCGCTTCAGCGCGCGCCGGAGAGCGGCATCTGTGGCATAGTCAAGCGCAGAGGTGCTGTCATCAAGAATCAGAATATCCGCATGGCAGAGAAGGGCACGGGCGATGGTCAGACGCTGTTTCTGCCCGCCGGAAAAGTTGGATCCGCCCTGGAGTACTCTCTCCTCCAGTCCTTCCGGTTTTGCACGGACAAAATCCGCAGCCTGTGCCGTTTCCAGTGCCGCCCATAGCTCATCGTCCGTTGCATCAGGCGCACCCCACAGAAGATTGGAGCGGATGGTACCGGAAAATAACCGGGGCTTCTGATCGACAATTGCGACGGAGGAAAGAAGTGCGGAACGGGAGAGGGAGGAAATCGGTACTCCCTTCAGAAAGACACAGCCCTCCGTTGCGTCGTAAAAACGGGTCATCAAATGAACAAGGGAGGATTTGCCGCTTCCCGTTCCGCCGATGATACCGATGGTTTCTCCGCGTTCCGCTGTAAAGGAAATATCGGTCAGCGAATCGGCACCGGCATCGGCATAGCGCAGCGAAACACGGTCGAAACGCAGCAGCGGGGCGACGGGGATTCCCTGTTCCGTGCCGGAAAAGGACATGGAACTTTCCGTGTCAAGAATCTGACCGATCCGTTTCATGCCGGAGGCGGATTTTCCGAGCAAAACAACAAGGTTGGCCAGCTTCACAAGTTCCACAAGAATCTGACTGATGTAGTTAATCAGCGCGATCACATCCCCGGAGCAAAGCAGAGCTCCGTTCACTCGATTGGCCCCGAGCCAGAGAATCAGAATGATTCCGGTATTGATGACGGCGTAGGTAAGCGGATTCATCCAAGCGGCGATCCGCCCGACGTACAGCTGTGCGTTGAGAAGACGGGAATTGGTTTCAACAAAGCGCTCGTTTTGTTCTTTCTCTCTGCCGAAGGCGCGGATTACGCGCACACCGTTCAGATCTTCGCGTGTTGCTCCGGTTACCGCATCGAGACCGCGCTGAACCGCTTCATATTTCGGGGCGGTCAGGCGGAGAATTCCGAAAACGATCGCAAAAAGGACAAGAATAACGGCGACAAAAATCAGGGCAATCTGTGCGTTGATGGCAAAAGCAAGAATCATCGAGCCAAAAACAATGAACGGGCTGCGCAGGAAGAGCCGGAGAAACATGTTCAACCCGTTTTGGACTTGGTTGACATCGCTTGTCATGCGGGTAATCAGTGTGGAGGTTCCGACCAGATCCAGTTCGGTAAAGCTGAGGGATTGAATCTTTTGGAGCAAATCCCTTCGCAATCCGGTAGCTGTTCCGACCGCTGCGCGTGCAGCGAAATACTGGGCGGCGAAGCTGCAAATCAGTCCGAGCAGCGCCATGGTAAGAAGCAGGAAAAAACGTGAAACAATGATCTGCCTGTTATTGTTTGTAATTCCGAGATCGATGATATCGGCTACAATCATAGGAACGGTCAGATCGAAGCAGGCTTCCAGCATTTTGAATAGCGGTGCCAGAATTGTTTGCAGGCGGTATTTTTTCAGATAGGGAAGAAGATGCCGCATAAAAGCCCTCCGATTCGGATTTCATTTGTTCCCGTTCATCATATCACAGAAAACAGATATTGACAAATATATATTTTTATATATAATTATATATATTATGTATGAATCGGAGTTGCTATGGAGATTCGGCAGCTGATTTATTTTGTGACCGCAGTGGAGGAAAAAACAGTAACGGCAGCGGCAGAAAAACTGCATATGACGCAGCCGCCGCTTACAATGCAGCTTCATGCCCTGGAAGAAGAGCTTGGCTGTAAGCTTTTCCGGCGGGAGGGAAGAACACTTTGCCTGACCGATGCGGGGCAGCATATGTACCGAAGGGCGACTGGAATTCTTGCTCTCTGTGATGATGCGAGAAGGGAAATGTCCGATTATCGGCTCGGAACCGCCGGGGTTCTGCGAATCGGTGTGATATCCTCCGTTCAGGGAACCTTGTTTTCGGACTGGATCGAGGCCTATCACGGAAAAGTTCCCGGAGTCCGGCTTTCCGTCTTCAGCGCGAATACCTATCAGCTTTTGGAGCGCCTTCGTACCCGGGAGATTGATATGGCGATCACCCGGACCCCCTTCAGCGCTACCGGGCTTGACGTTTCCTATCTGCACCGCGAACAGATTTCCGCTGTCGGAAAGGCCGCGTTTTTTTCCGGAACGCCTGAGGCGCTTTCCCTGAAGGATCTTGCCGGTGTACCGCTGATTATTTACCGACGCTGGCAGAAACTGATTGAGACGGCTTTTGAGTCCGCCGGTATCACCCCGGATGTCTGTTGTGTCAATGATGACGCAGGTATGACGCTGCAGCTGGCCCGCAGAGGACTCGGCGTCAGTTTGCTGCATGCTTCGGCTCTTCCTTCCGCTTCGGAATCGGAGCTTCGTATGTTTCCTCTGGCGGAACCGGCTCTTTCTTCGGAGATTGCCCTTGTTTGCCCGGATCGCCGGGCACTTCCCGAACCGGCTGTTCTGTTTTGGAGGCTGGTTCTGGAACTTGAGCAGGGAGCGGGAAATCCTGCAAAAGAATCTGAATGATTTTACGGACGGTAAAAAGTGCCGCTGCAAACAGAGGGCTTGCAGCGGCACTTTTTTATTTCAGATGAGAAGAATCCGACTCCTCTGAAGTCTCCTCTATCGAAACGGCAGGAAGGGAAAACCAGAAGTCGCTGCCTTTTCCTTCCTGGCTGATGACGCCGTAGGGCGCGTGATGGGCATCCAGAACGCTTTTGACAACCGAGAGACCGATTCCGGATCCGCCGACCCCCCGGCGGTGATTGGACTGTTCCCCGCGGTAATAACGATTCCAGATGTTCGGAAGCTCACTTTCCGGGATTCCTTCTCCTGTGTCGCAGATGTCGATACGGACGCTTCCGTTCACGGTTGTCTGAAGGACAGTAACGGTTTTATCGTTGCCGGAGTAGTTTACGGCGTTGCCGATCAGATTGTAAAGCACCTGAAGGATTCCGCCTTTATCGGCAAAGACCACCGTGTTTTCGGCGGCCGAAAAACGGAAGCGATATCCTTTGCATTCGTTCAGCTTTGTAAATCGTTGCACCGTGGTGCGGACAGCCTCTGTCAAAGAGAAGCGCTCAGGCTTATACTGCTTCTGTCCGCTTTGGATGCGGGAAACATTCACAAGATCGTTGACGAGGGAGGAAAGGCGATTTGTTTCATCCAGAATGACCTGCATATTCTCCGGTGTGTTTTCTCCCGGAATATCACGCATAACCTCCACATAACCGGAGATCATGGTCAGCGGAGTGCGGAGATCGTGGCTGATGTTGGCAATCAGCTCGCGCTGCATCCGGTCAACTTTGGAAAGCTCCTTTGCGGCAAAGGAGAGGGTAGCGGAAAGATCGTCGATTTCCCGACAGCCGCCTCCGCGGAATTCCGTATCATATTCGCCCCCTGCAAGGCGGTCCGCGCTTTCCGAAAGTCCTACGATCGGCCGGGAAAGACGGCGTGCCAGAATCACCGCTGCACTGAGAGCGGCAACAGCGCCGATGAGCGAAATCACAGTGAGCTGAATACGCAGCGTATCGGAGATCGCAGAAACCGGAGAAAGAGGACAGTCGAGAAGGATGAAACGTTTTCCGCCCTCCGGTGTGGAGAGAACGGAAGAATAAACGAGACGCGAAAGATCGAGTTTGATTTTCTGCTGTGTGCCCGGTGTGCTTTCCTCATCGGATTGGGTCGAGGAAAAGCCATTCTTGCGATCCAAATTTCCGTCCAGCATAACGGGAGCAACCGATACACCGCCTTCCTCAAGCGCGCGGTTGTACAGTTCATTCAGATTCGCATTGCCGAGTTTGTGTATGACACAGCTTCCGGTTGTTTCCGAAGCTGCCAATCTCCCGCCTGTATCATCGAAAATGAGTATGCACAACTCATGCTCAAGCGCGAGTCTGTCTGCAGTGACCTGAAGATTGTCGGAAGTTTCCTCAGAGAGAGTTGAGCCGCATTTGATCAGGTTACGGCGCGTTATCGCATAGTAAAAGGAGTCAAGCAGCCAGATCTGGCAGATCCAAAGCAGCAACAGCAGGGCGGCAGTGAATCCGGCAAAAGAGAAAAAAATTTTCCATTTCAAAGGAAGGCGTTTTTTCGTTTTTTTAGATGAAATGTTGCTCATTTTCTTACCGGATCATCAAAGCGGTAGCCGGTTCCGCGCAGGGTAACAATATGTTCTGCATATTTTCCGAGGCTTTTCCTCAGCAGCTTGATATGAGTGTCAAGTGTGCGGTCTCCGCCGTAAAAGTCGTATCCCCATACCTCGCAGATCAGCTTTTCGCGGGTCAGGGCAATGTTGCGGTTGCGGATGAGATAGAAGAGCAGATCGTATTCCTTTGGGGAAAGATCAATGGGCTGACCGTCGAC
>JAXFQY010000018.1:0-2062 GCA_034178705.1 Eubacteriales bacterium | reverse complement strand
AGCTCATACCATAAGCCATTCCGCTCGTCATAAAATTGTCGTTCCATATCCTGACCTCCTGTGTTTTGGTGGGATTATCATAACAGGAAGAGCCGGATAATGCGAATGTGTGAATTTGTTTTTTCAATATTGATTATTCCGCTTTCTCAACCGTTTATCCGGGAGATGATTGGCAGTACAATATTCTCGTAAGCAAGAACCAATTACACAAAAATCGGTGTTATTCCGCTGCTTCTGCCGTTTATTTTCCAGCCTTCTGCCGGTATGATAATCATGTAAACAGAACACCGCACAAGCAACCTTGAAACCGCGAAACGGAAGCCACGGCACTTCGCCGATCATAATCATCCGGATGTCAAGGATTCAGCGCGTTCAACTTGTGTTACCCCGATTTCGAAATCATCGAGGAGGACTAACCGTTCGGAATGAAGGTCGTGCTCCTGCGCCCGTGCTTGCAGTGGATGTGCGTCTGATCGTTCTCTGTCCGGCGCACTCCAATCCCATGCACGATTTGTGCCGGGAGGGCAAAATATTTCAGGCGGCAGCGGCTGTGTCCGCTGCCGCCTTGCCCTTAGCATAACGCCGATGATAGAACCGCAACTTCTTGAAAGAATCAATTATTCCAAGCTTTCAAGTTTCCAAATTCATGGTTACAGAACTACTATTTCTTTTCACTGAGTACCTTTTGTATTGTCTCTGATGTTAGACGGGGAGAATTCAGACGCTCGTCATTATAAATGCTCATTTTCTGCGTTGCTTGGTAAAAGTAAGGCGAACCCAAAATCAAATGTACGGATTCTTCCCCGCCATTGTTGCTGAACCTAACCTCAAGGTTTTTTACTTTTGAAGTCCATATAAAAGGACGGACGTTTTTTGCCAAGCGAAAAAGAAGACGTACTTCTTTTTCTTCTTGGTATTCTTTTCCTTTGTATCGTAGACCATAATAATATACAATGTGTAAAAGTAGCTTTGTCACCGCTTCTCTGACATTAGGAAGTTGGGTTTCTAAATCTTTTTTGTATGCATAAAATATCCTCTTCAAGATGCTTTCCATTAAACGCTTCATTTTCTTAAAGGAGTACTGTATTTGAATTCGCTCAAACCGTCCATATTTTTTAGGGAAAGCAAGCCGCAACTCAGCCAAAGCATCCGAAGTAAAAGAAAGAATCCAGCCATCGTTGGGAGCATATCGTTCTTTCATAAAAGAAGAACAGCCATGTGGTGTCAGGCAAAGCGCCCAAAGATCCGTATCATGATCTCGCAGCATCTGGGCAGTAATGCTTCTTGCTATCAAGAAGAATTCTAAATCTATCTTCCCTGTCTCGTACAAATGCCCGCAGGCGTGATAGTAAGGCTCCAAGATAGAAGTTCCTTCATTTTTATCAAGGAACGCATCTGTTTTTGTCAACTGAAAATTCAAAGTCTTTCCATCCAAAATCTTTTGATTTGCAACTGCGTTGGTATAGTGGTAAACCTGTGTAAATCGTCCGTACGGGTTGAAATCAGCATATATCGTAAAAACATCAAATTCCACTTTAGATAGAGCTGACCTCTTTTTCATATTCTCACCTCCGGCAATTCTTCAATTCTACTACCTATTATAAAGCATTGTGTCAATATGAAAAAGAATGTAGAAACCCCGGCATCAGCATTGTAGGTAACAATTGATGTGAGACCAAGTGAGTAGAAAAAGGCGATTGCGTTTGATGGAATAAATCCACCACAGCCCAAGTCTACTGAGGCGAATACGCATCATAGTCCTATATCTGGTACATTATAACCAACCATCATCGCTTGGTGATGCTCATGATATGACGATCCTGTGATATATCGTTCCGAAGGCAATGGTACATATCGAATGTATGATATGCCGGATGTGGTGGAGGAGAGTCGCTGCTTTGAGGACTTTGACAATCAAAGGGGCAAAGAAGAACGCAAAGAATTGTATCTGCAAGCCTTGAAGCAGTAATCCGCCCACCGGGTGGGGCGTTTTTGCCCCACCCGGTGGGCTATATTTATGGCAGGAAAGAAAATGGCTGGTTCTGCTATGAATTATGAAGTT
>JAXFQY010000120.1:0-5046 GCA_034178705.1 Eubacteriales bacterium | reverse complement strand
GTATCTGCGAGAGCACCAAAGAGTTGTTGCTCTCCGATAGGGCAAGCTCTTTTTGTGCAAGCTCCTTTTCGATATTTGCCTCACGTTCAGCCTGTTCCACATGGATCAATGTATAAACAAGCACCAGGGAAACGGTAGTGGAAAGGCAGACCGGAGTGACCGCCCAATTAAACTGAAGCGGAATGCTCAGCACGGGAATTGCCCCATACAGCACCATAATCCAGGTGTCCCTCCATCCGAGAACATCGTGGTTGCGAAATGCAAGAACCATCGTCATTGCCGGAAGGATAATATTGAAAGCCTGACTTAATAAATACAGAGGACCGGTCTGATCGAGTCCGGTTTCATCGTAGTAAATATACATCCCGTTGAATGTGCTGATCAGCCAAAGCAACAGCGTGACCCCGCACAAAGCGGTGATGAGATTGGCATATCGGTAGGATATCTTTTTTCGCTCTGATATGTATGCGGTCAGGCAATAGGTATACAGGGATATGAGTGCACAAAGGAATGCATTCGTGAAAAATGACAGTATCTTGATCCAAACCACATTTTCCGGTGCCGGCTCTGCAAGAAGAAGCCATATAGGCGCATCGACCAGCAGCATAGCGGTATGGGCAATGAGCACCCCTACGAGAAATTTTCCGGTTTTCGTTCTGTGCTTTCTTTCGAGAAAACAGCCGACCAGCATGACTGCCGTCACGGTTGCGGCAAAAAGCTCCAAAGCAGCACTCATATAGTTGAACTCATTCATATTCATCCGGTTCACCACCCTTCCGATTTTTTTACAAATTTTCAGCGACTGTTGCACTTTTGTTGCACTTTGTCATGTATAGTATAAGCGTGACGAAAAATGATCGCTTTTCAACGATACCATTATATCACAAATTTTTTAACAAACCAAGAATTTTTCGCATGAAAGTTCTTCTGATCTTTGATGTTCTTCTAAAACTATCGCTGCAAGAAAGCGAATAGAATAAATATTACATAAGGAGTAGAAAATGAAAAAGCCGGAAATGGCAAAAGCCTATAAGGTAATCGGATGGTGTATGATCGCTTATGCAATCATAGATATTGCCTTGTGCGCGCTGAACCTTATTCAACTGGATACAGTTGACATCGAAGCAAATGTAAAAACGTTTGTAATCGTTGCCGCAATCGCGATTACCGCTATAGATGCATTTTTCTATGTACTGGCAGGTATCGCAGGAATCAAGCTGAATTTCAGGATGGGTAAGGTCGCATTCGTAGCACTCATCATCACATCTGTGATCTATCTTGTCGGCATAATCTCCGGTAAGAACTATAGCCCGGATGACCTTCGCATCATTTTGATGCCTGCGGTTTACGGTTGCTTTATGTTACCCGCCAAAAAGGACGCAGAAAATAAATAATAAAACACAGAAATGTTCAAGGGCTGATCTCCGTAACACAGGAACAGTTCTTGCTACAAGGATATTTACTGTACAAGAAGGATAAATCTTTGCAACATAAAATCAACAAATTAGAACCGTACATAAAGAAACTTCCCAAGTTATTTATTTCACACAGTGACGCAGTGGGAAAATATACAGAACGAGATGAAATTTGCAAAGCTACAGACAAGGAAAATTTTTCTTGTTTGAAGCTTCCAATGCCCGATAAAGCATATTTGATCGGTCGGTATCACGATATTGGAAAGAGCGGTATTTCAAATGCGCTGTGGGAAAGTTCTACCCGTTTCAGCGACGCTGAATATAAACTGGCGCAATTGCATACGGTAATTGGCGCACATTTTGTGAAACCGACATTGTCTTTAGCGGGATTGTCAGACGATTCGGATCTTCTGAGTATCATAGCAAAATGCTGCTTGTTTCATCATGAACGGTGGGACGGTAGCGGCTATCCGTTTGGATTGAAGGGAGAGCAGATACCGCTTTATGCCCGGATCGTTGCCATTGCCGATTGCTACGATGCTATGATTGAAGAACGGCCGTACAAGAAAAATATGTCATCTGAATCGGCGATTGCGGAAATCCGGCAGCAGAAAGGAAAACAGTTTGATTCCGTTTTGGCGGATATTTTCTGCGAAGCGATGCTCTATAAGAAAATCTAACTGAACATCATAAAAGTGACAGAACATTTCGTTGAGGCGGCTCTGACGGGAAGTGCATTCGACTGCCGGATACGCTTAAGTTTGTTACAAAGGAAACAGCATGGAAGGAGGATACAGCACGGCCTTGTATTTCAGGCATATGTTTATGATACCCATTATGCTTGAAAAAATAGAAATCCATCATCGGGACAAAAGCATGATGTTCTTAGCGGAGCAATCATAAAAAACCAAATAGGATGAGAAAATCCATCATGGACAAAAGTCTGTGATGGATTTTTCTATATAGGATTTTTTGGGGGGGAAATTGTTTTGAGCACACAAAATGACAGCTAATTGACGAACTGCTATGTTTATGATATAATTTACACAGAAATATATTCTGTGTCTGTATGAAAACAATAAAGCAAGACAAACGCCTCATGTCGTATTGACAAAGTAGATAATCCTGTTTTCCTTGATGAGAGCACTGAAAAACTAACTGTTTATTTCAATTTATCACCCTGACAAAATATTAACCCGGAAAATCATTTTTTAACGGATGGACCAATTCTATAAACTATGTGTTCCGTTATTTAATACCTGTTCGATAATGAATGACAAAACCATTAAAACGTTGTGCAAGGCACACAAAGCAGTGCTATTGAGTACTATAAAAAAATTGGAGGCACCTGATATGCAGGAAGCGGGAACCATCACGATTATTTCCAACAAGCAGGAAGTTGCGCTGAACATCAGCCAGATTCTTTATGTACAGATGAAGGGAAATTTTGCTTTTATACACATCTCGTGTGAACAGGTCTATCAAACCAGGATCACCCTCACCAAGCTGGGGGAGATTCTTGGCGACAATTTCATCGAGGTGAAACGGGGCTGTCTGGTATCGGCATTGGCAATCCACAGCATCACGGATAAGATCAACCTGTGCAACGGAGAGTCGCTGGATTATGTGGTGCGGAATAAAAAAGAGATTCTTGCAAAGCTCCAGGCAAAACAGCAGGACATAATCCACAGCTTCAATGAGGACGTGATTCCCACCACAGCGGATCAGTACCACGCGCACTACCGCCTGTTTGATACCATTCCCTTTGCGTTTGCTGACATAGAGATGGTTTTCGACGACGAGTGCCGCGCCATCGACTGGGTATTTCGGTACGGCAATCCCGCCCTGGCGCAATTGGAAAAAATGCCGCTGGAAAAACTGATCGGGAACTCCTTTGGCAACCTGTTTCCCAATATGGATGCCAAGTGGCTGCGAAGCTACGAACGCGCCACGCTGTTTGGAGAAACCCTGCAGATCATCGACTACAGCCCGGAGATAGACGCCTATCTGGAGGTGATTTGTTTCCCCACCTTCAAGGGGCATTGCGGCTGTATTCTGTTTGATATTTCGTAGATCAAGTTTTTCCGGAAGACCACCGATACGGAAAAAGCGCTGGCAATCTATTTTGAGAAGCTGGCAAACGGAAATCCATGAGGCGAACGGCGCAAAAATGGGATGAATCGACATTCGGAACCTGCCGTGTTCACTATTATGACTGGTTGACAGAGGGTTTTGACCCATAAGACAACCAATCTGCTGTGAACACGGCAGTTTTTGTTGTTTCGTCACAATAACATGTATTTTTATCACAAATCGCAAGATTATAAAAAAATTCAACAAATAATATTTGAAAAATAGGTTGAAATATGCTATAATATAATTTAGAATAATTTGGATTGCTGTAGAGACTTTTGACATAGATCCGGCAAGCCTTCACAAGCTTTACGCAATACCCCCATCGGCACCGTGACCATAACGATTACAAATCCCCAAAATCAATAAGTTAGGAGAGCTATTATGAGCGGCAAGTATGAAAATCAAGAAAAAAACAAAACCCGTCTCATCCTTATGCTGATCACCGGCATTGTGATCTGCCTCGGAGTGACGATCTGGGCGTTGTTTTTCCGGCAGAGCGGCGAGGTGCTGATCCCGGATTACGCCCCCAGGGAAACGGAGCAGAACGCCCGGCCCATCGAAGGTGATGACGGCGGCAAGCTGGACGCCCCGGATGGCGGCGGCGCCATCAGCATCGAATATGAAAACCGGGTCACCATCGACCTATCGGACGGCAAAGCCTATTTGAGCTATTCAAACCCCGGCAAGTCCACCCAGAACATTGTTCTGCGCATTGAAATTCAGGATACAGCGGTGGTCCAGTCCGGCACCATCCGACCCGGCAATCAGGTCAGTGAGCTGGAACTGTTGGACGGCGCGGCTAAGAAGCTGCAGGAGGGCGTCTATGACGCCGTGTTCCGCATACTCAGCTATGACCCCGTCACCGGCGAGAAAGCCATGGTCGATACTCTGGCAGAGATTACCGTGACGGTACAGCCCTGATATTCCGCCAAAGGCGTAATATAGAAAACCAAAGGAGAAAAAACAAAATGAAAAAAATTGTTACCATCTTATTTGCTCTTGTGCTGATTCTGACCATGAGCACCAACGCCTTTGCGGCAACTATCGAAAGCAATTCCGGTTCCCAGGACATCGACGTGAACGCAAAGTATGTGGACGGCGTTTCCGTTCCCACAAGGTACAGCGTGGATGTGACCTGGGGCGCGATGGAGTTCACCTACACCGTCAGCGGCACCAAGGTCTGGGACCCTGAGACCCACACCTACACCACCAGCACCCAGCCTACATGGACGGCAAGCGGCAACACCATCACCGTGACAAACCATTCCAACACCGACATTACTGCGTCCTTTGCCTTCTCGGCGCTGGATGCCTACAACACCGTGACCGGCAGCTTCTCAAGCACAAGCCTTATGCTCCCCACGGCGGAGGGCAAGGCGGTTAACGACGCTGTGCTTACCGGCAAGACCTCGTTAACTCTCGGCGGGACACTTGCAAGCGACATAACGGTCTTTACCAACGTCGGTACGGTCATCGTAACGATTTCGTAAGTATA
>JAXFQY010000119.1:0-10153 GCA_034178705.1 Eubacteriales bacterium | reverse complement strand
CAACCCGGTAATCCTTGATTTTTTGTTATTTTTCATTTTCGTTTCTCCCTTTTGTAAATTACCTTATCCTGTAATATCAGTGGATTCTTAGCATAATAAAAGCAACCCTGTTCCTGCTTGCTGTATGGCGGTGACGGCAGGACCTCCAGAACGGATGGCAGAAATGGCATCGACACACGGCTCGGTTGCCGAGAGAATCCTATTGTACATTTTCCTCTCGCCTTTGTTAGAGTTTGGAAAAACGGTGTTTCGGGAATTCTTTATCCGACGCACAGGACATCCTTTTGCAGCAGCGAAGGATTGGAGCGGACCGAGTCCGACGGTTGGATCGGAAAAACTGCCGAAAGCTCACGATCAGAGCTGACAGGCGTTTTATTTTTGAAATTTTTTCTTGAAAAAAATTCATTTTTCTGTTGACAAATGCAATTCTTGCTGGTATAATACCCTCATCATTCAATTTCGGGAAGGAGAAGCATCATGGAAAACCGCGTTATGTTTGATATGTTCTGCGGAATGCGCATGTGCAACAACAGCGCAGTTTTTTCCGATGCTCTTTCCTGATTTGTCGCCGTTTCAGGCAGGGGAAGCTCCGTCGGAGCTTCCCCTTATTTTATGTCAAGGAGTATGAAATGAAAGCAAGCCTTTCCCTCAGAGAGCGAATGTGACAGCGGCGGGTCGGCACACGTCGGCTGCACCGCGGTTAATGCCCTTTTCAATAATGGATTCTGTGAACCGGAATCCGCAAGAATGAAAATACAAAATCACTGAATCAATAATAATAATTTCATAGGAGAAACTGATATGAAAAAGCTTCTTTCCATCCTTCTGATTGCCGCATTCGCTCTGACGACGCTTCTGGCCCTTGCTTCCTGCGGAAACAAAGGAGTTACCATTGCCATTCCGAACGATACCACAAACGAGGCCCGCGCTTTGCTTCTTTTGGAAGCGAACGGCATCATTAAGCTCAAAGAGGGAGCGGGAATTACCGCTACCATCCGTGACATTGTTGAGAATCCCCATAACATCACCTTTAAGGAAACCGAAGCCGCCCAGCTTCCGCGTGTCCTCCAGGATGTCGATTATGCCGTTATCAACTCCAACTATGCTATTTCTGCCGGGATCAATCCGGTAAAAGACGCTCTGGCACAGGAGGGTGCCGCTTCCGCTTACTCCAACATTCTGGTTGTTAAGGAAGGAAACGAAAACAGCGATAAAACCAAAGCCCTTCAGGCGGCTCTGCTTTCGAAAAAGGTTGCGGATTTCATTACTTCCCAGTATGGAGGAAGCGTGGTTTCCGTTGTTGAAAATCCGGGCGACGGCTTTGACAGTACCCTTGATTACACCAAGCTGAACGGCACAAAGATTACCGTTGCTGCCTCCCCTGCGCCTCATGCCGAAATTCTTGCAGTCGCAAAGGAGATTCTTGCAGAAAAGGGCATTACCCTTGACATCCGTGAGTATACCGACTACGTGATTCCGAACAATGTAGTAGAGAGCGGCGAGATTGACGCGAACTACTTCCAGCATCTCCCGTATCTTGAGGACTTCAACAAGGAAAAAGGAACGCACCTGGTTTCTGTTGCTTCGATTCATGTGGAACCTCTCGGAATCTACGGCGGCAAGCAGAAAACGCTCGACGCAATTAAATAATCAAAACGGTACCGAGCCCGTCGAAAGACGGGCTTTCGGTCTGTCTGCGGAGTCAACATGATTGAGATCAAACACCTTTCAAAAACCTTCCACGGCGCTGACAATGCCGTCGACGCGCTGAAGGATGTAAACCTCACAATTGCCGACGGCGATATTTTCGGCATTATCGGTATGAGCGGGGCGGGAAAAAGCACGCTTGTCCGCTGTATCAATATGCTGGAACGCCCCACGGAGGGGCAGGTGCTGATCGACGGAGTCGATATCGGTGCACTTCCCGAGAAAGAGCTCCGAAAAACCCGGCGAAGCGTTACCATGATTTTTCAGGGATTTAATCTGCTGATGCAGCGCACCTGTCTGAAAAACATTATGTTCCCGCTGGAGCTTTCCGGTGTGCCGCGGGCAGAGGCGAAGCGCCGTGCTGCAGAGCTTCTTGCAACGGTCGGCTTGCCCGATAAAGCGAATGCCTATCCTGCGCAGCTCTCCGGCGGACAGCAGCAGCGCATTGCCATTGCGCGTGCGCTGGCAACAGAGCCCCGCGTGCTCCTCTGCGATGAGGCGACAAGTGCCCTTGACCCGAATACGACCCATGCGATCCTTACGCTGATCCGGGAAATCAACCGGCGTTTGGGCATTACCGTTATTATCATTACACATCAGATGAGCGTTGTGGAGGAAATCTGCAACCGTGTGGCCATCCTGGACAGCGGCACCGTTGTTGAGGAGGGAGAAGTGGGTTCTGTTTTTTCCTCTCCGAAAAGCCGGGCAGCGAAACGACTTGTTTTCCCGGACGGTGCTGAGGAGGCTGTTACCGCGCCGAAAAACGGCGAACGGCTGCTCCGTATTGTTTTTAACGGAGCCGGCGCAACCGCAACCCCTTTGATTTCCCGTATGGCAATTGAGCTCGGCGTTGAGGCAAACATCTGCTCCGCTTCTACCCGCACAATCGGTGAGCGACTGTACGGAAACATGCTGCTCGGTATTCCGTCGGAGCACTTTGACGCAGCGGTTCAGTATCTTTCCGGGCTCGATGACATTATTACCGAGGAGGTGGGAGAGTCATGAGCAAAATCTTTTCCTCAGAAGCAATTGAAGAAGCACTGCACGTGCTTGCAAATGAGTTTCCGTTGGCATTATGGGAAACTTTTTATGTTACAATCCTTTCCACCTTTCTCGCAACTTTGATCGGTCTTCCGCTCGGCGTGCTGCTTGTCGCCGGTGAGAAAAACGGGGTGCTTCCGCTTCCTGCCGCGGTGATGCGTGTGCTCGGCGTTGTGATCAATCTTCTGCGTTCCATTCCTTTTCTGATTCTCATGATTCTTGTGTTCCCACTGTCCCGCCTTCTTATCGGAACGACGGTCGGAACCGTTGCGCTGATCGTCCCGCTGACCATCGCCGCATTCCCCTTTGTCGCGCGGCTGGTGGAAAGCAGCCTTCGGGAGATGAATCCGAACATCATCGAAGCGGCACAGAGTATGGGCGCCACCCCTTGGCAGATCATCACAAAGGTAATGATCCCGGAATGTGTTCCCTCTCTGATTTCCAACGCCACCATTGCCGTTACAACCGTGTTGGGGTACAGTGCCATGAGCGGAATCATCGGGGGCGGCGGACTTGGCGCTATTGCCATAAATTATGGTTATTATCGCTACAAGACACTTGTTATGCTGCTTGCCGTTATCGTCCTGATCCTTCTTGTGGAGCTTTTTCAGACAATCGGTACGCGACTTGCCGTCAAATGCGATAAACGACTGAAGAAATAGTTCCCCTTGATCCCTTCGCTGTTGTTCTTTGAGAAACATTTCTCTTTCTTTATCCCGAATCATACCAAAGAAAATGGAAAGGGTTTTGTATGATTATCAAAAAATCATCGGCCATGCATGAGCTTACAGATTCCGGAACGCTGATCGCATTCGATCCGTCCTCGGATATCCGGCTGGATATCACCTGTGATGAAACCTTCGGTTTCTCTGTCGTGTTTCACTTTGAAGCAAATGAAACCGGGCAGTTTGCCCTGAAAAAGGATGTGGACGGTCAGATTATTACTTTTCGTTGCCTGAATTTCAATACTTCTACCGGTACCGGAACCTCGAAGCCCGTGGAACTGGCAACCTTTAACGGCAGAAAGCTTTTCCTTCACTTCTGGGTTTATTGTCTCGGATCAGAGGGCTTAAGAAAGGTTGAATATAATCTTTACAGAGAATAGGCGTATGGAGAAGTTTGCTTCCCCTGCTTCTCTTTACAAAGGAACAGTGAGACTGATTTGGAACCAACAAAGGAAAAAGCCGATCGCTCGATCGGCTTTTTCCTTTGTTTTTGTTTAAGAATCGATGACCGATTCCCTGCAAGCTTCTCCTTACAGAGAGCAGGGGTTATTCGGTTCTGAGGGCAACAACGGGATCCTTTTTTGCCGCGAGGCGAGAAGGAATCAGCCCGGCGATCAGGGTAAGTACGACAGAAATGGCAATGAGAATTACGGCGCCCGCTGCCGGAAGTGAAGAAAGACCGGAGATTGCGGTAAAGTGGTGAATCACGAGATTAATGGGAATGTTCAGCAACAAAGTAACACCGATTCCGAGCAGACCGGCGGAAAAACCGATGATAAAGGTTTCGGCGTTGAAGACACGCGACACATCGCTCTTGGAGGCACCGAGGGCGCGCAGGACACCGATTTCCTTGGTGCGCTCCAAAACGGAGATGTACGTAATAATGCCGATCATAATGGAGGAAACAACCAAAGAGACCGCAACAAAAGCAATCAGAATATAGGTGATTGCGTTAATTATCGTCGTGACGGAGGACATCATGACTGCGACATAATCTGTATAACGGATTTGCTGATTTTCTCCCACCGAAGCATTGTATTCCGCAATTCTCTGTGTAATGATATCTTTGGATTCAAAATCTTTCGGATAAATACTGATGGAAGAGGGCCGATCCGGGTCTGCGACACCGAGAAGAGACAGATTCTCCTCATATGTGGCATTGGAGGAGCCGATAGCAGAATTGACGAATAATGTGATTATCTGCTTCCTTGCATGTTCCGTTATGGCGGAGGCAAGCATCTGGTCGAATACCGCGGAAGCCTCTGCCGCTTTTTCGGCGGGAAGGGTGGCTATGTAATCGCGGATGTCCTGCTCGGTATAATCCTCGGGGTTCTTTGCGTTGGAAGCAAAGGGTTTTCCTGTGAAAATATCAATCTCCGGACTTGCTTCCTGTGCCTTCACGGCCGGACTTTCGTTGACCGATTCCAGCATGTGACGGGTCAGATCCGGAAGATAACCGATACCGCCGGCGGCGGATACGGTCACGGCGTTGTCGGACGGGCGGAGAACACCGACGACACGCAGGGTTTCCGCTTCAGACAGAGCCTTTTTCATATAAGAAGTGTCGGAGGATTTGTCCATCCAGACGCCTGCTGTTTCGTCCTTCTCAAAGCGTGCGCTGTAGGGGAGCACCCGAAAGGTGAGAGAGAGCAACTCATCATAGGAAAAACGGGTGATCTCTGTCCGGACGCTTTCTCCCCGCACGAGCTTTTCCAGCATTTCCTTTGCTTCACTCAGCGGCTTGAGTCCCAGCGCATATAGGGTGAAGTCATTGATTTCGTTGTATTTATCGACGATGAGAACGACCTCATCATAGCTTTGCGGCAGTCTGCCGGCGATGACGTCATACTGAGAGGAGAGCAACTCACGGTTGTCCAAAAGCTCGTTAAAGACATCCGTTCCGCTGCCCATCATTTCCGACATGGCAGAAGAGGATATCCCGGACGGTGTCAATCCAAGCTCGCTCATCAGATTGGATGGGTTCAGCTGCAGCATTTCGGCATTATCGTCGGAGGAGTAGATGCAGAGCGGGGTGGAATAGGCGTATTGGATCGCGGTCACGAATTCGTCGAGATTTCCTTCTTCGCTTTCGAGATATTTTTTGAAGGAAGCAAGATCGTTTTCGGTAATGCCGCTGACCATCGCATTCATGAAGTCGAGCATGATCGTACTGGAATAAACGGCGTCATCCTTGTGCTCGCTCTTTCCGCTGCCTTTATCGGATATGGACTGCAGCAGTTCTCCGTAATTGACATCTGCGCTTTGCAGCTGCAGGGGGTATGAGGAAAGGGTATCCTCTTCAACGCGATGGATATAGAGCGTTGCGCCGCTGGAAAGGGAGAGAATAAGCGCAATTCCGATAATCCCGATGGATCCGGCAAAACTCACGAGAGCAGTGCGTGCCTTTTTGGTCAACAGATTTCTCAGAGAAAGGGAAAATGCGGTTGCAAAGGACATAACGGTACGGCGTGTTTTTTTCTGCTGTTCGGGGGGACGCTTAGCAGCTTCTGTTTCCTCACTGCTGAGCGGCATGGAGTCTCCGACGACGGTACCGTCCAGAAGACGGATGATCCGTGTCGAGTACTGCTCGGCAAGCTGGGGGTTATGGGTAACCATGATAACAAGCCGATCACTGGCGATTTCCTTCAGCAGTTCCATAACCTGCACGCTGGTTTCACTGTCGAGCGCTCCGGTCGGTTCATCTGCAAGAAGAATGTCCGGATCATTGACGAGGGCGCGCGCAATGGCAACACGCTGCATCTGCCCGCCAGAGAGCTGGTTCGGACGCTTGTGCAGCTGCTCTCCGAGTCCGACTCGCCGGAGTGCATCCGCGGCGCGTCTGCGGCGTTCGGCGCGCGGAATGCCGGCAAGAGTAAGAGCAAGCTCCACATTGGCAAGCACCGACTGATGCGGAATCAGATTGTAGCTTTGAAAAACGAAGCCGACCGAATGATTCCGGTAGGCATCCCAATCGGCATCACGATAGTTCTTGGTCGAAATGCCGTTGATCCGCAAATCCCCCGCTGTATAACCGTCGAGTCCGCCGATGATATTCAAAAGCGTTGTCTTTCCGCAGCCGGAAGGACCGAGAATAGAGACAAACTCACAGTTCCGGAAACCGACGGTTACTCCACGCAAAGCATGTACAAAGCTATCCCCTGTTTGATAATCCTTTTTGATTTGATCAAGAAATAACATATGATTCTCCTTAATGGAAAGGATTATATCCTTTAAATGTGAATACAATATTAACAATTGAAATTTTTTCAAACTTTTTTATCTTGACAATCAACCGCTGTTGTGTTAGAATATGGTGTCAATTTATGTCCGGTGTAGATTACCGGACAGCAATCGGCAAACAAAAATATGAAAGAATAGGAGGAAAAGCATGCCAACCTTTAACCAATTGGTGAAAAACGGCCGTACGAAAGCGCAGTACAAGTCGAAGGCGCCTGTTCTTCAGAAGGGTTTTAACTCTCTTGAGAACCGTTCCACCGACCTGCCGTCTCCGCAGAAGAGAGGCGTCTGCACGAAGGTTACCACCGTCAGCCCGAAAAAGCCGAACTCCGCGCTTCGCAAAATCGCGAGAGTCAGACTGACAAACGGACTGGAGGCGACGACCTATATTCCGGGTATCGGTCACAATCTGCAGGAGCACTCCGTCGTTCTGATCCGCGGCGGTCGTGTCCGCGATCTCCCGGGCTGCCGTTATCACATCATACGCGGAACGCTGGATGCTCAGGGCGTTGCAGGACGCAACCAGAGCCGTTCCAAGTACGGCGCGAAAAGAGCCAAAAAATAAGACTTCCATAAATAAAATTTAATATGGACGTTTTGTGCCGTCGAATGTGATCGGTTGGTAAAGGACGTGTGTTTCCTTATAAACCTAACATCAGATAGCACTGACGAAAGAAGTCTTTCGAGTACCTGTGAACTCATATTTTTATGAAGGAGGGAAGACAAGTGCCAAGAAGAGGACAAATTTCCAAAAGAGACGTTCTTCCGGATCCTCTCTACAATTCGAAGCTTGTAACGAAGCTGATCAACAACATCATGCAGGATGGCAAGAAGGGTGTTGCTCAGAAGATCGTATACGATGCCTTCAAAACGATTGAAGAGAAGACCGGCGACAACGCGCTCGAAGTGTTTCAGGCAGCGCTGGAAAACGTAATGCCTGTGCTTGAGGTCAAGGCGCGCCGCGTCGGCGGCTCCACCTATCAGGTTCCGATGGAAGTTCGGGCAGAGCGCCGTCAGACGCTCGGATTGAGATGGCTTGTAAGCTATTCCAGAACCCGCTCCGAAAGAACAATGGCGGAGAAGCTCGCAGCAGAAATCCTTGATGCGAAAAACAGTGCCGGCGGTGCGTTTAAGAAGAAGGAAGAAACGCACAGAATGGCAGAAGCGAACAAGGCTTTCGCTCATTACAGATATTGATGGGCGAAGGTTAAGGAGAATACAGCAAGTATGGCAAGAGATATCTCGCTTCAAAAAACAAGAAACATCGGCATCATGGCGCACATCGATGCCGGTAAGACAACCACAACCGAGCGCATTCTGTTTTACACCGGTAAGACGCATAAGCTCGGCGAGGTGCATGAGGGCGGCGCCGTCATGGACTGGATGGTTCAGGAGCAGGAGAGAGGCATCACGATCACATCAGCCGCTACCACCTGCTACTGGTCTCACACGAAGTACCATAACGACCCTGCCGCAGTCAAAAGCAACATGCACCGCATCAACATCATTGACACCCCGGGGCACGTTGACTTTACCGTAGAGGTGGAGCGTTCGCTCCGCGTTCTTGACGGTTCCGTCACCGTGTTCTGCGCGAAAGGCGGTGTCGAGCCGCAGTCCGAAACCGTCTGGCGCCAGGCAGACAAGTACGGCGTTCCGCGCATGGCGTATGTCAACAAAATGGACATCACCGGTGCTAACTTCTTCCGCGTTGTTCAGATGATGAAGGATCGCCTTCATACGAATCCTGTTCCGATTCAGCTTCCCGTCGGCGCGGAAAATACATTCCGCGGCATTGTGGATCTGATGACGATGGAGGCGGACATTTATTATGACGACCTCGGCAAGGATATGCGGGTTGAGCCGATTCCGGAGGACATGAAGGAGCTGGCACAGCAGTATCACGATCAGATGGTCGAGGCGATTGCCTCTACCGATGATGCTCTGCTGGACAAATTCTTCAACGGCGAGGAAATCACAGTTGACGAACTGAAGGCTGCGCTCCGCAAGGCAACCATCAACAATGAAATTGTCCCTGTAATTTGCGGGACTTCTTACCGCAACAAGGGCGTACAGAAGCTTTTGGATGCCGTTGTGGATTATATGCCGTCTCCGCTGGATATTCCCGCAATCAAGGGCATCAATCCCGAAAACGGCGAAGAGGATGTGAGACATCCGGATGACAATGCCCCGTTCTCCGCTCTTGCATTCAAAATCATGACCGATCCGTATGTCGGCAAGCTCTGCTTCTTCCGCGTGTACTCCGGTACGGCGAAGGCGGGCGACACCGTTTACAACAGCTCCAAAGGCAGCCGCGAGCGTCTCGGACGCATTCTGCAGATGC
The DNA here is from genome assembly GCA_034178705.1 of Eubacteriales bacterium. GTDB lineage: Bacteria > Bacillota > Clostridia > Oscillospirales > CAG-272 > RUG12395. Next base: position 1,102 of record JAXFQY010000119.1, on the reverse strand, counting down.
ACGCGAACGACCGCAAGGATATCGACGAGGTGCACGCAGGCGATATCGCCGCTGTGGTTGCCGTTAAGAACACCACGACCGGCGACACCCTCTGCGATGAGAAGGCGCCGATTATCCTGGAATCGATGGAGTTCCCGGAGCCGGTTATCCGCGTCGCCATTGAGCCGAAAACCAAGGCCGGTCAGGAAAAGATGGGCATTGCTCTTGCAAAGCTCGCGGAAGAGGATCCGACCTTCCGCACCTACACGGACGATGAAACCGGACAGACGATTATTGCCGGTATGGGTGAGTTGCACCTGGAAATCATCGTTGACCGTCTGCTGCGTGAGTTTAAGGTCGAGGCCAACGTCGGTAAGCCGCAGGTTGCCTACAAGGAGACCATCCGCAAGAAGGTCGATCAGGAAACCAAGTATGCCCGTCAGTCCGGCGGTAAAGGTCAGTACGGTCATGTCAAGATCACGATCGAGCCGAACGAGCCCGGCAAGGGATATGAATTCATCAATGCCGTTACCGGCGGCGCAATCCCGAAGGAATATATTCCCTCGGTTGACGCCGGTATCCGCGGCGCAATGCAGACCGGTGTTCTTGCCGGATACAATGTCGTCGATGTAAAGGTTACGCTTTACGACGGCTCCTATCACGAGGTTGACTCTTCCGAAATGGCGTTCAAGATCGCCGGTTCCATGGCGTTCAAAGAAGCGATGCGGAAAGCCGACCCGGTGCTGACCGAGCCGATCATGAAGGTTACCGTAACAACGCCCGATGAGTATATGGGCGATGTTATGGGCGATATCAGTTCCCGCCGCGGTCAGATCCTCGGTATGGATCCTGTCAACGGCGCTCAGCAGATCACCTGCAACGTTCCGCTGTCCGAGATGTTCGGATATGCGACCGCTCTGCGTTCCCGTACGCAGGGGCGTGCAAGCTACTCCATGGAGCCGAGTCACTTCTCTGAAGTGCCGAAGACCATTCAGGATGCGATCATTGCCCACAGAGAAGCAAAGTAAAATTTAAATATATCCACACACTAACAGGAGGAAAAAAAGAAAATGGCAAAAGCAAAATTCGAAAGAACGAAGCCCCATGTCAACATTGGTACCAT
>JAXFQY010000081.1:0-34895 GCA_034178705.1 Eubacteriales bacterium | reverse complement strand
TATTTTTGAACAAAAAAGACGCCCCGGGCGGAAAAGCCATTCGGTGTCAACAGAAAGTAAAATAAAAATCCTGCACGCAAGTGCAGGATTTTTGGTGGGAGCGGGTGGATTCGGACCACCGAAGTCACTGACAACAGATTTACAGTCTGCCCCCTTTGGCCACTCGGGAACGCTCCCATATTCGGTTTTGCAAGGGAAGTGGAGCTGGTGGACGGATTCGAACCCCCGACCTGCTGATTACAAATCAGCTGCTCTACCAGCTGAGCTACACCAGCGAATAAGCCGGGTTTTTACTCGTCCTGACCGGCAACGGTCTTTATTTTATCATAGAGGCTGTGGATTGTCAAGGGCTTTTTTTAATTTTTTCGGATATCGGAGAAAACACGGAAAAGGGAAGATAATTAACAGATTATTCATCCTTTTTTCCTCGGAGGTGATATAATAAAATATTATTTCTGTTTTTTCATCTGACGGAGCGCCGGAGATCCGGCGGAAAAGAGGGATTGAAATTGATCAAAACAGGGAGAAAAAGATTTTTTTCTTTCACCGTTGTCGTGTTGCTTCTTTTGCTGCTTTTTACTTTTTCTGCGTGCGGAAGCAAGCAAGAAGAAGCGCCTGAAGGATCTGTGCCTATATCGACGGATTTGCCTGAAGCATCCGGAACCGACGCTTTGAAGGAGCAGACGGAAGGGCCGTTTTCTCTTGATGCCATAGCAGATTTGCTGAACGGAGCGGTTCTCCCGGAGTATCCGATCGGGGAGATTACCCTGCCGGAGGACAGCGCCGTGTATGACCGTTCGCTTGCCCTTCAGACTCTTGCCCTTTGTTCGGGCCGCACAGCGGAACAGGAAGCCGAGCTTTTCCGACGTGCGGGACTTGCTCTTCTCCTGCAGAAGAACTATGATAAGGAATCCTCTGACCTGTCGCACACCTGCGCATATACCGTCGGAAGCTCTTTTGTGACGCTTCGGGGTGAGAAACGTACGCTGATCGTTGCGGCGATCCGCGGTACAGAGGAAGGAGAATGGTATTCCAATTTTGATTTTTCTCCTTCGCACAGTGAGAATACCGTTTTTGCCGAAAACTTTCTCTTTGCAGCGGAGGATGTGTTTGCGGGGCTGAACGGGATTCTTGCGGCAACTGACCGGCCGCTTATTCTTGTCTGCGGATACAGCCGCGGTGCTGCCTGCGCTAATTTGCTCGGCATGCTTCTCAACGCTTCCGTCGGAAAGGACTGCGTTTATGTTTATACCTTTGCAACGCCGGCAACGGTACGCACGGACGATGTCGGCGTTGTCTGCGACAATCTTTTCAATCATATCAATACCGGGGATCTTGTCCCCGCCGTTCCGCTTGCTTCCTGGTCTTATCGGCGCCTCGGTTCCGATATTCTCTTGGGGGGAGATGACGAGAGCGTAGAAAGACGGGATTGTGTGCTTGACGCGCTTTCTGCGGTTGCCCCTTCGGTTTCCGCCTATTACTGCGACAGGCATGCTCCCGACCGGGCGGGACTTTCGGAGAACGGGATCACGGCGTTTGAACTGATGCTGGCTGTGTCGCGAAATATCCTTTCCTCTCCTGCCGCTGACGACTCGGGTCCTTCTCTCGGTGAGATGGGAGCTTTCCTGTCACCGGACAGCGACCTGTATCCGCTGTATGAGTTGCTCCGGAAAGGCGCGGAGGAGGAAGGCGCAGGCTTCGCGGCGGTTTTGAGACAGCATTTGCCGTCTGTGTATTTCGGGTTGCTCACAGCAGAGACTCAGAAAAATTGAACACAGGAGAAGATAATGGCTTATATTGAATTCGAAAATGTCTGTAAAATTTACAAAAACGGAGAACAGGACATCTATGCTCTTGATCATATGAGCTTTTCTGTTGAGCGTGGAGAGCTATGCGTGATTGTCGGACACAGCGGAGCCGGGAAAACAACTTTACTGAATATTCTCGGAGGAATGGACAAAGCGTCGGAGGGAGTTGTCCGCCTGGACGGACGGGAGATCAGCCGGATGAATGAAAGAGAGCTGACCGACTACCGTCGCACCGATGTTGGCTTTGTTTTTCAGTTTTATAATCTTGTGCAGAATCTTACTGCGCTTGAGAATGTGGAGCTGGCCGCAGAGATCTGCCGTGACAGTCTGGATGCTGCAGAGACTCTCAAAAGTGTCGGGCTATCGGAACGGATGAACAATTTTCCGGCGCAGCTTTCCGGCGGAGAGCAGCAGCGTGTTTCTATCGCCCGGGCGCTGGCGAAGAATCCGAAAATCATTCTTTGTGACGAACCGACGGGCGCTCTGGATTACAATACCGGAAAGTCGGTTCTGAAGCTGCTTCAGGACACCTGCCGCTCAACGGGGAAAACCGTGATTATTATTACCCACAACAGCGCCCTGACAGCGATCGCGGATCGCGTGATCCGGGTAAAAAGCGGAAAGGCAACCGCTGTTGAAATCAACCCTGACCCGACCCCGGTAGAAAGGATCGAGTGGTAAATGAAGCGGACTAGACGGAAGAGCATTCTGCGGGAAATCCGCGGAAATCTGAATCGTTTTTTTTCCATTCTTTTTATCGTGGCACTGGGATCCGGCTTTATGGCTGGACTTGCCGCGACCTCTCCGGATATGTATGCCACGGCCGATCGCTATATGGACGAAAACAGCATGTACGATCTGGATATCAAGTCAACGCTCGGCATCACAGAAGAGGATGTTGCGGCTGTGCGTGCTCTGGAAGAAGTTTCTGCGGCGGAAGGGGCGCGGCTTCTTGATGCGGTTCTCGACGCGCCGGATGGAGAGAGCTATACGTGTCGGATTTCTGCGACACTGAATGACGAAGGGAAGAATACCCTGAACGGGTTCGTTCTGAAAAGCGGGCGTCTGCCAGAGAATTCCTCGGAATGCGTGATTCAGCCGACGCACGGAAGATATTTTGACGGAGCGATCAGAGAAGGGGATGTCCTTACCCTGTCACAAAGCAATGCGGATTACGATTCACTTGCCGCTTCTTTTTCCTCTGACCGGCTGACGGTTGTGGGATTTGTCGAAAGCCCGACGTGTATCAGCATCACGGCAGAGGCGAGCAGTGCCGGAACGGGCAGTATCGCGCTGAATGTGTATGCAATGGAGGATTTTTGCACACTCGGCTTTTATACCGATCTCTTTATCCTTGCTGAAGGCGTGGAAGCGCTTGATGCCTTCGGTGAGGAGTACGGCGACCGGATTGCTTCGCTGTGCGAAAAGGTCTCTGCGCTTGGTGAATCCCGGGCGCCGCTGCGGGTCTCTGCGGTGCGGGCTGAATATCAGAAGGCGATTGACAGTCTTTCCGGACTGATCGGTACGCTGGAGGCTGTCGGAGAGATTCGCACAGGACTCGGAAAGGACGCAGCAGAGCGTCTTTTTGGAAACGCTGCCGTAGCGCAGGCGGTATCGGAAGGCAGTCCGGAGCTTGCCGCCTTGCTCCTCCAAACGCAGGAAGCGGTTCAGCGCTCCTTGAAGGAGGAGTCGGAGCAGTCCGACCAGGAGCTGCTTCAGGTACTGGAGGACAGTCTTTCCGCACAGAACGCCGCGCTGGAGGCTCTCGGGGACGGCTCTTGGATTATTCGGACAAGGAGCGATTCCGTGAGCTTTTCGACGTATGACGGTAATGTCGGAAAGGTTGCGGCGCTTTCCAAAATCTTTCCTGTTTTCTTTTTCATGGTTGCTTTGCTTGTTGCCCTGACAACAATGACACGCTTAGTCGAAGAAACGCGCGGAAAGATCGGAACGCTGAAGGCGCTTGGCTTCACAAACGGACAGATTCTCGGAGAGTATATGGTGTTCAGCTTGTCTTCTTCGGTTCTCGGGTGTGCGCTTGGATTCGGCGTGGGGTTCCGCCTTTTTCCGCGTGTGATCAGTGCTGCCTACGGGATGATGTTTACTCTTCCGGACATCGAAACGCCTTTCCGGCTTTCTATTGCCGCTTGGGTTGCACCTGTTACGATTGGAAGCATTGTGCTTGCTACTCTGTGGGTTTGCGGGAGCGTGCTTCGTTCCTGTCCGGCGGAGTTGATGCGCCCGCAGGCTCCCGCTGCCGGAAAGCGCATTTGGCTGGAACATATCCCTTGGATCTGGCATCGGCTTTCCTTTACGAGAAAGGTAACCTTCCGCAATATTTTCCGCTATAAGAAGCGCTTTTTTATGACTGTGATCGGTGTGGCAGGTTGCAGTGCGCTGTTGCTGACCGGCTTCGGACTCAGAGATTCGATCAATGACATTGTGGATCTGCAATACGGAGCAATCTATCATTATGACCTCAGTGTGTCTCTGAAAAGTGCAGACGGAGCGGAGGCCGCGATGGGCGAACTTCTTCAGGACGGCACGGTAAAGGATGCCTTGCTGTATGCAGGAGAAAACGGAAAAGCCTTGGCAGACGGAAAAAGAGAGGCTCTCACGCTCTTTACCGTGAAGGATTCCGGCGCGCTTGCGGATTTTGTTACTCTGCGCAGCCGGAAGAGCGGGGAACCGTTCTCGCCGACAGAGAACGGCGCCGTGCTCACGGAAAAACTCTGCGAAACACTCAGACTCAGTATCGGGGATAGGGTAACTCTCGAACGGGAGGACGGCAGAAGGGGTGAACTGACGGTTGTCGGAATTGCCGAAAACTACATAACCTCTTATGCTTATCTGACCGGGGAGGGGTATCGCGCAGCATTCGGGGATGAACCTTCGTATGATACCCTGCTATGCCATGTGCCCGATGCCATGTCGACCGATGATGCGATCCGCACGGCTATGTCCCGTTCCGATGTGCTCTACGCGGGATCAACCGAATCGCTGAAAGCTTCCTTTGCCGATTCCATCAAAAGCATCAATGGGGTTATTCTTGTTTTGATTCTATCTGCGGGTCTGCTTTCCGTGGTTGTGCTTTATAATCTGACGAATGTCAATATCTGTGAACGCCGGAAGGAGCTTGCGACCATGCGTGTGCTTGGCTTCCATCGCCGGGAGGTGGAGCGGTATATTTTCCGGGAGACGGATTTGCTCAGCTTTTTCGGGGCATTGGTGGGGCTTCTGGTCGGGGTTTGGCTGCATGCTTATGTTGTGCGCACTGTAGAGGTAGATCAGGTTATGTTCGGAAGAAGCATTTATCCTTTGAGTTTTTTCTACGCTCTCCTGATTTCCTGTATGTTTACGGCGCTTGTCAATTGGATCATGCGCCGCACGGTTTCCCGTATTGACATGGTGGAAGCGATGAAGGCGAATGATTGAAAGCAAAAGGGGACACTTGGAATTACGGACTATGCTTTCGCGTTCCCGCCTGGGGAGTATTGAGACGGGAATCCGGATACAGAGTCCGGTCAAAAAGCACGCTGCAGAAAAGGTGCAAGAATTATATAAGGAGAAAGAATAAAATCTCTCGCTTTCGGGATGATTTTATGAACCGTTACAGGATGGTTAGCTTTGGGGAAACTCTGTGCAGTTTGAGAAAAAGTGCCGGATTATCGCAGGAGCAGCTGGCACAGAAGCTTGGCGTGTCGAGACAGGCCCTCGGAAAGTGGGAGCGCGGCGAAGCGGAACCGGATCTGGCAAAACTCGCGTTTCTTTCCCGCGTGCTTGGCATTTCGTCTGATGAGCTGCTCGGTCTTGAGAAAAAAGAAGAGACCGCCCCTGATTCGGGCGGTGATGGCGGGGACAGTGTACCGGAGAATCCCCCTGTTTTTGAGAATGTTCCCGTTTCGCCTTCCCCGAGCGAGCAGCCAGCTGCTGCTTCCCTGAAGGAGCCGGTGTTGAATCGTTTTGGAGGAGAGCGCGGTTTGCGTTTCGTGGACGGACGGTATCTTGTTACCGTTTGTGACGGCAAAGCGCGGGTTACGGTAGCCCAAAACGAGGAGGAACGCCGTTTTGCAAAGCGGAAAAGACGCATGCGTTCCTTTCTGTTTGCCATTTTTGTTCTTTCGGTTGTTTTAACTGCTGTGCTCGGGTACGGTTTCCATTTCTGGCGCTTTGTCTGGTGGCTTCCGGTCCTTTCTGCCGTTCCGCTGATTTTCCGAAGATGAGGGCCGCTCTCTTTTTGCGGATCGCAGCTTTGGATACTTATTCCGGAGTCGCACGGTAAAACGCTTCCGCGTCCCTTCCTTTCCGGAGACGCGGAAAAACAAAAAGGGAAAACGGCAGATGCGGAGACAGAGGAACCCGCTGCGGCATCAGCAAAAGCGAACTTGCCGGATTTGCGTTTGAAAATTTTCCCCGGGAGAGAAGAAGCGCTTGACGAAGTTCACTTCATGTTGTAGAATAAAAGAAAGCATTTGAAATAAATCATATAACAGGGGCATGCCTTGGATAAAAAACAGGAAAACATCAGGAATTTTTCAATCATTGCGCATATCGATCACGGAAAAAGCACGCTTGCCGACCGCTTGCTGGAGGCAACACGCACGGTTGCCGTGCGCGATATGGAGGCGCAGCTCCTTGATAATATGGAGCTGGAGAGGGAGCGCGGCATCACCATTAAGGCACGTGCCGTCCGCTTGAATTATACCGCAAAAAACGGACAGAACTATATTCTCAATCTGATAGACACACCGGGTCATGTCGACTTCAACTATGAGGTTTCCAGGAGTCTGAACGCCTGTGAAGGCGCGTTGCTTGTGGTGGATGCGACGCAGGGAATTGAGGCGCAGACGCTGGCAAATGCCTATCTCGCGATTGACGCGGATCTGGAGATTGTTCCGGTAATCAATAAAATCGACCTTCCGAGTGCGCAGATTGATGCCGTGCGCAAGGAGATCGAGGACGTTATCGGGATTCCGGCGGAAACCTGTCCGGCGGTTTCTGCCAAAACCGGACTGAATATCGGTGATGTGCTGGAGGCGATTGTGAACGATCTTCCGGCGCCGAAGGGAGATCCGGAAGCACCTCTTGCCTGTTTGATTTTTGACAGCTATTATGACAGCTATCTCGGCGTTGTCGTTTATATCCGCGTGAAGGAAGGAACCCTGCGCGAAGGGGATCGGATTCTTCTGATGGCGACCGGTGCCCAGTTTGAGGTCGTTGAGGTTGGCTGTATGGAGCCGTTCGGACTGAACCGTACCGGTTCTCTGTCCGCGGGTGAGGTCGGCTATTTTACCGCAAGCATCAAAAATGTCCGGGATACCCGCGTCGGTGATACCGTGACACATGTTGACCGCCCGGCGGAAAAGCCGCTTCCCGGATTTCGGACCGCACAGTCGATGGTGTATGCAGGAATCTATCCGGCGGACGGCGCACGGCTCGGCGACCTGCGCGATGCGTTGGAGAAACTGCGGTTGAACGATGCGGCACTGAATTTTGAGCCGGAAACCTCAGCCGCGCTCGGCTTCGGATTTCGTTGCGGCTTTCTCGGGCTTCTTCACATGGAAATCATTGAGGAGCGTCTGGAGAGAGAGTTCGGTCTCGATTTGATCACAACGGCGCCGAGTGTTATTTATGAAGTGAAGCTTCGCGGCGGAGACACTGTCCGGATCGACAATCCGTCAAACTTTCCGACGGCGGATGAGATTGAGGCTGCCTACGAGCCGATTGTGAAAGCAAGTATCATCACGCCGCAGACCTATGTCGGCGGGATCATGGATCTTTGTCAAGATCGCCGGGGCGAATTCCTTGATATGAAGTATATTGATACAGCGCGCGTTGAGCTGCATTATAACCTGCCGCTGAATGAGATCATCTATGACTTTTTCGATGCGCTGAAAAGCAGGAGCAAGGGCTATGCTTCTTTGGACTATGAGCTGAAGGGCTACGAGAAAAGCGATCTGGTCAAGCTGGATTTTCTTCTGAACGGGGAAACGGTGGATGCGCTTTCCTTCATTGTTCATGAATCCAAGGCCTATGCCCGCGCGCGACGCATAGCAGAAAAACTTAAGGATAACATCCCGCGTCAATTGTTTGAGATTCCGATTCAGGCGGCAATCGGTTCCCGGATCATTGCAAGAGAAACCGTCAAAGCGCTCCGCAAAGATGTGCTTGCCAAATGCTATGGCGGCGACATTACGCGCAAAAAGAAACTCCTTGAGAAGCAGAAAGAGGGGAAAAAGAAAATGCGCCGTCTTGGCTCTGTAGAGGTATCTCCCGAAGCCTTCATGGCGGTGCTGCGTCTTGATGATGATAACTGAGGTGAGAAAATGAGCAATCCGGAAAAGCCGCTTGGGCTTTACGTACACATTCCGTTCTGCCTGTCAAAATGCGCATACTGTGACTTCTGTTCCTTCCCGGGGAGTTCAAAAAAGCTCCGCGCCCGTTACCTAAATGCGCTGCTGAAAAATGCAGAGGAAATGGGAAGGCGGGCATCGGAGTATTACTGCGACACCGTCTTTATCGGAGGAGGGACCCCCCCTTTGATCGGAGATGCTGCTTTCCGCCGTCTGACCGACGGACTGTATCGCAGCTTTTATGTGACAGACAACGCGGAAATTACCGTGGAGATGAACCCTGCCACGGTGGAAAAACGCTTTGCCCGCTCACTCCTTGAATGCGGGGTAAACCGTGTGAGCATCGGGCTTCAGAGCGCGGACGACAGAGAGCTGAAACTTCTCGGACGGGTGCACACTGTCCGCGATTTTGAAAAAAGCTTTGAGCTTCTGCGTAACGCCGGCTTTGATAATATCAATGTCGATGTCATGTACGGTATTCCTGACCAGACTCCGGAGTCATTTTACAACACGCTGAAATATGTTGTTTCTCTCGGACCGGAGCATATTTCCGCCTACGGGTTGCAGCTGGAAGAGGGGACCCCGTTCTGGCAGCTTCGGGATCAGCTTCGCTTTCCCGACGAAGATGCGGAATACGCCATGTACTGCTATGCCTGTGAATATCTGACGGAAAACGGCTATAATCATTATGAGATCAGCAATTTCGCCCGTCCGGACAGGGAATGCCGGCATAATAAAAAATATTGGAACGGAGACCGTTATATCGGTCTCGGTTGTTCTGCGCATTCCTCTTTTGAAGGCATGCATTACGGCTATACAGACGATCCGGAGGCGTATATCGGCTGCATGGAGCGCGGAGAACCGTCGGATTCTCTTTGCAGTGAAAGAGAGCAGCAGACCGTTGATTCTCTTGAAACCGAGTATGTTATGCTCCGTTTCCGCCTTGCTGAGGGAATCGACAAGCGGATTTACCGTGCGCTTTTCGGTGCGGATTTTGACGCAAAATACCGTAAAAGGCTGGAGCCGTTTATTGCCGGAGGCTTTGTTACCGACACACCGGAATGCTGTGCGCTGACAGCGGACGGCATGTATGTCAGTAATACCATTCTTTCCTCTGTGCTTGATCTCTGAAAGCCTTGACAAGAGCCATTGCTTCATGGTACAATAAAAACACAAAGAACGGCGCAAGCCGACGGAGGATTTATGGCTGACGAAAAAAACACGGAGCCGCTGAACGACGAGGAAATTGACGTCGTAACCCTCACGGACGAGGATGGCACCGAAACGGAATTTGAAGTGCTTGGCACGGTTGAGGACGGCGGCAAGCTTTACTATGCGCTAACACCGCTGAAGGAGGAAACTGAAGAGTATTATCTCTTTGTTGCCTCCCAGGATGAAAATGGGGACGATATCCTTTCCACTGTTGACGACGATGAGGAATTTGACCGCATTGCCGATATTTTTGAGGATGAGTTCTTTTCCGAAACGGATTACGATGCCTGAGAGTATGCATCCGGCGGATCCGCATATACTATGAATGGTTTTCCTGCTCCGTGCGTGATATGATGAGTTTATAAACCTACAAGATAGAAAAGGAGCCCGGACTTCCTCTGCGGGTATGCAGACCTCCCGACGCACCCGGATTTTCCCGGTGCGCACGGACGTTGGTAGCACAAAACAGGGGAGAGGGCGCCACCCTTGCGTGAGCAGGGTTTATCTTTTCTCATTGTACACGGCGGCGCGGGAATTCCCATTTTGAGTACATTTGTGATCCGGACGGCAGTTTGCCGCTTCTTCATGCTTTAGAAAAAAGAATCTCCGCCGCAAAGTGCATGTATGCACTCTGCGGCGGTGTTTTGTTTTTATCCCTTTTTGATGTGATAGTATTTGGCAAGCCCTCCGGTTGAGGTTTCCCGATAACCGAGAGGAAGATCTCTGCCGGTATTCAGCATTGTTTTAATAATCAGGTCGAAGCTGATTTTCCGGCTGTCGGAAAGAAAGCGCGCGAGCGTTTTGGCTTCCCATGCACGCATCGCGGCGACGGCGTTGCGCTCAATACAGGGGATCTGGACAAGTCCCGCAATCGGGTCACAGGTCAGTCCGAGGTGGTGCTCCATGGCGATCTCTCCCGCGTAATCAATCTGGGATAAGGTCATCTTGTAGAGCTCTGCCAGAGCCATCGCAGCCATAGAACAGGCGGAGCCAACCTCTGCCTGACAGCCGCATTCTGCGCCGCTGATGGATGCATTTTCTTTAATGACATTTCCGCAGACCCCTGCTGTCAGAAGCCCGTTAAGAAGCTCACGGTCGGAAAATCCCTCCTGTTCTCCGGCATAAATCAGTACCGCAGGAAGAATGCCGGAGGCTCCGCAGGTTGGAGCCGTTACAATACGGTTTCCGGCAGCATTTTCCTCACACGCAGCAAAGGCATATGCGGATATGAGGCGGGTTTGCCTTTCTTGTGGGGTTTCGTTGGGAAGCTCCCGGTTGAAAATCGAGGAAGCACGGCGCTGTGTATGCAGTACACCGGGAAGCTCTCCCTCGGCAGAAAGTCCGCGTTTTACTGCATCCCGCATGACAGAAAGAACCTCCGTGAGGTAATCCAGAATGTCATTTCCTTCGCAGATAAGAGCGTATTCGGAAATTCGGAGATGCTGAGCCGCGCAGTATGAAGTGATTTCGGAGAAAGTTTTATGCGGGTAAACTTCCTTACCCCCTTCCGTTTCCGGCTGAGACAAAAAACGGATCGCACCGCCGCCGATACTGCAGACTGTTTCGTCTGCAAGCTTTTCGGTATTGTGCCAAAGCTCAATTTCCATCGTATTCGGATGGGGAAGGGGGACGGAATTGCGCTTAAATAGGATTTCCCCGTCAAGCGGTGACAGCGTTTCTCTGAGGATTCGGTCTGTCCCGTGTCCTCTTCCCGTCAGGGCAAGCGAACCGAACAGCGTGACACGATAGCGGTCGGCTGTCGGAAAGCGCGATAATAGGATGCGGCAGGCGGTTTCCGGTCCCATGGTGTGCGAGCTGGACGGACCTCTGCCGATTCTGTAGAGTTCCCGGATCGATCGCATGTCAATCTCTTTCTTTTCTGTTATTCTTCGCGGTACTGCAGCTCAATTTCTCCGATTTCAGCATGGTCTGTGCCCTCAGCAAGAGTAAAGGAAAGTTCAAGAGAGCGTATCTCGGTACCTTCCGGCAGGGTGGAGAGGGCGAAGAAGACACCGGCGAGCGGTACCGTGCCGCAGTTGATCTCTTTTATAAGATATTCGCCGTTGATCAGGAGGCTGGCCTTGCGCGGAAGTGCCGATGCATCTGCACCGAGATAAACCCAGACATAAGTCAGTTCGCGCGGGGTGTCAAGCAGGATGCAGATCCTGTCCTCGGAGGAGAGGGAAACATAGCTGTTTTTTTCTGCGGTTGCCGCTTTTCCATCGGTGAGGACGGGGGTCAGATCCATATCCTTGTCTTTTAATGTGACATTGATCCCGGTTTTTAGCTTATACAGCCCGTTTTCTCCGTTCGGCAGAGATTGCCGGAGCTTAATCGGTCCGAAAACAGACAGAGAGCCGTCCTCGTCGAAGATAAGCCTGCCGACCGCCGGAACCCGCGCTCCGCTGGTATTGGAGGGATCAGCATGGCAATGATAGACGGTATAAACTTCCGTGCCGTCCGGCGAATAGAAGTAGTTGTTATGCCCTGTTCCGGAAACATACTTGCCGTCCCCCTTGAGGATCGGATTAGAGGGGGATTTGACGAACGGACCGAGCGGGCTGGAGGAGGTCGCATAACCGACGCTGTATGCGTTTGTGGTATAACCGTTTGCGGTATACATCAGATAATAGGTGCCGTTATGTTTCAGAACGCACGGTCCCTCATTCCAAAGCATCTTCCAGCTGATGGTCTGTTTTTCCCAGTCACAGTCCGGTGTGGCCAGAAGAACCGGTTCCCCGATTGTGCCGGTCAGATCGGCATTCAGCTCGATACCGAAGGACTGGCTGGTTTGTATGCCGTTAATTACGTTTTCCGAGCAGTCACGGGAATAATACAGATAGATTCTTCCGTCATCGTCAAGGAAAACGCTCGCATCAATAACGCTGTAATCCGGGGCATACAGGGGCTTCCCGCCGAAACAGTCAGTGAAAGGTCCCTCCGGGGAATCGGCGGAGGCAAGACAAATGCTCATGCGGTGAGCCGCATTCCGAGCGCTGTAAACCATATAATACCGATCGCGGTAGCGAAAAACCTCGGGGGCCCAGTAACAATCTACGCCGAAGCTGTCAGTATTTCGCTTCAGAACGATGCCGACCTCGCTCCACGAGCCCAGCGTGTCGGAGCGCCAGCATTTGAATCCGTTTCCGATTGTGGTGCCGTACAGATAGTATTTCCCGCCGTCAGCGAGAATAAAAGGGTCTCCGATGCTGGAAATTCCGCTGAAGGGATTGGTGATTACATCGCCGATTCCGCGGATTCCGTTTGAAATCACGGTTGGCTCTGTGGGTACGGGTTCGGTTGCGGCGGGTTCTGTTGTTGTAATTGCAGTCGGATCGGTTGAGAAAGCAGGGGGATCGGATGTCTCTTTGTCGCAGGCGACGGCAAAAAGAGACAGTCCAAGAAGCAATCCGATAAAAAGAAAGCGGTGTTTGTTTGCTGCCATTCTGAATTTTCCTCCGGAAAAGCTGATGATTCGGTATCAGTTTAAAACACAATAACAAAAAAATCAAGGTTTTTCCTAAAAACGCTTGACAGGAACAGCCGGGATGTGATACTATCTGTAAAGCAAATCCGTTTACACTAATGCAGGAATCCTGGGGGAAGAATGTACGTCAAGAACCTTGAGCTGGGAAACCTCCTTGATTTTTACGGAAGCGTTCTCCCGGATGAGCAGCGCGAGGTATTATCGGCTTATTATTTTGAAGATCTCTCCCTTGCTGAAATTGCGGAAACAAGCGGCATGACCCGTCAGGGAGTGCGCGCCGCAATCAAACGCGGGGAAAAGCAGCTTCTTTTTCTGGAGGAGCGGCTCGGTCTTTGCTGTGAATATCGTCGCCGTGAGCGCGATCTTGCAGAGGTTGTGTCAATTCTGAAAACAGCGGTACAGCACGCGGAAAGTGCCGGATCTTTCGCGGACGCAGAGGAACTGAAGCGTGCAGCGGCTTTAGCGGAGAACGCGGTGTCGCCGCAGAAATAGTTTTGCGAACAGCGCAGAGGATAGAATATGTTTCAAAATCTTACCGATAAGCTTGCCAATGCCTTTCGACGCTTCCGCAGCAAAGGAAAGCTGACCGAGGCAGACGTGCGTGAAGGAATGCGTGAGGTGAAACTGGCGCTTCTGGAAGCAGACGTAAATTTTAAGGTAGTAAAGGAATTCGTTGCCCGTGTCACCGAGCGTGCCGTGGGGGCCGACGTCCTGGAGAGTCTTCTTCCGGCCCAACAGATTGTCAAGATCGTAAACGAAGAGTTGATTGACATTATGGGCGGGGAAAACGCCAAATTGGAGATTTCCCCGAAACCACCGACGGTTGTCCTGATGTGCGGACTGCAAGGCGCCGGAAAAACAACACATTGTGCGAAACTGGCAGCTTATTTCAAAAAAAAGGGGAAAAACCCGCTGCTTGTTGCCTGCGACATCTATCGCCCGGCGGCGGTTGATCAGTTGAAAACGGTCGGAGCAGCAGTCGGTGTTCCGGTTTTTTCCATGGGGACTGAGGTTCCGGCGGCGGATATTGCCCGCGCCGGAGTGGAATATGCGAAGCGTCAATGCTGTGATATGGTTTTTGTGGATACGGCGGGACGTTTGCATATTGATGACGGGCTGATGCAGGAGCTTGAAGAGGTCAAACGCGTTACTGCCCCAACCGAGATTCTTTTGGTTGTCGACGCCATGACCGGTCAGGACGCCGTGAATGTTGCCAAGGCCTTCAATGATCGCTTGGATATAACCGGCGTTATTCTGACCAAAATGGACGGTGATACGCGCGGCGGCGCTGCCCTTTCCGTTCGTTATATTACCGGAAAGCCGATCAAATTCATCGGCGTAGGAGAGAAGCTTGACGCGCTTGAGCCGTTCTATCCCGATCGGCTGGCTTCCCGTATTCTCGGTATGGGCGATGTGCTGACGCTGATTGAAAAGGCGGAACAGGCATATGACGAGAAAAAGGCGGCGGAACTTGAAAAGAAGCTGCGGGAGTCCAGCTTTACTCTTTCGGACTATCTGGAGCAGCTTGACCGGCTGAAGGATATGGGAAGCCTGGAGCAGATTGCCGGAATGATTCCGGGAATGAAGGCAGGAGCTTTCCGGGATGCCAAAATCGATGAAAAAGCGATGGATCACACCAAGGCGATTATTCTGTCCATGACAGAGAAGGAACGTGTCCGACCGGATCTTATCAATTCTTCCCGAAAAAAGCGCATTGCAGCCGGAAGCGGAACCTCAGTTGAGGAGGTAAACAAGCTGCTGCGGCAGTTTGAACAGATGAACAAAATGATGAAGCAATTCTCCGGAAAAGCGGGGAAGAAGCTCATGGGCAGGATGAAAATGCCGTTCTGATTCCAGCATAACGGATTTTTATAAAAAATACTTTTTATCTTATTTTGGAGGAAACAAACCATGGCAGTTAAAATCAGACTTACAAGAATCGGAAAGAAGAAAACTCCGAGCTATCGCGTTGTTGTTGCGGATTCCCGCAGCCCCCGCGACGGGCGTTTTGTTGAGGAGATCGGCTTTTTTGATCCGCTGACAAAGCCTGAGACCATCAAAATCGACGGCGAGAAGGCAAAAGCCTGGATTAAGAACGGCGCACAGCCGACCGATACTGTCCGTGCTCTTCTCAAGAAGAGCGGCATCATCGAGTAAGATATGATCGTTCTCAAGGATGTGCTGGCGGATATTGCCAGAGCGATCGTTGATCAGCCGGACGCCGTTTCTGTGACCGAGCAGAAAAAAGACAACGGAGAAATTCTGCTTACACTCAAAGTGGCGCCTGAGGATATGGGAATGGTTATCGGCAGACACGGCAGAATTGCGAAATCCATACGTCTGATCATGAAGGCCGCGGCCACTTCCGCAGGGGAGAAGGTTACGGTCGAAATCGAGTGATGGCGGCTTAACCGGTATCACAGAAATAACCGGAACGGACCGCAGGATTCGTTCCGGTTTTGCTTTTAGAAGGGAGCATTATGGCAAGGTACATCATGTCTCTGGACTGCGGCACCTCCAGTGTTCGGTGTGTGCTTTTTGATTTATCCGGGCGTCCGATATCCTCTGTTTCCCGCTCTGTTCCTCTTTCCTATCCCGCGCCCGGATATGTGGAGGAGGATGCAGAGGAGATCTGGACAAAGCAGATTTCCGCCGCTTTTGAAGCGATGACCCGGGCGGAATGTACGGGTCGGGATATCGCCGCGATCGGGATTACCAATCAGCGGGAGACGGTCATTCTTTGGGATCGCAAAACCGGGGAGCCGGTATGTCCGGCTGTTGTTTGGCAATGCAGACGTACCGCGGAGCGCTGTGCCGAGCTCCGTACCGAAGGCGCGGAGTTCGGCATCAAGGAAAAAACCGGGCTTGTTGCCGACCCGTATTTTTCCGCCACGAAAATTGAATGGCTGTTGGATCACATACCGATGCTCAGGGCGCGCGCCGAAAGGGGAGAGATTGCCTTCGGAACGGTGGATAGCTGGCTTCTCTACCGTCTTTCCGGGAAGAGAGTACATTTAACGGATGTTTCAAATGCAAGCAGGACCATGCTCTTTGACCTGAGGCGCGGTGAATGGGACGAAGAGCTGTGCGGACGGTTCCGAATTCCTATGGTAATGCTGCCGCGGGTTCTTCCGAGCGCCGGCTGTTTTGCGGAAAGCGATGAAGCTCTTCTCGGTGCACGGATTCCGATTTGCGGAGTCGCGGGGGATCAGCAGGCTTCGCTCTACGGACACGGCTGCTTTGCGCCCGGAGAATTGAAGAATACATACGGAACGGGCGGCTTTTTGCTTCTGAATACCGGTGCGGAGCCGATTCTTGACCGGGGCGGCGGTTTGATTACCACCGTTGCCTGGGACGATGGCGGCGGAATGCGCTACGCTCTGGAAGGCTCTGTCTTTGTCTGCGGTGCGGCGGTACAGTGGCTTCGTGACGGGCTTGGCATTTTGGACAGCTCTGCGGATTCGGAGCGGCTCGCGTCCTCCGTGCCTGATTCGGGTGGTGTTACCGTAGTTCCCGCATTTACCGGACTGGGCGCTCCTTACTGGGATGCCTCGGCGCGCGGCGCCGTTTTCGGGCTGACCCGTGCTTCCACGGCAGCACATCTGTGCCGTGCCACGCTGGAGGCTATGGCATTCCAGACAGTTGATGTTGTGCGGGAGATGGAGCGTGTTACTGAAAGCTCGGTTCGCTCTATCCGTGCGGACGGGGGGGCTGCGCAGAACAATCTGCTCATGCAGCTTCAGGCGGATTTGCTCGGGGTTCCCGTTCGGCGCCCCGATTATGCGGAAATTACTGCACGGGGTGCCGCCATGCTTGCAGCGGTCGGTGCGGGAGTGATTGCCGATCCTTCGGAGATGACAGAGCGGGACAGCGTGCGTGTCTTTGAGCCGACAATCGGTAGGTCTGAGCGGAAAGAGCGCTATGCTGTCTGGCAGAACTGTGTTTCCCGTGTCCGGGAAAATTGCGGAAAATAAAGGAATAAATCTTTTCAGGCGGGGCATGATAGCATCGGTTCTTTCGGAAGATCCGAAGAGAAAATCATGCGCCGCCTTTTTTCTGCGGCGGAACGGAGAAAATATGGTTAATGAAAGAAAATGCGCTGTTGTGGGTTGCGGCAACGTCGGTGCGGCTTGTGCCTATACGCTCGCGTGCAGCGGTTTGTTTTCCGAGCTTGTGTTGATCGATGCCAACGGAATGAAGGCGGAAGGGGAGGCAATGGATATATCGGACGGACTGCCTTTTCTTTCTCCGATGCGTGTGGCTGCCGGCTCCTACCGGGATATAGCGGAGTGCGGCTGTGTCGTTGTTGCCGCGGGCGCCAATCAGAAGCAGGGAGAAACCCGTCTTGAGCTTTTGAAAAAAAACGTTCGGATCATCGAGGATGTCTGCCGCTCGGTGTCTGAATATAACGGCGAAGCTGTTTTGCTGATTGTTACCAACCCGGTCGATGTCCTTACTACCGTTGCCCAAAGGGCGAGCGGTTATCCGAAGTCCCGTGTTCTCGGGTCCGGAACGGTGCTGGATACAGCACGGATGAAACAGCTTCTTGGGGAACGTCTCGGATTGGATCCGCGTAATGTACACAGCATTATTATCGGGGAGCACGGCGACAGCGAGGTCCCTGTCTGGAGCAGCTCCAATATTTCCGGCGTGGATCTGGCGGGCTTCTGTGGGTTGGATCGCTGTGCGGATCCGCAGCTGCTGGACGGGATTTTCACAGCCGTGCGGGACTCGGCGTACCGCATTATTGAACGCAAGGGCGCAACCTATTATGCGATTGCGCAGTCGGTACTCCGTATCCTACGGGCGATTGTCCGTGATGAGGATTCGATTCTTCCGGTTTCCACGTTTCCGGAGGGCCATTACGGTATCGATGAAATTGCCTTGGGTGTTCCGGCAATCGTTGGGCGCGGAGGGGTGAAAAAGGTGCTTGATATTCCTTTGAGCGCGGAGGAAAGGGAGCAGCTTCTGGAAAGCGCGGCACGCCTGAGTGAAGCGCTGGACGGACTGAAAGACTGATTCTTACGGAAAAAGAATTGACAATCCGGGGAAATGGGGCTATAATGATAAAAACTCATTTTGCGCGGCATGCGGTGCGGAAACGGAGGGCATTATGGTTTTGCAGGAATCCGGTGAGATGTATCTGGAGTCGATCTATATCCTCTCAAAGAGCGGGAAAAAGATCCGCTCCGTTGACCTCTGCGATTATATGGGCTTTTCTAAACCGAGTGTGAGCCGTGCTGTCGGACTTCTGAAGAACGGCGGTTATCTGATCGTGGCGGACGGAGGTGCGCTGGAGCTGACCGATGCCGGTCTCGAGGTTGCGGTGCGGATGTATGAGCGCCATACTTTACTGACAGAAGTGCTGGTGCGCCTCGGTGTCGATCGTGAGATTGCGGCGGAGGATGCCTGCAAAATAGAACACGATATCAGTGTGACATCCTTTGATGCGATCCGACGCCATGTTTCCGAAAAGATAAAATAAACAAGAATAAAAAACATCGCCCGAAGCGGAACTTCGGGCGATGTTTTTTATTCTTCTTCGACCGGCCGCTGCAGAACCTCAACAATTCCGTCGGCACGGTAGACCGTCGTGTAACCGATTTTTCGGTACTTGTCGGGATAGGAGTCCCATTCGCCGTAGCGAAGATCGACGACCGCATAATCGGTTTGCTTCATCAACTCAATCAAATAGCACTCCTCGCGGTCGGCAAGGTGGGGAGAGAGAAAGGTGGAGCAGGAGACCGAGGCTCCGTCCGGTACAAGGGACAGCGCCTCATCAAGGACGGAAATGTCCGCAGCGTAATCGGAGGGGGCGGACAACTGACGCAGCTGATCGGGCATGCGCGCCGATGCGGAGAGCAGGGTGGCGGCACAGGCAAGCGTGCCGAGCATGCGTCTGCCGCCATCGGGTAGCTCGGAAAAATTCAGCACAGACAGATAAAAAAGCAAGGCAAGCGTTCCGTAGACATACTGAAAATCGACCGAATGCTGATACACATAGTCCGGCATGAGGTTGACGAGCACAAGCCCGCCGAAAAGGATATAGCGGGAGATTTTTTTCGTGGCGAAGGGCAGACCGCAGAGCGGCAGCAGCATTAAAACAAGGAAGAGGAGCTTGTCCTGCTCCACGCACTCAGAGAAAACGCGGAAAGGGTCGCGGATGGCTGTAAGAATAACTCCGAAGAGAGACCCGTCATCCGAGATGTTGTTGTAGCGCCAGGACATGATGCCGAGTCCGTGCGTATTGATATACCAGCAGGCAAAAAGAAAATATCCGATGGAAAAAAGCAATACGGAGGCGCCGATTTTTTTTCGCCGTCCGGAGAGCAGGAGAAACAGACCGAGAAAAGCTACATACACCGCAGAATCTTCTTTCACGGAGCAGGCAAGCAGGGAAAAAAGCAAAGTAGGAAGAGCGTTTCCGCGTTCGGCAAAATAGATTGCCCACAGCAGAAGCGGAACAAGAAAGCAATTTTCGTGAAAATCATACATGGCTCCCCCGACCATCGCGGGATAGAGAAGAAGTAATCCGCAGAAAAAGACAGAGGAGCGGCGCGAAAGCCGAAGCCGACGGCAAAGCAGCCACAGCGGCAGAACGGAGGAGGCCAAAACGAGAGCCTGAAGAACCTGAACGGTTTCCGGATAAGGAAAAAGAGCGAACAGAGGGAGACCAAGCCAGAGTGCCGGAGACAGATGAACGGCAAAATGGGAAAGCTCATAGCCGCGCTCCAGCGTTGTATACGGAATTCCGCGGGAGAGCATCGAATAATACCCCTGCACAAAAATCCCGAAATCATAGGCAGAATTTCGGTATGCTGTATAGCGTGCTGTTGTGACCGCGCCGAGATAGATGACAAATGCGGCAGCGGCAAGAGAAATCAGCAGAATGGCGCAGGCCTTCGGGAGGTCCTTGCAGGAAATCTCCCGAAAGGCTTGAAAGCAGGCGACCGTTACAACGGCAATCAGTGTAAAAGAGGCAAGAAAGGCATAGAGATCGCGATTCCCGTATATTCCGGTACAGCAGAGTATCAGTGCGGAACACCACAGCATTGCCGCGGCGGGGAAATGGCGGTTTTTTCCGTGAAGGGTAAAGGCGGCGATGCAGAGCAGCAGGGCAACAAGAACCCCGGAGAGCAGAGCCCCGGGATTTTTCTCGGTACCGGCAGTTCCTGCCAGCCGCCGGACGGCGGCAAAGGTCATCCAGCCGGCAAAAACCGAGAGAAAGAGACCGTATCGAGCGTTGCGGATAGCTGAGAGCAGCTTTTCTTTCATGATGTTGCCTCTTCTGTTTAAGATAGTTTTATCTTAACATAAAAAAAGATACTTGTCTACATGAAAGTGACCTTTTTGCGGTAAATTATTGACAAAGGAGAGAAAGCCCGATATAATGAATAGGAAAAAGAAAGGATGGTACCCACAATGAAGGTAACAAAAGATACCGTGATCGGTGATGTTTTGGATGCTTGCCCGGACACCGCGCAGTTCTTTTTTGAAATCGGAATGCACTGTCTCGGCTGCCCCCATTCCCGCGGTGAGTCAATTGAAGCGGCGTGCATGGTACACGGAACCGACTGCGATGCACTGGTCGAAAAGATCAACGCATTCCTCGCGGATCAGAAATAATGTCTCAGGGCAGCAGAATCTGCGGAAAACGGCTTCATGCGGCGGCACGGTATGTTCGCCCCGGAGCCGTTTTTGCCGATATCGGGACAGATCATGCCGCGTTGCCGATTCTGCTGGCCTCAAGCGGGAGAATCCGTCGTGCCTATGCGTGTGATGTGGCACCGGGTCCGGTCGCAGCAGCACGGCAGAATATCGCTGCGGCAGGGCTTTCCGACAGCATTGAGACCCGTATGTGTGACGGCTTTGCCGGGTTGGATGGCCTCGGAATCACTGACGCTGCGGTCTGCGGCATGGGCGGTGAGCTGATCGCCTCCCTGATTACCGGACCGGAAGCACAGTTTCTCCGGCGGGATCGGGTACGCCTCGTTCTCCAACCGATGAGCCGGGCGGCGGAGCTTCGTGCCGTATTGGCAAAGGAGGGCTTTCTTTGCCTGGACGAATGTCTTATCTGCGAGACCGGACGGCTGTATGAATTGATCTGTGCCGAATATACAGGCGAACAAAGCAATCCGACCGCGCTGGAGCTTCAACTCGGGACGGCCAATCTGCGCCGCGCGGCGCCGGAGCTTATCCTGCTTTGCCGCAGAAGAATCTATCATCTGACAAATCTTCTTGCCGGTCAGACCGGAGCAATGCGGGAAGAAACCCTGAATTTGCTCGACGCGCTTCGCCGGACAGAAGAGGAAACGGAGAAGAAAAATGACAGTAAGCGAACTGTATGATAAGCTCAGCGCGGAGATCCCCCCGGCGCTGTCGATGAAATGGGATAACGACGGTCTGCAGATCTGTCCGGAGCCGTCGCGGCCTGCGCGCCGTGTGCTGTGCGCGTTGGATCTGACCCCTTCCGCTGTGGATTTTGCCCTTGAAAACAACTGCGACGCGATTCTCACCCATCATCCGCTGCTCTTTTCGCCGCTTCGTTCGGTCCGTCCGGATTTCGGAAAGGGCGGAACCGTTATGCGCCTTCTCTCCGCCGGAGTTGCCGCCATGAGCTTTCATACCCGCTATGACGCGTTGGACGGGGGAATGAACGATCTTCTTGCTGCTGCGCTCGGTCTTTCCGGTACGGTTCGTTTCGGACCGGAGGGGGAGGAGATCGGGAGGCTCGGCTCGCTATCGGAGCCGCTGGCTCTGCGGGAGTATGCCGCGGTTGTGAAATATGCGCTCAGCTCTCCCTTTGTGCTGCTTGCTCCCGGAGGTCGGGATCCCGTTGCACGTGTGGCTGTCTGCGGTGGAGATGCGAAGGATTTCATCGTTCCGGCGGCACGGGCTGGGGCGGATCTTCTTGTCTGCGGACGTGCGAGCTACAACACGGCAATGGAGGCACAGGAGTACGGAATTTCCGTACTGGAAGCGGGACATTTCAACACCGAGATGCTCTGTGTTCCGGATTTTGCCGCGCGTGTGGAACGCCTCGGCTGTGAGCCGCTGTTGTATATCAGTGCCGAACTGGAGGCATTATAAAGAAAGACCGACGAAGATGCTTGCGGCATCTCCGCCGGTCTTCTGTTTTACGGACTCAAAGGCTTATCGGTTCCCGGAATTCCGCGGGCGAACCGTGCGCTTTTGCGGATCGTAAAGATAGCGCAGGCAATGACCGCTGCCGGAGACGATTCCTTTTTTTCGGCAGATGAAGGTATCCGGGAGGATCGACTGTATTGCGTGTTCGCAGTATGCGCATACGCGTTCTTCCTTATCGATGCTGCAATGTGCCATGATGATCCCTTTCCCATTTCCTGTTTTAACTATTCTAACACCCGAAAATGCTTTTTTCAAGGGAAAAGCTCGAAAAAAGAGGGAAAAGCATAAAAAAGAACAGCTGCGATGACTCCTGCGGTCAGCTTCCGTATCAGATACGGAAGAACAGACACGCCGGGAACGGCGGCGCGAACCTGAGCACAGACGCATAATCCGCCGAATACTGCAGCAAAGGCGGCTACGGCACAGCGGAATTCTGCCGGAAGCGCAGCTGCTGCAAGCACGCCGGAGCTTACTTCGAGAAGGGAAGAAACAATTGCCGCCGGAAGCCCGCTTTGCCTCAGCCAGGACATCAGGGTTCCCGAAAGCGTGTAGAAAAAAAGAATACTGCAAAGCACATTGCCGGCCATTATGGAGGAAGCGCGGATGGCATCCCCGAGTCCGCCGGGACCGGTGAACGCCGGGGCTGTTCTACCGCCTGCGCGCTTCAGTGCGGAGAGAAGACCGGGAAGCCCCAAGAGAACGGAAAAACACCACATGGCGGCGCCGACGGCGGTGCTGCCGACGGTTTGCCCGATGACGGCGGCGCAAAAGGCAGGGGAGGTATGGCAGACGGAGGGAAGCAGGCGTTCCGCTTCCTTGCGGTCAAGTGTTCCGTCTTCTGTCAGCTTCGCAAGCAGTCCGGCTCCTACCGGCGCACCGCAGACAGCGCCCGTTAGGTAGGCGGTAAGAATCCTTCCGTGCGCACCGGAGGAGGCGGGAAGATGGGCAAGGATCATCCGGGAGAGAATACAGTAAGGAATCAGGACAGGAAGCACCTGTCTTATCGCCGCCTGCATGGCTTCCCCCGCGAGAGCGGAACTTTGGGGAGCCTTCAGAAGAAGCAACAGGGTCAGCAGAACGGGGATCATCAATCCCACAGCTTGGCGAAAGGTTTTTGTAGTCATTCTCTTTTCGTTTTTCACATATAGTGGAATAAATATATGGGGAAAGCAGGAAAATGAGAACGGATAAGAAAGGGAAAAAGGGGCTGCGTGCTAAAATCGGATCGGCCATCCGGGTTTCTGCCCCTCCTGTCGGGTTTGCTTTGGAAATGCCGGGACGGCGCACCGTACTCCTGCACGGCGCGGCTCAGTTGCTTCGTACCGGCCGCTCGGAAACGGTTTTGCGCTTGAAAAACGGGGAGTATGTCACGGTAACGGGATCGGATCTGATCTGTTCCGCTTATGAAGACAGAAGCGTTGAGGTCCTGGGGAGAATTACCGCCATTGCTTTCGGAAGATCTGAGCCGGCAAAAAAGGGAGAGGAGGAAACGACGGATGAAACTCCGTGATTTTCTTCCGTGTTTTCCCGCCGTGATTTGCACCGTTCCCGAAGCGGAAAGGGAAGCGGTGGGGTTTGCCATGCAGCGCGGCTTTGCCGTACGCTGCCGCAGAAAGGGAGCGCGGCTTTTCATCAGTGTTTCCGGACGATCATCCGCGGAGCTCCTCCGTCAGCTTGCAGACTGCGGATATTCCGCGGAGTTACGCCGGAGCAGGATTCTCCCTTATCTGAAACGTCCGGGAATTCCTGTAGGCTTTTTTCTGTTTGTTCTGATTCTTTATCTGCTGTCCGGGGTTGTATGGCGGGTTGAGATCAGCGGCGCGGAAAAGCTTGACGAGATATGGCTGCGGGAGCAGTTAAGTGCGGTCGGTGTCTGCGAAGGTGCTGCGCGCCGTTCGATCGATAACGATCGCGTGCGAATTTTAATGATGCGGCGGACCGAGCAGATTGCGTGGATGAGTGTTGTTCTCGACGGAACGATTGCCCGGGTGCAGATTGTAGAGACAGAGCCGAAACCCCCAGCGGATACGGAGAACCGTTTTTCCCATATCCGAGCGGCACGGGACGGGATGATTTCCCGGATTGAAACGGTTCGCGGACAGGATATGGTGCGTGTCGGGGATACCGTGCGCGCGGGCGAACTGCTTGTTTCCGGAATCGTAGAGGAGCGGGACGGAGACATTGGCCTGTACAACGCCGTATCCAAGGTTTACGCCATGACCAATCGTGAGGAAACAGTCCGCGTTGCATACGAAGAGCAGCTGATCAAACCGGGAACACCCCGCCTTTGCGGTCTGGAGCTTTCTTTTTTCGGATTCTCTGTAAAAATTCCGTTAAGATATGGACTTGATGAGGAAAACTGTGTTATAATGACAAGAAAGGATACTCTTGATGTTTTCCCCGGCTTTTCAACGCCCGTGATCGCGCTTTCGCGTTATGCGATATCGCAAACGGCAGAGACCGTTTGCCTTACGCGGGAGCAGGCAGTGGATCGTGCGAGAACCGAGGCCTTTGCACGGCTTCTTGCTTCTATTGACGGAAGCGTGGTTACGCGCCGCACAGCTGTGACCGAGGATGAGAAGGGAGTGACCGTGACGGTAACGGCGCTTTGTGAAGAAAACATCGCGCAGAGCATTCCGTTTACGGCAGAGCAGTAAAAAATAACGGAGGAACCAATGGCTGAAAAAACCGTATATCTTCCGTCTGATCGCATTACCTCCGCGATCTTCGGAAGCTTTGATACAAACGCAAAGCTGATCGAGGACGCATTTTCCGTGCGTCTTACCAATCGTTCCGTGGAGACGAACGGTGCTGACGCACTCACGGTTTCCGGGGATACGGAGGGGGTAAATTCCGCCTGCGAGGTGGTCGAGCTGCTGGCGCGTACCGTGACGGACGGGGACACACTCCCGGAGCAGACGGTGTCCTATTTTATCGGAATGGTTCGGGACGGCAGAACAGAGGAGCTGTCCGGATTCGGGGATAACTGCGTCTGTATAACGGCCAAAGGCCGCCCGATCAAGCCGAAAACGGTCGGGCAGAAGCAATATGTCGATCAGATCCGGAAAAACACCGTTGTGCTCGGAATCGGTCCGGCAGGAACCGGCAAAACCTTTCTCGCTGTTGCCATGGCGGTAAAGGCGCTCCGCGCGAAAGAGGTCAGCCGGATCATCCTCACAAGGCCAGCGGTTGAGGCGGGGGAGAAGCTGGGTTTCCTTCCCGGAGATCTTCAGAATAAGATTGACCCGTATCTGCGACCGCTTTATGACGCACTTTACGAGATGCTCGGTCCGGAAAATTTCCAGCGTCAGACCGAACGCGGAACGATAGAGATTGCTCCTCTTGCTTATATGCGGGGCAGAACGCTTGATGATTCCTTTATCATACTCGATGAGGCGCAGAACACGACCCCGGAACAGATGAAGATGTTTCTGACCCGTTTCGGCACAAGCAGCAAGGCTGTTGTCACCGGGGACCTGACACAGATTGATCTTTCGATCGGGAGCCGGAGCGGCCTTGCGGAGGCAGTCAAGATTCTGGACGGAATCGAGGATATTGCCATCCATCGCTTTACCGAAAGAGACGTTGTCCGGCACAAGCTGGTGCAGCGGATTATTCTTGCCTATGAAAAATACGAACGCGCCCGTGCGGCGGGGCAGCAGAGCGGACATTCATCAAAAAAAGGATTTGACAGATTATGAAACTGAAAATATATTTTGCAAACAGCCAAAATTCCGTGCGCGTGACATTGAAGATGAAACTGCTTGTGCGGCGCGCAATTGAGAACACGCTTTATTTTGAGGATTTTCATCGGGATGCCGAGGTCAGTGTAACCTTTACGGATGACAGCGGGATCCGCCGGCTGAATGAAAAATTCCGGGGAAAAGACCGTTCGACCGACGTGTTGTCCTTCCCGTTGCTTACGGAGGGAACACCGGCTGTTCCCGGAATGCCCGCGGAGCTCGGAGACATTGTCCTCTCCCTTGAGCGCGTCCGCGCGCAGGGGGAAGAATACGGACACGGATTTTTCCGCGAGCTGTGTTTTCTTGTGATCCATTCCACGCTGCATTTGCTTGGCTACGATCATGAGACGGGAGAAGCGGATGAATTGGATATGCGCGCACGGCAGACCGCGATTGCTGCTGTCTGCGGTTATCCTGTCAAAAACAACGAAGTAAAGGAAACAAACGAATGAGATCTGCCTATATTTCCATCGTCGGTCGTCCGAACGTCGGAAAATCGACTTTGCTGAACGCCATCCTCGGCGAAAAGATTGCGATCGTGTCCAAAAAACCGCAGACAACCCGTAATCGCATTACCGGCGTTTATACGGAGGGGGATACGCAGCTTGTTTTTCTGGATACTCCGGGGGTGCACCGCCCGCGGACAAGCCTCGGTAAGTATATGGTTGACTCCGCAAGAAGCGCCATCGGGGATGCCGATTTTGCAATTCTCGTTACCGAACCTCACGGCGCGGTCGGAGAAATCGAGGAAAAAATCCTGGAGCGAATCAAAAAATGCGGAATCCCCGCCATTCTTGCCGTGAATAAGACCGATTTGTGCGACGGGGAAAAGGTCGGAGCTACGATTGCCGCATATGCAGAACGGTTTGACTTTGCCGCCGTTGTTCCGCTGTCCGCGAAAAACGGCAAGAGGGTTGATATTCTCCTCGATGAAGCCAAGAAGCTGACACGGGAGGAACCGTGGCTTTTCCCGGATGATATGATCACCGATCAGCCGGACCGGCAGATTGCGGCAGAGGTTATCCGCGAAAAACTGCTTCGCACGCTTGACCGCGAGGTGCCGCACGGCACCGCAGTGGTTGTGGAGGAATTCGCGGAAACACCGGAGCTTCTCCGAATACGGGCGAATATTTACTGCGAGAAGGAGAGCCATAAGGGGATTATCATCGGCAAGCGCGGAGAGACACTCAAGCGTGTGGGCACTCTTGCCCGAACCGATCTTGAGACTTTTTTCGGATGTAAGGTTTTTCTGGAGCTTTGGGTAAAGGTAAAGGAAAACTGGCGTGACAATCCGGCGGCTGTCCGGAATTTCGGCTATCGGAAGGATTGAAATGGCGAAAATCGGTGAAACCTGCCGCGGGGTTGTGTTGCGTGCAACCGATGTCGGGGATAACGATCGTCTGCTCACGCTTCTGACGGCGGAGCATGGCAGAATCACGGTCAGCGCAAAGGGAGCGCGTTCTCTGAAAAGCCGTTATATGCCGGTTTCCCAACAGTTTGCCTATGCCGACTTCACCTTTACGGAGCGCGGAGGCTATCGCTGGCTCTCCGATGCAGCTCTGCTTGAGAGCTTTTTCTCCGTGCGAAGAAACCTTCCGACTCTCGCGCTCGCCTGCTACTGTATGTCAGTGACCGAGAGCCTCGCTCTTGAGAACAGCCCGGACCCTGAGCTTCTCCGTCTGATTCTCAATACACTCCATATTCTTTGCGGCGAAAAATACCCGGTAACACATGTTAAGGCGGTTTTTGAATTTGCCGCGGCAGCTTGCGGCGGCTTCATGCCGGAGTGCGCGGAATGCGGCAGCTGCGGAACGCAGGAAGAACTCGCCTTTCTGGATACTGTCGGCGGAGTTGTCCTTTGCCGGGATTGCGCGAAACGTGCAGAGGAACGGGAGGGAAATAACATGCTTCCCGCAGCGCTTTTCCCGGTGTCCCCGGGAATGCTCGATGCTGTTCGGTACGTGACCTCACCGGATACAAAAAACATTTTTTCTTTCCGCCTTCCGGAGGAAGAGGAGAGAGCCTTTTGTTCGCTTTCCGAGCAGTATCTTCTCGCGCAGCTGGACTGTTCGTTCAAAACATTGAGTTTTTTTCACGAGGTAAATGACGGATGAATATATCCGAACGCACCCTTGAGGTGCTGGAATTCAACAAAGTTAAGGACATGCTTGCCGCCTGTGCACCGACAGAAGGAGGAGCGGACGCAGCACGAGCGCTGCTGCCTTCATCGGATTTTGAAATGGTTTTGCGCCGTCAGCGGCGCACCACAGATGCAAAGCGCCTGTGCGACGCGAAGGGCATGCCGCCCTTCTGCGGTGTTACCGACGTTTCGGATTCGGTCGGGCGCGCGGAGAAATCCGCGATTTTAACCCCGCGTGAGCTGCTTTCCGTTGCGCGTGTCCTGTCGGCTGCTCGACAGCTTCTTGATTATCTGAACACCGACAGGCACTTTGAAACGACGCTGGACGAGGTGTTTGCCTCCTTGATTCCGAACCGATTTCTCGAGAACAAAATCACAACGGCAATTCTCACGGAGGATATAATAGCGGATGAGGCCAGCACGGAACTTGCCGATCTGCGAAGAAAGATCCGTGCTGCAAACAACCGCATCCGGGAGTCTCTGAACCGCTTTATGAGTGGAGCATCCTCCAAATATCTTCAGGAGAATATTGTCACAACCCGCGGCGGACGTTATGTTGTTCCGGTCAAAGCGGAATACCGGGGGGAGGTCAAGGGACTGGTTCACGATACTTCTGCGTCCGGTGCAACAGTCTTTATCGAGCCGGCAGCGGTCCTTGAAGCGAATAACGAGCTGCGCGTTCTCGAAAGCAAGGAGCAGAAGGAGATTGAACGGATTCTCGCGGAGCTTTCTTCGGAGGTTGCGGGCTGCGGTACGCAGATTCTGCGTGATTACCTTTCGATTACCGAACTGTCGCTTGCTTTTGCCTGCGCGGCGCTTTCCTACGAAATGCGCGGGACAATGCCTTCCCTGACGGAGGAAAGAACAATTTCTTTGTTCCGGGCCCGTCATCCGCTGATAGACCGGGACAAAGTTGTACCGATCGACTGCGATCTTTCCGGCGGGATTGATACACTTGTCATTACCGGACCGAATACGGGCGGAAAAACAGTGACCCTGAAGACCATTGGACTCTTTGCCTTGATGACACAGGCGGGGTTGCATATCCCTGCGGCTGAAAATTCCGTATGCGGCGTTTTCGACAATATTCAGGCGGATATCGGGGATGAGCAGAGTATTGAACAGTCCCTGTCTACTTTTTCTTCCCATATGGTCAATATCGTCGGGATCATCCGCGGTGCAGGACAGCGTTCTCTTTTGCTTTTCGATGAGTTAGGGGCGGGAACCGATCCGGTGGAAGGGGCTGCACTTGCCACGGCAATTCTTGAGGAGGTGCGCCGTCGCGGTGCTTTGACGGCAGCGACCACCCATTACGCGGAGCTGAAAAGCTACGCGATAGATACCGACGGTGTCATCAACGCTTCGTGTGAATTCGATGTGGAAACGCTCCGTCCTACCTATCGGCTGATTATGGGTACCCCCGGAAAGTCCAATGCCTTTGCCATTGCGGGAAAACTTGGAATAGATTCGTCAATTATCGAACGCGCCTCTGAACTGGTATCCGGAGATGTGAGAAAATTCGAATCGGTTATCGAAAAACTGGAGGAGAGCCGCATCCGCTCCGAAAAAATCAAGGCAGAACTTCAGGCTGAGCGTGATGCTTTTTCCCGTTTTAAAGCGGATTCGGAGAAGCGCATTGCCGCCCTCACGTTGGAAAAGGAAAAGGAGATTGAGGCAGCGCGCCGCAAAACGCGCCAGACGCTTGATGGGGCCAAAGCGACGGCGGAGTATGTCTTTGACGAGATTGATAAGCTCCGAAAAGCGAGGGCGGCGGAGCTGAGCGCTGAGGAGCTTGCCAAAAAGAAACGGGAAATCCGAGAAGCCATGCGCCGCGGCGAGGAGGTAGCGGGTGCTCTTTCGGACGACGCACCGGACGATTATGTTTTGCCGCGCCCCCTGAAGAAGGGAGATGACGTCAAGATGCGCAATATCGGAAAGCGCGGTGTTCTGCTTGAGGATCCCGACAAGAACGGAAATGTCCGGATTCAGTGCGGTCCGGTTGTCACCCGAACGCATATCGATAATCTCCGCCTTCTTGAAAAGGAGGAACAGAAGGAGAAAAAGGAAGCCAAAAGCATCCACCATGTATCTGCGGTCGGTTCCTTTTCTCCGGAGCTGGATCTGCGGGGGCAAACCACGGACGATGCATGGTATCTTTGCGATAAGTATATTGATGATGCCATGATGGCCGGAATCCGTCAGGTACGCATCATCCACGGGAAGGGAACCGGTGCACTGCGCAACTATCTATGGAGCTGGTTTAAGGGGGATGGCAGAATTGCTTCCTTCCGACTCGGCGCTTACGGGGAAGGGGACAGCGGTGTGACGGTCCTTGAACTGAAATAAGCGGGAAAGTGAGTATTTATGAAAAAAACTTCTGCATTGGGAAAGATTGTAGTTTCGGCTGCTGCCGTTCTGATCCTTATCCTTGCGGTTGCCGTCGGAATCCGTTTCGGAACGGAAAAGGCTCCGGATCCTCCGGTAACAGACCCTCTCCCTCCGTTAACGGACGGAACCACTCTTCCTCCCGATACGGAGGAACCGCCTTCGGAAACCACCACCCTGACTTCCGCAACAGAGCCGGTCACGGCGGAGCCGCCAAAGCCGGCAGAGATCAAGCGGATTTCCGTTATTGCCTGCGGCGACAATATTTTATATCGTCCGAACACATGGGAGGCACAGGAACGGATTTCCGGAGACCCCGCTGCCAAGCTGAGCTTTGCCTTCCTGTATTCCGACGTTGCTGACTATATAGCGGCGGCAGATCTGGCTTTCATCAATCAGGAAACGCTTGCTGCCGGAGGAAACGCCGGATATCCGCTGTTCAACAGCCCTTATGAAATTGCCGATACCCTGGATGCTCTCGGCTTTGATGTTGTCAACATGGCGACAAATCATATGCTCGACGTCGGATATACCTACGGATCCGCATATGCAAGTGGGGAGGGAATCCGCCTGGCGCGTGCCTATATGGACAAAATGCGTTTCACTGCAATTGGAGGCTATCTGGATCAGGAGGATTCGGAGAGAATCCGTGTGCTTGAGCGGGACGGGCTGAAAATCGCTTTTCTTGCTTTTACCGAATCGACAAATACCATTCGTTTGGATCCGCAAAGCAACATTGTAATTCCTTATCTGGAGGAGGAGTTGATTCGCTCCCAGGTTGCTTTGGCACAGGAAGCAGCAGATTTTGTAATTGTTTCCGCTCACTGGGGGACCGACAGTTCTGATCGCGTGACGGAAAATCAGAAAAAATATGCGCAGCTGTTTGCCGATCTCGGTGTGGATGTCATAATCGGGACGCATCCTCATCTGCTTCAGCCGATTGAATGGATTGAAGGCGAGGGGGGAAAAAAGATGCTTTGTGCGTATTCCCTCGGCAACTTTATGGCGATGATGGAATATCCGAATATGATGCTCGGCGGTTTTCTGTCCTTTGAGATCACAGTGGAGGACGGGCAGACACCGCGGGTAGAGCAGGTGGGTTTTACCCCTACCGTCTATCACTACAACGCCTCTTACCGGGGCAGCCATGTCTACTGGCTTGATGAGTATACGGAAGCTCTGGCTGCGGGACACGGTGTCGCACTTTGCTATGGACATTCTTTCAGCGTTGCCGATCTTCGTTCCTATCTGAAAGCGCAAATTGCGCCTGAATATCTCCTTTCGGCACCGCAAAAGGAAAATTAGAAGAAAAACGCATTTCACTCTTGCAATGCGGGAGAATATCTGTTAAAATATAAAGGTCGAACCGAACTTCAAGATCATACAAACCGGGGAGGCAGCGGTGCCCTGTACCCGCAATCCGCTACAGCGGGGGCGATATCCCTTGTGCGGGGCAGTCTTGTGCGGTCCGTGCCGTTTGTTGAAGCGTTGAAGGATGGGTCCTGAGCAATCGGAGACTGTGAACCATGTCAGGTGGGGAACCAAGCAGCATTAAACAGATCTTTCGGTGTGCCGCGGGGCTGCCTGTCCGGAGCCGAGGCGGCGGTCAACGCGTGTAAGGGTGTCTCAAGCTTGGGGTGTATGGTCTTGAAGCTCGGTTTGACCTACGTCGGGAGGTGATCCTATCTCATATAAGGCATTATACCGGAAATGGCGTCCTTCTTCTTTTTCTGAGGTATACGGTCAGGACGAGGTCACCTCAATTCTGCGCTATCAGGTGGCGCATCACCGTACCAGTCATGCTTATCTGTTCTGCGGCTCCCGCGGAACCGGAAAGACCAGCTGTGCGAAGATCCTTGCAAAAGCCCTGAACTGTCTCAGCCCGAAGGATGGGGAGCCTTGCGGAGAATGCGAAGCGTGCCGCTCCATTGACGAAGGGCGGGCAATCGATGTGATTGAAATGGATGCCGCCTCCAACAACGGAGTCAACGATATCCGTGATATTCGCGATGATGTTGCCTATATGCCCGCTGCTCTCCGGTACCGCGTTTATATTATCGACGAGGTTCATATGCTCTCGGACAGTGCTTTCAACGCACTGCTCAAGACCCTGGAGGAGCCGCCCGAATACATTGTTTTTGTGCTGGCGACAACTGAGTTTTCGGATATTCCCGCAACAATCGTTTCGCGTTGTCAGCGTTTCGATTTCCGCAGAATTCCTACAGAAATCCTATCTTCCCGTTTGCAGGTGATTGCCGGAGCGGAAGGGGCTGAAATCACGGGAGACGGGGCGCTTTTGCTCGCCCGTCTTGCCAACGGGGGCTTTCGCGATGCAATCAGCCTCCTGGAAATGTGCATTGCCAAGCATGCCGTAATTGATGAAAAGCTTGTTGCGGATACGCTCGGACTTTGCGGCAGTGAGATTCTTCGGGATCTTGTCCGCGCCGTTGCCGAGAAGGATATTCCGACAATCTTCCGCATTATGACCGAGGCGGAAAGCGGGTCGAAGGATCTTACTTCTCTTTGGCAGGATCTGATCGACTGGTATCGCAATATGCTGGTAATCAAAACGGTAGATGATCCGGAGCGATTTGTCGATGTAACCCGTACGGAACTTGAAATGCTACGGTCAAGTGCGGCACTTTTTGATCTTCCTCGCCTTCTCTATCATAGCCGTCTGCTTGACGGAGCCCTGACTGCAATGAAAAAAGCCGGCACGGGAAAACGAAATCTGGCAGAACTGACCTTGATCCGTATGAGTGATCCTGCGCTCTCCGACGATTGCGACTCGCTCCTCGTACGGTTGACTGATGTTGAGAACAGACTTCTTCGGTTGCAAAACGGTTCTGTTTTTACCGCTGCGTCTGTGTCCGCTCCGGCCGATTCGATACCGGAAAGTCCCGTTGATACGCCTCCGCATCCGGAAGAGCCCCCGGAACAGTCGGTTTCTTTTCCGGCGGAGGAGTCGGTAACTGCCGAGAACGTTTTGTGGTGGGATGAGGCAATTGAAAAGATTGCTTCCATGAATTCTTCCTCGGGCGGTTTTCTGAAGGAATCACATATTACCCCGGTTCAGGACGGGTTTTTGATCACGGTTCGCGGAAAAACCTCACAGATAATGCTCTCGCGCCCCGCAAACCTTGCGGAGATCGCAGACGTTGTTTCCGCCCTTTGCGGGCGACCGGTTTCGCCGGAAAAAATTACGATTAAGGCAGCATCTCCCTCTACGCAGAAGCGCCCCGGGGATGAGCTGTTCGGTTAAGGAGAGAACATGAAGGCAAGACTTCCGAAGGGAATGGGCGGCGGTCCGTCCGATATGAACGGTCTGATTCGTCAGGCACAGAAAATGCAGGAAAACATGCAGACTCTGCAAGCGGATCTTGAGGCAAGAGAGTATGAGATTTCCGCTGGCGGCGGAGTTGCTACTGTGAAAATCAACGGAAAAAGAGAGATCCTTTCAATTGATCTCAAACCGGAAATTGTTGATCCGGAGGATATGGAAACTCTCTGCGATGTGCTTGTTGCCGCGGTGAATGAGGCAATCAAAAAGGTGGACAGCGTCAGCGAAGAGGAGATGGGCAAGCTTTCCGGCGGATTCGGCATGCCCGGCATGTTCTGATATGGGTGAACTGATCCCGCCGCTTCAGCGGTTGGCTGAGCAATTCTGCAGGCTTCCCGGCGTGGGAAAGAAAACTGCGGTTCGGCTGGCGCTTGCTTGCCTCGAAGGAAACCGCGCCGAGGAGTTTTCCGCCGCTCTTCTTGAGGCGAAAAATGAAATCGGAACCTGCCGCGTTTGTCATAACATGTGTGTCGGCGATCTTTGCCCGATCTGCGCAAATGAGAACCGGAACCGCTCTGTTATCTGCGTTGTTGAGGATGTTCGGTCGGTTATGGCAATCGAGCGGATGGGAGGATATGACGGAGTTTATCATGTTCTCGGCGGCGTACTCTCTCCGATGAAGGGAATAACTGCGGAGGATCTGAACATTGATTCACTGCTTGCACGGGTAGACAACGGTGTTCGCGAGGTGCTGATTGCCTGCAATGCAACGGTCGAAGGGGAAGCTACGGCGATGTATCTTTCAAAAAAGCTTTCCGGACGAGGCATCCGTGTTTCCCGGCTTGCTTATGGGATTCCTGTCGGAGCTGATCTGGAGTATGCGGATGATACCACGCTGCGCCGAGCC
Organism: Eubacteriales bacterium; assembly: GCA_034178705.1. GTDB lineage: Bacteria > Bacillota > Clostridia > Oscillospirales > CAG-272 > RUG12395. The sequence goes on along the minus strand of JAXFQY010000081.1, from coordinate 433 downwards.
ATCGAAGGGCGTCAGGAGATTTAAGACTGTCTCTTGTTCGTTCAGTTAAAAGTGTATAAAGGCGGCTTATGTCGCCTGCAATGGGATGTAGCCAAGCGGTAAGGCACCAGACTTTGACTCTGGCATTCGTCGGTCCGAATCCGGCCATCCCAGCCATGATGCGTGTCTGATTTAGATGCAGGCACGAAAAAACGAGAAAAGCGGAGATTTCGAGAGATTTCTCCGCTTTTTTCGACTCTAAAGTTTTTCAGAATTTTGTAGATGCATTTCGGGCATTTCGGGTCTGTAGCCGGATTCGAACCGCCACACACTTTCCGAAGCCTTTCAAAAATCCTTCCCATTCAAAATTTTTTACAAACCCATAGATGTAACGGTCTTATGGACAAATTTGAACTTGTAAAACGCTTGAAATGTCTACCAAAGTGTGGTATAA
>JAXFQY010000051.1:0-7755 GCA_034178705.1 Eubacteriales bacterium | reverse complement strand
ATCTGTAATCATCCTTTCCGGAGGGCTTTATCCCGTCCTCAATACCCACTGGAGGAAAACCGTCCAAGTGGTCCGCTTTTTCGGAGAAAAAATCTCTTCTCACTTCCCACCGGTCATGAGAGGCCGTTTTGACCAAAGATTCTTGAAGAAAAATTCTGTCCCTCAACTGGTAGCCTCGGCAGAGGGTCAAAACTGACGGTTTCCGAAAAATTTCTCTCTCCAATACCCACTGGAGGGTTTTGCCGGTTTTGAACGAAAGATTTTGAAAACTTCTTCGTTCAGTACCCACTGGACAGAAACCGGTGAAGTGGTCCACTTTTTCGGAAACTTTTTTCTTCCACTACCCACTGGAGGGAAATGGGCTGTCTGGCCAAAAAGATCTGAAATTTTTTCTCTCCAGTACCCCCTTGACAGTTCGGACCTTTTTGAACGAAAGAATTTCAAATTTTCTTTCCTCAGTGTTCTCTTGACAAAAATCACCGCTTGGTCTAAAGAGTCGGAAACTTTTTTCTCTCAATACCCAACGGACACATGGAGCCGTTTTGGCCTAAAGAAAATGAAAAAAGCCTCCGGAAATTATCCGAAGGCAGTAGAAATTTTCATATTTTCGTGATATAATAAACAGTAGTGTTCAAGCAAACCGTATGGTGCAAGGAGGCACGAGATGGCTGTTACATACAAGAAACTGTTTCACATGCTGATCGACAGGAATATGTCACCGGCTCAGCTTCAGCAGGAGGCCGGATACAGCGCAAACATATCCACACGTCTTCGCCGGGATTATTACGTGTCCCTTGAATCCGTGGAAAAAATATGCCGGGTCCTGAACTGCAAAGTGGACGATATCGTGGAGTTCATACCAGATAAGCCGGAAGGAGAGAATCAGAATGGCTAACCTTTCACAACAGAAACGGCAGCGGATGCTGGAATTCCTGCAAAAGCTGCGTGAGGAGCATAAAGACGATGACAGCGTCCTGATTGCCCTCGGTGAGATCGAGAGCGAACTGAATGCGAAAAAGTACGGGCTCGTGTGGGAACAGCACGAGGAAGCCGTCGATGTTCAGATGCGTACCCAGATCCCCGTGTTCACGGAGGATGCAGATCGCGAGATTACTGCCATCCCCGGAGGGGCATACAATTTCCTGCTGGAGGGCGATAATCTGCACAGCCTCCGTCTTCTGGAAAAAACGCATAAGGGCCGCATTGACGTTATATACATCGATCCACCATACAACACCGGGAATAATGACTTTGTTTATGACGATAACTATATCAGTGCAGAAGATACTTTCAAACACTCAAAGTGGCTTTCTTTTATGGAAAAGCGCCTGCGAATAGCTTATTCCCTACTGTCTGAGGATGGATTGATTTTTGTCTCAATTGATGATAATGAACAAGCCGCGCTAAAGAATTTAATGGACGAAATCTTCTCAGAGGACAATTTCATTATTGCCATGCCACGCATAACGAAAAAGAGTGGAAAAACAACCGGTTCATTTTCAAAGAATCATGATTATGTGTTGGTATACACAAGACAGAATAAAAGCATATTCGTTATGGAGGAGCATGTTGATCCTGATTTTCAATATGAGGATGAATGGGTAAGCGAAAGAGGCAAATATAAACTCAATCAGACTCTGGATTATGACAGCCTGTCTTATAGTGCCAGTCTAGATTATCCGCTCACCGTTGAGGGTGAAACTTTCTATCCGGGGAGCGATAAAAATGCGTGGGAGGAGCGTCAAAAAGGCAATCATCGCCGTGCAGATTGGGCGTGGCGCTGGAATCAAAAGCTGTTTGATTTTGGGTATCAGAACGGTTTTGTTGTTATAAAGCGGAAAGCCGATGGAAGCGCGCGTATATATACCAAAACATATTTGAATGCTCGTATTGAAAAGGATGGTGAAGGCGGCTATTACATCGATATTGTGAAAAGGACAAAACCGCTCAGTTCCATTGGGCTGGTAGAGAATCAGTATTCAAACGATAATGCCAAAAAGGATTTAGCCGTCTTTGGCCTGAAAGATGATTTTGATTATTCAAAACCCGTTGAATTGATAAAGCGCTTAATAAAAAATCATTATAATAAGAACGCTATCGTTCTTGACTTTTTTGCTGGAAGTGGGACAACCGCACAGGCGGTGTTGGAATTAAATATCGAGGATGGTGGACGGCGCAGCTTTATCCTATGTACAAATAACCAGAATAATATCTGTGAGGAAGTAACATATAAACGCTGCCGAGATATCCTCATGACATATCACTATAGCAATAATAGCCGGACCGTACTCTTAGAGCGGAAAATAAAGTTGTCAGATTTTAAAGGTTCTTCTATTCCTGAAGAGATAGCGGCTATCAAAGCTGAATACAAGGGATCTTATACAAAATTTGCTACAGAGATAAAAGATGCATACTTGTATGTTTATGGTATCACCGTGTTCCAAGAATACACTGGGATTCCTGCCAATCTCAAATACTACCGTACAGATTATGTTTCTAAAAATGAGGATGATCTCTCGGATATTCTGCTCGATCATATTTCCGAGATGATCCAGTTAGAACATGGTGTAAAGCTTGACGGGCAGCATTACATCATGATTCTGGACGATGACGAGGCCGATACGCTTGCGGCCCATTGGAGCGAATATCCGGACGTGAAGGCCTTGTATGTTTCCAAAAATGTGCTGTTCACCACGGAGCAGAATATGCTGTTCCGGGACGTGGAAATCCATATTATCCCGGACTATTATTTCAATTTTGAACTGCGGGAGGTGGGCGAAACATGGTAACGGGCCTTACACTCAACCTGTTTGATTTTCAGGAAAAAGCGGTTATGCAGCTTTTGGATCTGACCACGGACAGCCGCTGCAAGCAAACCATTGTTGTTAAATCACCTACCGGCTCCGGCAAGACGATTATATTGATCGGCTTTGTGGACGAATACCTGAACAAGGTCAATTCAAATACGGCCATCGTCTGGCTCTGCCCCGGCAAGGGCGATCTGGAAGAACAGAGCCGTCAAAAGATGATGAAGGTCGCTCCGCACCGGACCACGCAAAATCTATTTGATGCACTCCGGAACGGGTTCCCGGCAGAAAGCACTACTTTCATCAACTGGGAGCTTGTTACGAAAAAGGGTAACACAGCCATTAAAGACAGCGAACGCAAGAATCTGTATGACCGCATTGCCGAAGCGCACCGCAGCGGCATGGATTTCATTGTAATTATCGATGAGGAGCATTCCAACAATACGGCAAAGGCCAAAGATATCATAGATCATTTCTCCGCCAAGAATATCATTCGTGTTAGCGCAACGGCTGTGGAAAACAAGCGATACGAATTCTATGAAATTGATGAACTGGACGTTATTGACGAGGGGCTGATCACAAAGGCCCTGTATGTCAATGAGGGCATCGAGGACAATGTAGAAATTACGGACGATTACGATTACCTTCTCGATCTGGCCGATGCTAAACGCAAGGCCATCGCCGCCCGGTATCAGGAAGTGTTGCCGGATGGCAAAGTGATCCGTCCACTTGTGCTGATTCAGTTTCCGAACGGCCAGCCTGAGACGATCCGTGCCGTTGAACGCAAGTTGGAGAGCATGGGTTATACCTACGACAACGGTATGGTCAGCATCTGGATGAGCGAAGACAAGCGTGATCTGCCGGAAAATCTCACAGATAATGATGCACAGCCTGTTTTTCTGCTTATGAAACAGGCCATCAGTACCGGCTGGGATTGCCCACGGGCCAAAATCCTCGTGAAGCTTCGAGAGGGGATGAGCGAACAGTTCGAGATTCAGACCATCGGTCGTATCCGCCGTATGCCGGAGGCCAAGCACTACGATGATGATCTTCTCGATTTCTGCTACGTATACACCTTTGACGAAAAGTACAAGGCTGGTCTGCTGGCAACGATGGACAAGGCCTATGAAACACGGCGGCTGTTCCTGAAGCCGAAATGCAAAACATTCACACTGGAGAAGGAATACCGTGACCTTGATTTTGACGGCCTCGGTGAGCGTGAAGTGCTGAATCGCATTTACGATGCTCTGGTAGAAAAATACCACCTTACCTCCGACAAACAGCGTAATAGGATGATCCTCGCCGGAAATGGATATATGATCGGTGATGAAATTCTCGGACAGGCACTGCATGGTGTTTTCGTTCGTACAGACATGGTAGCCGAGGCCACATCCTATTACGGGACCCGTAAGCGTGTGGATACGCATAAACACGGTATGCAGCTGTTGCACAGCACCGATGCAATCAAAACGGCGATTGGCCTCTCCACCGGCAAAGTCAAGACCATTCTGGAGCGGCTGTTCCGCAAAGGCGGCAATCCAAAGAAGAAGCTACTGGCTCTAAACACCGCAGAATTTTATGCCTTCGTCATCAACAACGAGCATCTGCTGCGTGATGAATTCCGTAAAATCACTTCCGGTATGTCACAGCAGCTGGGTCTGACGCTCGAACCGAAAAAAGGTGTCTTCCACATCCCGGAGCAGGACTTCTTCAAGTATGATCCGGGTGTGAAAGAGGAAATCGAGTATCTTTCTAATGCCTATCAGGAATACACCTCCGGTTATGCCACTTCGCTCGTTCGCAGTATATCAGAGCAGTTGTTCGAGCAGTATTGCGAGAGCCGGGACGATATAGAATGGGTCTATAAAAACGGCGATACCGGCCAGCAATATTTCTCCATCGTCTATCTGGATGTCCTCCGCCATCAATGGCTGTTTTATGCAGACTACATCGTTATGAAAAAGGACGGGACGGTCTGGGTGATTGAGACCAAGGGCGGTGAATCCAAGGGCAAGGACAAAAATATCGATCCGCAGATTGAAAATAAGTTCAATGCGTTCAAAGCCTACGCCGCCAAACACGGCCTCCACTGGGGCTTCGTCCGGGACAAGGATAATCGGCTGTATATCAACAACACGGAATTCGCCATCGATATGGCCGATGACCACTGGAAACCAATCAGCCAAGTTTTCTAACGGCTTCTTCAGCCTTACATGATGAATTGAATAGGGATTGTGAAAGACTATGCTCGGTATTACATATGACACATGGAAAAATACTTGTAAGATGTATTTTGATTTAGGAAAAGGGACAAAAGCCGCTTACTTGCAATGGTTTCCATTTACAAAGATTTCATCAGCTGATCAGGATACCATAGCAAGCGAAGAGTTCTATAACCGATATATTAAGTCGGGAGCGTTTGTCCTTTTTCCTTCAGCCATGCATCGTTCAGAAAACTTCATTCAAAAAGGAGATGGTAGCTTTAGAGATTCGTCGTTGCTTTCACCGGTCTTGTATCTGGTCCTGCAAGCAATGGGAAAAGAAGTATCGATGGCGTATTCGCCTCAAAGGGGGAGTCAGATTGAAGTCTTCTACGCAGGCAATTACGATGAAATGCGCCCAAAATACAAACAAGATTATGACGATTTTTTCAAAGCAATCAATGCCCATATTGATGAATCGCAGTATTTTATTAAAACCGATCTGTCGAGCTTCTTTTCAAACATCAGTGTAGATCTGTTGGTAAGCAGGGTTGATAGTATTTGCAACAAAGGAGCAGTCCGTTTTAGTCAAACGCAGTTATCCATATTTAAAGAATTGTTGTTGTACTGTGGTGGAGGAAGATTCCCTTTAGTTGAAAACAGTATCGCATCCTCATTTCTTGCTACGGTAGTCTACCTTGATGAGATAGATAGCAGATTGACATCATTTATTGACGCCCACATCTCAGTATTTGATAGCTACAAGATTATCAGATATGTTGACGACATGTACATATTGATCTCATCTGATCACACTGAAGCGGAAATACATGACGCATATAACAGAATCCGCAATGAATACTCTTCCATACTAAAAGAATATGGGCTTGCTCTTAATACGAAAAAATGTTGCATAAAGCCATCTTTTGAAATAAACGACGAGCTGAAAAAGTCTCTATATGATGAGTTCTTTCACGGTGAAAAACACAAAATAGAAAGCCTGTTTTCGGGATCGCTTGCATCTTTTTTGCAGGAGATTTCTTTAGTAATAGCTAAAGACTGCCTTGATATAGAGATGTATAATGCTCTGATAGAAAAACATTTTGGTGACGACACAATCGAATTCACCGCTACTGAGGTATACAATTATTACGTATATGAAGATGAAGTGGAAGTAAAATCCAAAGCCGTAATAAGTGCGATTGTCAAACTAATCAATCAAGATGTGTCATTTATCAGCTTTGATCCGAAACGGATTTCTGTCTTAATCCTTAAAACACAGAGCACATCGGCAATCAAGGCATTGCTTAATCAGCTTTTTCAGAGGAATCGCGCCGGGTTATGGAACACATATGATACAATAACAGCTATTTCATATTTAATTCAGAGTGAATTCCGGCATATTGATCTGATTAGTGTTTTGTGTCAAAACAATCAGCCTCTTGAGGAATACTACCAATATTTCTGCAACAGTAGTTTTACAAATAGGTTTAACAATCGTCGGATCAATAGTTATTGCGATATTATTGGAGCTGACTGGAAAGCCAATTTCTTATATTTCATGTTTCTGGTAGAGCAGAGCAAGCATAACAATCTTGCGAAGTTTGCGTTTTATAAGAATTTCTTTGACCGCTTTACGGCGGATTTGGCTTTCACAACAAAATATGAAGCAAACGCTAAACGGCCAAATTACAATAGATTCTACAAAGAAGGAGAACATAAAAGGTTCTATTCTTCTATCCCCAATGCAGACAGTGTAATAGAAACAGCCCATAAACTAAGAAATGCAAATCCTCTTTCACATGCTTCTGCGGGATTAATTGATAAGGATAGCACATCAAGTGACCTTGATGACAGCATTAAAAATATGGGAAAACTGATTGATCAAATTCGAAGGAATAACGGTTTATAACCACCTGAAATATTGTCAGATTCAAGTAAGAGGTATAATATGAATTTTATTCAATGGTGTAATGATAACAACGGATTTTTAACTGCTATTTTGTCTCTCATCGGCCTGATCCTCAGTGTTACTGCTATAGTGGTGTCTATTCGCACGGCAAGATTGCCATACAAAAAGCGAATTATGCTGGGCTCATCCCTACTACTTGGTACCAGCGTAGTGCCGGGTGTCAGTGTCGAATCATCCATACTGGGAATGTCTGCATCTGCAACAAATGTAGGCAACAGAACAGTCAATCTCACGTATCTCGGGTATGCAGTAAAAAAAGATGGAAGATACAATATGCTCTACCCATACAACCGTGAGTTTAACAGTAAAGCGTCCCTTGCTCCTTCCGAAATGTCTGAGAGCCAGTTTTATACCGATGAACTAATAAAGTGTTTTTCTCGTGAGAACCGCAATATAAAGCTCTTTGTGTATGCGAAAGATACCGAGGGAAAAGAGTACATGAGAAAAGCTGGTACAGTTGGTAAGTTGCTTGATAACTTATCAAAATAAAGTACCTGACTATGCGAAAACGCACCTTGTATCAATCATTCGCCCCAATACTCGAAAAGACCACACCCCGGGAGTAATCTCCTTAGATGTGGTCTTTCTGTTTTACCCGCTTGAAGACGTTTCAGATAATGGTTTTTGAATTATCCCTTATCCGCTCCGCCTTTGGGCTGGTGTGCTTTTCTCAATCAACGCCCGCCCCTTGGGCGGGCTTGCTTTTGTCGAACAACGCCGCCCCTTGGGCGGGCTTGCTTTCGTTAGGGGGGCTCTCGCAAGATTTAATATATAC
>JAXFQY010000015.1:0-16856 GCA_034178705.1 Eubacteriales bacterium | reverse complement strand
CAAGCGTTGTGCGCAGCTCTTCGTTTCTGCCTGCAAGAACACACAGGAGGGAATTGCTATCCGGAATCCGACGGATCGTCCGGCAAAGGGATACTGCGTCTCCGCAGCCGATTCCCCCGGTCATGATCAGATAGATTTTCTTCTCTGCAGGCAGTCCGAGGGAAGCACGCGCTTTTTCCGGCGGAAGTTTCTTTGTGAATTTCCCGAATACCGGCATACCGGTGACGATCAGCTTGGCTTCCGGCATACCGGCGCGGATGCATGCTGCCCGGACATCGGCATGCGGCAAAAAGTAAGCGTCCAGCTCCGTTTCTGCAAGAAAGGGAATACAGGTATAATCAGAAAGAATTCCGTAACAGGGCACCTCACACTGTCCGTGTCGACGCAGATAGGTTAGGGTTTCCATCGGGAAGAGATGCGAGCAGACAACGGCATCATATTGATGATCCCGGATGAACTCGGAAAGCTCGGCTGCGTGGCGGATGTTTGCAAGGTAGATAGGAGATGTGACTCCCGTGTTGCTGTACATAGCGCCGGCACGGTACATCATCCCGAACAGCTCCGGGGTTTTTGCGGAAATCCGGTTCAGTATTTTATCAAAGCTGAGCGGTCCGGAAGCTCCGAAGGTCTGGAGCATATCGAGAAACTCTACCTGTACGCCGCGCGAAATCAACGCTTCCCGGACCGCGCCTGCACAGTGGTTGTGTCCTTCCCCGGTGCTGCAGCTCAGTAATAAGCATTTCATAGGGGTTTTCTCCTTTCTGAAGCTTCGGACTGCCTGCTCTTTCTTTCGAATACGGGAGAAATCATTTGCATTCCACGGTGATGAACGGCACATTCAATTCTTCGTCTGTCAATCCGGCATGTGCCGCCTTGAAAACCTCGTCGGTACGCTCTCCCGGGTCTATGCTGACCGTTCCCGTTGCAACGGCAAGATAATCCCCGATAAAGTCTTTCGCGCGGATATGCGGTGTTCCGTTCCCGAACAGATTGCTTAACAGAACCTCTTCTTTGGTGAAAAGCTGAAAACAGTCTCCGAATGATGCCCGGAAAAGCTTTTCAAACTGCGCTTTCCGATCCGGCTTGATGAAAAAGGTCATGGCTCTGGTTTCGATGGAAGGAGCACGCGCAAAGCATGCGGTCAGCTCCGGATAGTCGGATAAAAACCGCCATGTGGTATCCACAAGCCCGTGGTCTGCAGTAATGATAACAAGGGTATCGGAAAGCTGTCGGCACATCCGCTCCGTAAGCGTGTTGATTTCGGATAATACCCCGGTGATTTTCGGATGTTGGGTTCCGTGGTCATGCATGTCATAATCCGGCTGAGGCCAATAAGTGTAAAGATACTGCCTGCCTTCCTGTGCGCACAGCTTCTGAACGGTATCGCAGATTTCAGAAATGCTTTTACTTTGAAAAGAAGAATAGGGAGAAATCCGATAAGCCTTTGCCAATCCTGCCTGATCAATTTTGGTAAACACACTGGTATAAGGAAGTGTTTTTCTGGCGATCGAAAAATCGGCGGCAGGTTTTCCGTCCGTGCCGGAAAGGGTATTCGGAAACAGATTGACGTTGGCGTCAAGCTCCTCAAAATACAGGCTCCATCCAAGCCAGGCGTGTTCAATCGGCGAAAGTCCGGATTCCAGCGATACCGTTGCTGCCGTTGTTGTCGGCGGAAACACGGACGAAAGCGTTGTGTTCAGGTGTCGGCGCAGAAAGGCATCCGGAGGAAGATGGTTTTCGAGTATGGCCGTTCCCATGCCGTCAAAAAGCATCACGACAATGTTTTTATAAGACTTTGCAAGCAGACTGTCCAGCTCCGGCAGGGTTTTGTGGGGTGTTTGCACTCCGTAATGTGTCAGAATCGAGGAGATAAGAGAAAGCAAGCTGTGATCATATTCCGGATACTGTGGCTTCATGATGGTTCCGTTCCTTTCGTAAAATCGTGTAGGAAAGCTCATCCCCGTCTTCTTTGTCTGAACCTTTACCGGACGGACTCCCTTCTATGAACCCATCCTCTGTTTGTTCTACAATACAGTATACAATAGAATAGGCGTAAATTGCAAGAGCGTGCCGCTTTGTTCCATGGCAGAGACTGTTCTTTCATTTTTCAGAAAAGGGCTCTTGAAAACATACAAAGTATATGTTATTATAGGTATATTAAGGCGGAGAGGGGTAGGAGATATGAGGATTTCAACAAAGGGACGTTATGCGCTGCGTATGCTGATTGATCTGGCGGAGCATCAGAACGACGGATACGTTGCTCTGAAGGATATCGCGGAGCGACAGGATATTTCCAAAAAGTATCTGGAACAAATTGTACCGGTTTTGAACCGGTCCGATATTCTCCGGACGAACCGGGGCTTTCAGGGAGGATATCGCCTTGCAAAATCTCCGAACCAATATACAGTCGGAGAAATTCTGCGCTTAACGGAGGGAAGTCTTGCTCCTGTTGCCTGCTTGGAGCAGGAGCCGAATGAGTGTGCACGCAGCGGAGAATGCCCGACGCTTCCGGTCTGGCAGGGGCTTTACCGTGTGGTAAACGAATATCTGGACGGTATTACTCTCCAGGATATCCTGGATCAGCAGAAGGAGCGGTATGCAAACGACTATATGATCTGAAGACTGACAACCATAAAAAAACGGCTCGCGACGAAAAAATTTCGCGGGCCGTTTCGTTCAAGTACAGATAAAGTGTTACCAGAGGAAAGGGGTTTACCGGAAGCAGGGGAGAGCTTATTCGGAGAACATCGGAGTGGAAAGATAGCGTTCGCCGGTGTCCGGAAGAAGCGCAACAATGATTTTCCCCTTGTTTTCCGGGCGCTTTGCCAGCTGTGTGGCAGCCCATACTGCCGCACCGGAGGAAATACCGACAAGCAGTCCTTCTTTTCGCGCAAGAGTTCTTCCGGTTTCAAAGGCATCTTCGTTCTCAACCGTAATGATTTCATCGTATACCGCGGTGTTCAGTGTATCCGGCACGAAACCTGCGCCGATGCCCTGAATTTTATGCGGACCGGGCGTTCCTTTGGAAAGCACCGGGGAGCCGGCGGGCTCTACGGCAACGACCTTGATATTCGGATTCTGGCTTTTCAGGTATTCACCCACGCCGGTAATGGTGCCGCCGGTGCCGACACCTGCAACAAAAATGTCAACCTTACCGTCGGTGTCCTTCCAGATCTCGGGACCGGTGGTGGCGCGATGCGCAGCGGGATTGGCTTCGTTGGTGAACTGACTCGGAATAAAGCTGTTCGGAGTTTCCTCAGCAAGTTCCTTTGCCTTGGCGATGGCACCCTTCATGCCCTTTGCCCCTTCGGTCAGGACCAACTCGGCACCGTAAGCCTTCAGCAGATTGCGGCGTTCGATGCTCATGGTCTCCGGCATCGTCAGTATGATTTTATAACCCCTGGACGCCGCAACGGAAGCAAGACCGATTCCGGTATTGCCGCTTGTCGGTTCGATAATGACGGAACCGGGCTTGAGCAGTCCCTTTGCTTCCGCATTGTCAATCATGGCTTTGGCGATTCTGTCCTTTACGCTTCCGGCCGGATTAAAGTATTCCAGCTTTCCGTAAATGGTAGCATCCAGGTTTTTCAGAGCGTTGTAATTGGTCAGTTTCAGAAGAGGTGTGCTGCCGATCAGATCCGTAATTCTGTCATATGTTTTCATTTTTTTATCTCCATTATAAGTTGTTGTACGTTGTTTTTTGAATTTGACTTTGAATTTGACCTTGATGAGATTCAACATCGGAATGCGCTGAGTGTTTTTTTCATATAGTCCCTCGCTTGTATTTTGTATCAATCCTATCTGTTTTGTAGGCATTATATCGCCCTTTTATTCCTTTGTCAATCCCCTGAAGCAAATTTTTCAGAAAAAGTTTTTAAAGCTTTTTCATTTTCTTTTATCTTTCTCTTGACAAGTGTGACTGCTTTCGGTATAATGCATATTAAATTCATAGGTTTTTTGCGACGGGCGTTTCCTGCTTGCAGAACCGAGCGAATGGAATCGTTATGAAACAAAGGGAGATTTCCGTAATGGAAAACAGCAGATTTGAACTGAATAAGAATTTGGCGCAGATGCTGAAGGGCGGCGTCATTATGGATGTCACAACACCGGAACAGGCAAAAATTGCCGAAGCCGCAGGGGCCTGCGCCGTGATGGCATTGGAACGAATCCCGGCGGATATACGGGCGGCTGGGGGCGTTTCCCGTATGAGCGATCCCAAGATGATCAAGGGCATCCAAAATGCCGTTTCTATCCCGGTTATGGCAAAATGCCGGATCGGACATTTTGCCGAAGCGCAGATTCTGCAGGCGATTGAAATCGATTATATCGACGAAAGCGAGGTGCTTTCTCCTGCTGATGATAAGTACCATATTGATAAAACAAAATTTGACGTTCCTTTTGTCTGCGGTGCGAAGGATCTCGGAGAGGCGCTGAGAAGAATCAATGAAGGGGCCTCCATGATCCGGACAAAGGGAGAGCCGGGCACCGGCGATGTTGTACAGGCTGTCCGTCATATGCGCATGATGCAGTCGGAGATCCGTCGGATCGGTTCTCTCTCTGAGGACGAGCTGTTTGATACGGCGAAGCAGCTTCAGGTTCCCTATGATCTGGTGCTGTATGTACACGATAATAAGAAGCTGCCTGTGGTTAATTTTGCTGCGGGCGGTGTTGCGACGCCGGCGGATGCCGCACTGATGATGCAGCTCGGCGCGGAAGGTGTATTTGTGGGCTCCGGCATTTTCAAGTCCGGTAATCCCGCGAAGCGTGCCGCGGCAATCGTTCAGGCGGTCACCAATTTCAATGATGCGAAGCTGCTTGCTGAGCTGTCGGAGGATCTCGGGGAAGCGATGGTCGGCATCAATGAGCAGGAGATCGAGCTCCTGATGGCGGAAAGAGGCAAATAACATGCGGATCGGCGTGCTGGCCCTGCAGGGGGCTTTTCTCGAGCATGAACAAATGCTGGGGGAACTTGGAGTATCTTCTTTTGAAATACGTCAGAAACGGGATGCGGAGAAAGACTTTGACGGTCTGATCCTTCCCGGCGGAGAAAGTACCGTACAGGGGAAGCTCCTGCGGGACTTGGAACTGTTTGAACCGTTGCGGGAGCGTATTTTTTCCGGACTGCCGGTTTTCGGGACCTGTGCCGGACTTTTGCTTCTTGCGAAGAGAATCGAAAATGACGAACGTAGCTATTTTGCTGCAATGGATATCCTTGCTGTCCGAAATGCTTACGGAAGGCAGCTCGGAAGCTTTTATACGGAAGCTGACTGCAGGGGGATCGGCAAAATCCCCATGACTTTTATCCGTGCGCCTTATATCGCGGAGGTGTACGGTGCTGCGGAGGTTCTCGCGTCTGTGGATGGAAGGATTGTTGCGGCACGCGAAAAGAATCTTCTTGTGACCGCGTTTCATCCGGAGCTAAACGGAGATTTATCGGTTCACCGCTATTTTACGGAGATGATCCGTTCGGCAAAGGCGCCGGAAGATTGAAAGTTAGGGCAATGAGCCGTGCTTTTCGGAACGGGAGAGACCGAAAACACGGAAACAGTTTTTAGCGGATACGGCGTTTGAAACCCGAACGCATTGCAAACCGAACAGCGCAGGCGGTGGCTTGGAAGAATTCCCAAGCCGCTGCCTTTTCTCGTCAAAGAAGGGAAAAACTGAAATGCCGGATGCTGCTTTTTTGCAGGGATCTTTTTTGAAAACGATGTTCACAGACTGCCGTGCGGGATCATAGAATACTATCAGTACAAGAGGAGGGAAAAGAAATATGGAGAATAACAAGAGCGGTATCGCTCCCCGTGTATCCGATCAGGGACCTGCGTCTTTTACCGTACATCTTTCTCAGACAACATGCCGGAACTCGAATTTTCGGACGACATTATGGACCGGCACTTACCTTCAGATGACGCTGATGTGCATTCCGCCGCGTGGGGAAATCGGATTGGAGATGCATAGCGATACCGATCAGTTTCTCAGGCTGGAGTCAGGGGTCGGTGCGGTCAGAATGGGCTCTGAAAAGGATAAACTGTGTTTTCAGAAGTGCATTCGGGCCGGCGATGGCGTCTTTGTTCCGGCAGGCACCTGGCACAATATAATCAATACCGGGCGTTATCCGATGAAACTTTATTCCGTTTATGCACCTCCGAAGCATCCGCGCGGAACCGTACATCAGACAAAAGCGATTGCAGACGCCTCAGAGGATTGAATTCCTATACAGAGAGACCGGCTTGCTTTACGGGCAGGTCTCTTTTTCTGTATGAAAAATGCGTTGCGTGAGAATGGCATTTTGTAGGGTTGGAGGACACTTCCGTTTGCTTGCAGGGATAATAATCAGACCGGAAGCAGCAGGAGAGGGGAAAAAACACGAAAAAGATCCTTTTTAATGTCCGAAAAGCCTTGACAGCGGATGGACGTCGTGCTATGATATCTGCGAACCAAAAAGTCAGGGGTGCTGCTTCGGCGGCTGAGACGGTGAAAGCCGAACCCTTATGACCTGACACGGTTAATGCCGGCGTAGGGAGATTTGCTGCGGACTACCGCGCTTTGATCGTTGCGTCAAAGCGCGCTTTTCTTTTGCAGAGACCCGGATCGGAAAAAAGAAAGGAAAGAAAATGAAAAAGACACTTGACATCAAGAAGCTTGTCGAAAGCTCGGTTATGATCGCGCTTGCGATCGTCCTGAATCTGGTGGTGCTGTGGCAGGCGCCGCTCGGCGGGAAATGGACTCTTTGCTCCATGCTCCCAATTATGCTGATTGCCATCAAAAATGGTCTGGGATGGGGACTCGGCACCTCTTTTGTTTACTCTGTTATTCAGCTCGGCTTCAGTATTGCAAAGGTGCTGAGCTGGGGGCTGACTCCCGGTGTGCTGATCGGATGCCTGCTGTTTGATTACATCATTCCCTATACTGTACTCGGACTTGCTGCGCTGCCCACAAGAAAGAAAAAGACTGCGGTTCGTGCCCTTGCCGGCATTACGCTCGCAATCGCGCTGCGCTTTGTGTCGCACTTCATTTCCGGTACGATTTTCTTTGGTAACTGGGATGACGGCTTCTGGAGCGTTATCGTATATTCAATCCTTTACAACGGACAGTATCTCCTTCCTGAACTGGCCCTGACGCTTGCGGTTTCCGTGCCGCTTGTCAGCATTCCGATCATGCGGAAGACTATCGGTATCGAAAGCAAATAATCCGGATTTTCCGAAAAGGAAAAAGCCCCTCTGCCGAAGCAGAGGGGCTTTTGCGACCGAACTTGTAAGCCGGGTTCTGTGAATTACCTGAGTAAAACCGCGATCATCTGTCTTTGCCGTGCGTTACCGCACGGCTCGGAGATTGCTCTCCTGCCACCCGTGGCTGCGCCGGGCAGACGCTCGGCTTTCGCCGACGCCACATACGGTGTTGCTTCGGATAGGGTTTACAGGATCCCCATGTTACCATGGGGACCGGTGAGCTCTTACCTCGCCTTTCCACCCTTACCCGCTTGTGCGGGCGGTATCTTTCTGTTGCACTTTCCCGGGAGTCGCCTCCGGCGGACGTTATCCGTTATCCTGCCCTGTGAAGCCCGGACTTTCCTCACGGCAGTACCTTTCGGCATTCTGTCGCGCGATCGCACCGTTCGGTCATAGAATTCTATCATTTCATGCGGGATTTGTCAAGACCAATTGACAAATCCCGCCCGTTTGTGCTATACTGTGCGAGATAAAAAGATAAGGAGTTTTCCGTAATTCATGATGAGCAACAGACTTTTCAGACTGCTTCCCCTGCTACTGTGCATTCTGCTCTCTCTTTCTGCTTTGTCCTGCGGAAAGGATAGTCCCGATGTGACGACCGATGCTGCGCAAACAACCGCTGCTGCCGTCACGACGGATCCCTCTGAGTCCCGTACTGTGCTCGGAGAAGGGGAGAAGACCTTCAGCTTTGATGTAATTTTTGCCGATGGCAGCAAGAAGCTTTATACCGTCAGAACCGACGCGAAAACGGTCGGGGAAGCGCTGCTTTCCGTTGAGCTGATCGCAGGAGAGGATTCCCAGTACGGTCTTTATGTCAAAACCGTCTGCGGTGTTACTTTGGATTATAACAAAGACGGAAAGTACTGGGCGTTTTATATTAACGGGGAATATGCTTCCACCGGTGTAGACAGCACGGACGTGACCGAGGGCGCGACCTATTGCTTTAAGGCGGAGTAAACGATGAAAAAAGCCGCGCTGACCATCCGCGAAATCTGTGTTTTTGCCATGCTCGGCGCGGTGATGTATCTTTCCAAGCTTCTGTTGGAAGTTGCGCCGAATGTGCATCTTCTTGCTTGCCTGACGGTTGCCTATACGCTGGTTTATCGGAAAAAAGCAATTTTCC
This sequence comes from Eubacteriales bacterium, assembly GCA_034178705.1. GTDB lineage: Bacteria > Bacillota > Clostridia > Oscillospirales > CAG-272 > RUG12395. Next base: position 8,504 of record JAXFQY010000015.1, on the reverse strand, counting down.
CGATTATGATCTATGTTATGATCAATGGGATTTTTGCCGGCTTTGCACTGTGGTGGATTCCGTATCTTTACCTTTGGCCGCTGCTGTGGCTGGCTGCCCTTCGCCTGCCGCGCAATCCCCACGGCTGGCGGGGAACGCTGCTTTGCCTGGCTCTCTGCGGAGCACACGGGATGCTTTTCGGTACGCTCTATGCACCCGCGCAGGCGATTCTGTTTCATCTTTCCTTCAAAGGAATGCTTTCCTGGATCGTCGCGGGGCTCCCGTGGGATGTGATTCATATGTGCGGCAACCTTGCTGCGGGAGTTTTGGTGCTTCCGATTGTGCGGCTGCTGCGCCGGATTGATCCATTGGCTGCCGGAAAGACGGAAAAACCGGCAGAAAGGATGGATTCCTGACTCCTTTTTCCGGTTTCTCGGGGGGGATTCCCGAACTTTCCCTACGCGGAACTGCGCTGAAATTTGGAAAAACGATAGGCGCCCAAAATCGGGCGCCTATCGTTTTTCCTATATTTTTTGTTGAAGCGCGTGCGGATCATGTAATTGTTCTACAGAGAACACGGAGTAAGATTGTTATAAGTGACTATTGTGTTGTTTGAAATAATATGGTATCATTGACACACAATAATCGCTAAAGAGCGAAGAAAAGAGGGACTATATGAAAAAGATCCTTTTGGTATTTCTTGCGGTTGTTTTTCTAATGCTTTCTTCCAGCATTAGCGCCTACGCTCTTAATGATAATGCAGTTGAGTCTTTTTTGCAGCCAGGTAACGCGGAAAATGTGATTACCGGTCCGGGATGGTTTGCTGCTTTGCGAACAGTTTATAACAATTATCAGGCTCACTTGACCTATAATACTTCTCTTGAAGCTTCAATGAGTAATTCAATGATAAATAATCAATGGACTTGCCCTCAATTTTTAATTGGTAATTCGACAATGGGTGAAGTAGGGTGTGAAATCGCAGCAGTTTACAATGCCTTGCGTTTGCGGGGAAAGTCGGCGTGGTATCGCAATGTTGCCGATATTATCTGCACTTTTGAGAGAGATGGATATATTATGAACAATGGAACTTGGGGTTCCGACCCCTATGCAATTGGTGACTATTTTGGCGCCGAGTCTATTAGTTATCTCCAATACACAGATTATACTTCAATGAAAAACCGTGTTCAGTCCACAATGAATTCCTCTGACCAGGTTTACATTGTTTCTTATTGGGTCAATGGAAATTCGATCGCGGGCGGATTGCATACGGTTGCCTTTGTGGCATCGCATTCTGCGGGAAAAATTTATTGTTATAACGAGGTGGAGAGTTACCAGGCTCCTATGGATTCTTTTGAAGATTATCAATGCGTGTCTGAAGACAGTTTCATTGTGGGATATTGCATTCCGAACACCGGAAGAAGCGTAGATTGAAATATATAAATCATTTATGAAAAAAAGTCTGAAAATTACTCTGATTCTGCTGGGTTCTCTGGTCTTGCTGGCTCTGCTTTTCTGCTTGGGGGTAAGTATTTTTCTTCGCTTTTTGGATTACAGCATTCAGGGTACCCATGAAAGATGGAAGAAAATGTATTACCAGCTTTACAAGGAGGAAAGTATTCTGATTTCCGAGGACGGCAATTTTTATGTCTGGTCAGAAAAAACGGAAAACTGCGATACCAAATTCTGTGACCAGATCCGGGAGCATATACACATTTGTGCCTGTTTCCGGAATTCCGAAGGGAATTGGGTTCGCGGGATGGCTGCGATCGGCGCTGGGGCGCACTTGACGCTGTATGCTTTGAAGGACGACGGGGAAAGTCTCGATCGGCTGATAAGATACCGTTCAAAAAAGATTACCGACGGCAAGCTGGTGTTTTCCGTTGTTGAGGAAGAAAAGGGAAGAACCGAAGGATACGCCCTTGTTTTCCCGAAAAAGATGATCTTCTTTCCCTATAAGCTTTCGGAAAAAGCAGACTCCCTGCCGTTTGAGAGAAAGTAAGATTACGTAGGATTCTAAAAAATTCCCTTGCCGGTATGGCAAGGGAATTTTTGTTCAGGGTCATTTTGGGGCTGTCAGAGAGTTGCTCTCCGGAGGGAAAACAGTATTGACAGTATGGAAAGGACTCAGAATTTTTCTGTGCTTTCAACGTTCAGGACAAACACAGTTGCTCCGCCGACCGTAACGGTAGTCGGAAGACTTCCGTCCTTCAGCCCCTGCCCGAAGGTTGCGGTAGGTGCGGGTTTTTGCGCACGGGTCACACAGTGCTTTTTCAGAATGGAAAGGACTTCTCCGACCTCGGCATCCTCCGTTCCGATCAAAAGAGTCGTGTTGCCGACCATCAGAAAGCCGCCGGTGGTGGAGAGACGTGTAACAAAGAATCCTGCGCCGGTCAGGGCAGAGGCTGCGACGATACTGTCGTCGTTGTTTACGATCGCGAGTACGAGTTTCATGTTTGTCTCCTTTTATAATATATTATGATCACAGATAAAAATCCAGAGACTTTTGGCTTTTCGCATCAAGACGGGTGATATCCGGGATTTCATACCGGTTATCGTTGCTGTCTCGGAAAAGCACACGCACATTCTGCATCAGCTTGATCTGATGAACGATGTTGGTGATTTCGATTGTCTGTCTTCCGCGGTCGGTCTCCACATCAAACCGAATCTTGGAGACCCGGTCATCGATATCGTAAATGCGCGAGATCTTCGGAATCATGTAGTATTCCTTGAGGCAATCACAAATGATTGTCTTGCCCTCCTCTGTGAGTGTGTCGAGATTCCGGATAACCGCACGTTCGTTCAGATCGTCGTCAAGAAGAGTAATGTACCGTGTTTGTCCGCTGATCGGGAACAGGCGGCGCGGTTCAAGGTTCTCCAGAATTCTGCCGTCGCACAGTTCCATATCCACCGTAGTAAGACCGCGGCGTCTGAAGCGGGCGTTGTTTCCGTCAATATACAGACGTTCCATTCTATTCTCCTTATTCCGCAAAATTCTCTTCGCGGCGGGTTTTTTCCGCTTCCTCGTGCATGGTCTGAATCTGCACGAGCTTGTAGTATTTTCCCTTTTTGGCCATCAACTCCTCCGGAGTGCCCATTTCCAGAATGCTGCCCTTGTCGACAACAATGATTTTTGTGGCACGGCGGAGCGTAGAGAGACGGTGGGCAATCATGATCGTGGTTCTGCCGCTGATCAGACGCTCGATTGCCCCTTGAATCAGAGCCTCGGTTTCGGAGTCAACCGAAGCGGTAGCCTCATCAAAGAAGAGTATGCTCGGATTTTTGAGCACGGCACGGGCGATCGAAAGACGTTGCTTTTCTCCCCCGGAAATTCCGACTCCGCGTTCGCCGAGCATGGTATCATAGGCGTCCGGCATGCGAGCAATGAACTCATGCGCATTGGCTACGTCTGCCGCGTGGATGACATCCTCCGGCGTTGCCTTTTCGCTTCCGAAGGCGATGTTGTTGTAGATGGTATCGTGGAACATCATCGGCTCTTGCTGAACATAACCGATCTTGGAGCGATAAAAGGTCATATCAATTTTGCGGATGTCGATCCCGTCAATCAGGATTTCTCCGTCATAACCGTCATAGTAACGCATCAGAAGATTGACAAGTGTAGATTTTCCGGAACCGGTTGTACCGACAATGCCGACAATTTCTCCGGGCTCAATGGTGAAATTGATGTTGGAGAGCGTCTTCTTGGAACGGTCAAAGGAGAAGTTCACGTTGCGGAATTCGATTTTGCCCTTGATGTTCTTCGGGTGAGCTCCGCCGGAAAAATCATTTTCCGGCTCAGCATCGATGATATCCATGATGCGCTCGGCGGCAGCCAGTGCCCCTTGGTAGGAGTCGTTCAGATTGGCAAAGAAATTCACCGGACCGTAGAACATGGAAGTGTAGGAGATAAAGGAGATCAGCAGACCGGGGGTGATGGTTCCGGTTCCCTGAATGACATTTCTGCCTCCGATTGCCCAGATTACCAGCGAACCGCAGCTGATGATAAAAGAGGTAATATGCGGAAATGCGATGGTGATTCGTGCGCTGCGGAGATCGGTTTTCAGCCATTCGTTGTTGTAGGTATTAAAGGTCTTGATGGATTTCTTTTCGCTTGTGAACGCTTTGATGACGCGGATCCCGGGAAGCGTATCGGTCAGAATGGAGGTAACGGCAGACCAGCGCCGCCAGATCTTAACATAAAACGGGCGGATTTTTTTCCCGAAAATCCGTGCGCCGACTACGACAAACGGAACGGGAATGAGGGAAAGAAGAGTCAGCTTCCAGTTCATCGAGAGCATGATAATGACGATTCCGATCAGCTGAAAAAGCTGAACAACAACTTCCTGCGTGATGCGGAGCATGAAGGACTGGATGGTCGAGGTGTCTCCGCTGATGCGGTTGATAACGCTTCCGGTCGATGTGCGGTCATAGAATCGCATCGGAAGGTATTGCGCCTTTGCATAAATATCACTGCGGAAGGCTTTGACGATATTGTCTCCGCAAACACGAAGATAGTACCCGCGGACAATTCCGACGAGATGCTGAAGCAGATAGGCGCCGAGCAGCATCAGAACGACCCGGTTCAGAAGCTGCATGTTGTTTTCGGGGAAGACCCGGTCAACAAGCGTCTTTGTCATGTAAGGCGGGAGCAGAGAGAGTCCGGTGGTAAAGGCGGAAAGGATCAGACAGAAAAGAAGCAGCCATTTGTAGGGAAGAATGTACTTTGCGATTTTGCTGATGAACCGTCCTTTCGAGGAGCAATAAAGACAATCCGCTCCGGGACGGATCAGGGTACGCCCGCATTTCGGGCAGACGGATTTCTGCTTGACAAACGCCTCGTTGACGATTGCAACGCAGTCCTCCTGCGGTTCTCCCTGCACCATTTTCTCACAGCAGAGAGCAACGGCATCAAAGAGACTCGCGACTTTCAGGGAAAAACGGATAAAGTTTTCCGGCTCGGTTTCTTCTTCTCGGGAAAGCACAAGCAGGGCGTTGCCGTAGCAGCGCTTGACTGAGGCATGTGAAAAATCCGAGTAGGTGCGGCGTTTCGGCTCTTCCTCCGGCTCTCCGAAGGAGTAGATTGCCTTATCCGTGGCGGCGAAGAAGGAACCGCCGTAGGTGGCGCGCATGGAAAGATCGGATACGACGGTGTAAAGAAGCGTTTCTCCGCCGATCGCTTTCCGAATCCGGTCGAGCGATTCCGCAGGTAACGGAACGTTCGACTGACAAATCTGCGAGTCAGTGCCGCTGTTTGTTTGGTCCATAAACATCCTCCAGGGCGTGTCACGCGCCATTGTGTATCCGAAATGGCGTATGTATTTGCCCTGTGCAAACCATCCTTTTTTTGAGTTATGTATCTTATATCAAATGGGGGAGGATAAGTCAATGATATTATAAAAAATTAAATTTTGATTTTCAAAAATCTAATATTTTGTGTAATTGACGGGGATTGACAAACACGGTCTATTGTGATAGACTAAAGGTGTGAAGTCTACAAATGTAGACCAAAAGGAGGTAAATATGAACGTATCAAACAGCGAGTTTGAGTTGCTCAATATAATATGGGAAAACGAGCCCCTGCGATCGGGCAGGCTCGTCACTCTTGCAGGCGATAAGCTCGGATGGAAAAAATCCACCGTGTATACGGTGGTAAAGCATCTTGTTGACAAAAACATAATTAAAAACGAGGGCAGCGTTATCAGCTCGCTGTACCGACACGATGACATCTTGAACGAAAGATCGGAAACTCTTATCAACCGAGGCTTCGGCGGCTCTCTGCCGATGTTTTTGACGGCATTTCTTTCCAAGGAAAAGATATCAAAAACGGAGGCGGAGGAGCTTAAACGGCTGATAGACGAATACACGGAGGAAAACTAAAATGATCAAATTTTTTGAAACCTTACTTAATATGAGCATAACTGGCGCGGTGATAATCGCGTTTGTGATGATCGTTCGTCTTTTTCTTAAAAAGCTCCCGCGCAAATATTCATATATTCTATGGATAATTCCCGCGATAAGATTACTTATTCCGTTTTCGTTAGCGGCGCCTGTGAGCGTTTTTAACTTCATTCATATTCCCGAGCCGCACGCCGTTATATCGGATAGCGGGGAAGTTAACGAACCGCCCGCGCTCACGGATGATATCTTTAGCGAACCGATAGCCGATCCGGTTACGGGGGAAGGATATTTCGCCAGCGTTCCCGATGGATACGTCACGGGCGAGGGAGCGCCTCAGATAACCGGACCGTTTTATACTGCTGAGGTAATAACGGGTGCACCCGCGGCTCCAAACGTACCCGAAGAGCCCGACGTAAACGTAACTCCCGACACTCCCGATGTGCCGGATGCGCAGGTAAATGATAACGCTGTTGCGCTTTGGCGCGCCGCGTGTGCGGTTTGGGCAACGGGCGCTGCGGCGATGCTCTGCTATCTCGCGTATTCCTATATCGCGACGAAGAAAGAGGTTGCGTTTTCGTACAAGATAGGCGAAGCGATCTATTCTAACGGACAGATCGAAACACCCTTTGTTTTCGGTTACATAGAGCCAAGGATATACATCCCCTTCGGGCTTGACGATAAGGAATTTGCATACGTTGTTGCGCATGAAAGAACGCACATAAAGCGCGGAGATCACATCATTAAAGCAGTTGCTTCGCTTATTCTTTGCGTGCATTGGTTCAATCCCTTTGCGTGGCTTGCATTTAAGCTGATGACCGATGATATGGAGCTTTCCTGCGACGAAAGGGCTATAGATACCTACGATCTTGAGGTGCGCAAGGAATACGCGCGCACTCTGCTTAATATGTCCGTGGGCGGCAGTAAGGTGCCCTTCCACGGTATGCTCTCCTTTGGAGAAAGCAGCATAAAGAGCCGCATCAAGGGCGTGCTCCGTATGAAGAAGCCAACCGCCCTTGCCTGCGTGATTGCCGTTGCCGTGATCATCACCGCATCAGTTTGCCTGCTTACCAATGCAAGACAGACCCCGCCCGACCCTGCAGGCACAACTGACGTTGCCGATACCACGGACGGCAACGATACGGACGCCCCCGATATCACGGACGCACCCGATACAACGGAGCACGTTGAGACTACGGTTCCCGCTGATACGGATGAGCCGCCAGCGGTTGACGGCATGATAGAAAGATGCTTTGAGAATAAGCTGAAGGATTATACTTCAACTGAAATGAAGATAGGCATCACGGTTCCCGAAGAATGGTCTTTTGATGGGGATTCCGCAACCCTGAACGGCAAAACGGTATTCTCCTTCGTGCGCGCATGGCCGCAGGTTCTGGGTATAGATCCCGATGTATTTAAGAAAACTTTTGAAGGAGCGGAGGCGATCGTTGAGGAAAGAATCGGCGGTGCAAACGATAATTTTTCATTTTTTATGCACTCCAAAAACAGTAAAGGGCACAGATATAATTACGTTTTGCTTTGCCGCGGATACTACGTAAACGTATACTTTTTTGATGAGTCTGCCGTTGATGACGCAACGAAAAACGCGGTACTGGCTTCGGTACGGGTGTTTAACGACAAGACCAAGGGTGTTGGAGATCTTATATGGCTGGTAAGTATGGACCGCTATACGATCGACGTTATCAACGTGGATAATGAAACCGTTGACTATCTTGATAGATCAAGATCCGAGGAAATGTTCCATATCACGATACGTTACGTGGATTTCCTTAACAAGCATCTGAATATTACGGGAGCACCCGCAAAAATATCCGAGGACGTTCTCGGTTTCTCGGTGACGGAGGATTGTATAAAGTATGCCGCCGTAGACGGGGTGCTTTACACAAAGGATATGAAGATTCTAGTCGCATTCCCGCCTGCAAGAACAGGAGAATATACGCTTCCGGACAGCGTTAAGTATATCGACGATAACGCGTTTTACGGAACTAAGCTGACGAAGCTGTTTGTTCCCGTTGGCGTGGATAAAGGCAGGCTTATCGGTGCCGAGGGGCTGGCTGTTGAGACTGTGGCTGATGAGGAGAACACGACCGAGGTGACCGGAGCCGTCATAGACGTAGGTGAGCTTACCGCCGACGGAAAGAGCAGGTATTTCCTTGTGCGCGACGGCGGGCTTGTGAGTTACCGATTTACCGCACCTGCGGATTCAACGATCAAGGTGGGTGACCTTGTTACCGTGACCTTTACGGGGGAAGCAAAGAAGGGGATCAAAGGTGAGAATAATACCCTCAGCGTAATATCCAACGAGGATCCGAATAAGACCGTTTCGGCGGTAAAGCATTCGTTCTCGTTAACAGTGCAAGATTCCCCCTCGCTTAGTCATTTAAACGTTGATATCGAATTTCCGTCTGATTGGGTTAGAGATGGAAACGGTACGGTTTTGGGCAGAAACGGAGTAAAATTCTTTGAGCTTTCTTCGTCTATCACTCCGTTTGCTATGGGAATTGACGAAGCTCGTTTCAAAACGTCTGCCGAGACCGAAGTGACCGTTATAGAGGAAAGATACGGTACCGACGGAGATCCGTATGCGTATTATATTTATCATTCGCGTTCCG
>JAXFQY010000004.1:0-79497 GCA_034178705.1 Eubacteriales bacterium | reverse complement strand
TCGGTTTAAAATTTCATAAGATAAATCACAAGTGCTGTCTGCCGATACCTTAACCATTATACTCCTCCTTTTAATACTAATTTTGGAATTATATCAGAATAAATATACCCTGTCAAACCGGATTAAAAAAGGGAAGCTATTATGCCATCTGAAATAAGAAAGCAAGAGAAAACCAAGTAAAATCAACGCTTTTTAAGGGCAGAGGGCAAACAGGTTGTCTGAAAAACTGAATAACCGAGCGAAAAGGGATGTTTCTATCAAGGAGCATCCCTTTTCGTATGCTCATACGCCGCAGATTTTCGTCTTGAAGGTCTGCGGCTTTTCTCATGCCCAAAACCAAATACCAAGCACAAGGAGGTGAACCATAAATGCCAATATTTCGCGTGGAAAAGAGCAACGGTTATACCGTCATGTCCAATCATCACTTGCGAAACAAGGAACTGACCCTAAAGGCAAAGGGGCTGCTGTCGCAAATGCTGTCCCTGCCGGATGATTGGGACTATACGCTGAAAGGTCTTGCCTTTATCAACCGGGAACAGATCGACGCGATCCGCGAGGCGGTAAAGGAGCTGGAAACAGCCGGGTATATCGTCCGTTCAAGAGAGCGCGACGAGAAAGGACGGCTGCGCGGGGCGGACTATGTGATCTATGAAACGCCGCAGCCAGCATCGGATTTACCTACATTGGAAAATCCAACATTGGATAATCCAACGCAGGATAATCCTACGTTGGAAAACCCTACGTTGGAAAATCCAACGCAATTAAATAAAGATATATTAAGAACTGACTTATCAAAAAAAGAAAGATCAATTACAGATATATCAAGTACCGATTCCATTCCTATCCTTTCCCCTTACCCCTCCCCTTTGAGCGTGGACGGGGAACAAGCGGCTGCGCCGCCGGAACGGAAGCGAAAGGAAACGGCAGACAGCGAAAATGAAGCATATAGGATTTACCGGGAGATTATCTGCGATAACATCGAATACGACATCCTTTTGCAGGATAAGCGCATTGACCGTGACCGCCTGGACGAGATCGTGGACATTATTCTGGAAACGGTATGCAGTTCCCGCAAGAAGATCCGCATTGCCGGTGACGACTACCCGGCAGAGCTGGTAAAAAGCAAGTTTATGAAGCTGAACAGCAGCCATATCGAGTTTGTCTTTGACTGTCTGCGGGAGAACACCACTAAGATCCGCAACATCCGGCAATATCTCCGGGCGGTGCTGTTCAATGCACCCAGCACCATTGACAGTTACTATACCGCCCTTGTTGCGCACGATATGGCACAGCCGGATTGGGGCAAGCCCAAAAGCAGCATCCCGGATTACAGCTATGAGGGAGCAGACAGCCTATGAGGATTTGCCTGTATCAGCGGGTGCATCCGCCTTAGCGAGGCATTAGCTGCACAACATGACCGATGCAGCATTTGAGGAAGCAAAGTTCTCTATGACGCTTTCAGATACGGAATAAAAACGACGCGGGACGCGGCGGCCATCTTCAGCTGCTGCGTCCCGCATTTTCTTTTTGCCAATTTGTCACGGCTTCAAAGACTGTTTTCTCTTGTGGCAAGGAAAACATACGGGCAGCTTGGTTTCCACGCCAGAAAGCCTTGCTGCAAGCCGCTTTTTATGCCCCTAAACAGTGACTTTAATCCTCTTTTTCGCCGTCCGCTTCCGGCTCATGCCATTCTCTCAAGACCGCTTCCACCTGTGCGATCAGCTCTTCCTTATTTGGGATTACATAGGTATAGCGCGAGGCAAAGATGTTGTTGGAAAGCCCGCCGAGTGCATATTCCGCTTCCACATTTGTCTTATCGGTACAAAGAATAATACCGATTGGCGGGTTATCGTCGGGATCGTTGACCTCTGCGGCATAATAATTGAGATACATATTGAGCTGTCCGACCGCTTCCGGCAGCAGCTTGACCGTTTTCAGTTCGATCAGTACATAGGCACGGAGAGGTTTGTTGTAAAAAACCATATCCACATAGTAATGAATGTTGTTCAGTGTAACCCGCTGCTGTGTGCCGACAAACATAAAACCGCGCCCCAACTCCAAAAGAAACTTTTCAATCTGCTGGACAAGTGCTTTTTCAAGCTCGCTTTCCATAACCGGCTTGCTTTCGGGAATGCCCAGGAACTCAAAAACATAGGGGTCTTTGATGATATCGCCGGGAGAAGCCATTTCAATTCCTTTTTGCGCCGGATTTTTAAGGGCGGGATTCCGCCTTGTTCAGACAGAACCGGAAGGATTATTTCTTTTCCGCAAGGACTTTTCGGTATATGGCATCTATACGGCGCGCAAAGGCTTCTCCGGTGAAGCGTTCTCGGTAAATGCGGAGTGCCTCTGTCCCCATTTTTTCAAGCAAAGCGGGGTCGTCCATCAGCCTTATGATTCGGTCTGCCAAGGCACCCGGATCACGGGCGGGGAAGAGAAAACCGTTTACTCCCTCCTCAACGAGGCAAGGATTTCCGCCGTAATCGCTGACAACTGCCGGAAGCGCCATGCTGAAGCCCTCGAGAACCGAGAGACTGGAGGTTTCCGTTCCCCAGGAAGCGTTCAGCTGCAGATCCAGAATAGAGAGAACCGGAGCAACATCGCGGATAAAGCCCGGAAAGCAAACAATCTTGTCAAGGCCGAGAGCGGAGCAGTGCTGCCTGACCGCATCCTCATAGCTTCCGGTTCCGGCAATGATCAGCCGGATTTCTCTTCCGCTGTCACGGATCAGCTGAATTGCGTCGAGAATATCGGTATGCCCTTTGTAGTCCTCAATACGGGCCAGAATTCCGACCGTAAAGCAGCCGTCGGGGATCCCGTAATGCTTTCGCAGAGCAGCGCATTCCTCGGGGGTAGCACGTTGAACGGGGTCAACGCCGTTCATCATTGTGTCGATCAGAGAGGGATTGACGCCGGCGTCGGTCAGGTTCTTTGCTGCCGCAGGCGAGACGGCGATGATGCGGTCGGCATAGTGATGGTTTACCCATTTGTTGAGCCAACGTCCGGGACCGTGCTTCAGATATCCCTTGACAGGGAAAGCGGAGTGTCGGGTATAGATGACCCGGCAGCCGCATTGCCGTGCGGCGATTCTTCCGGACAGGGAGCCGTGCGTGTGAACTATGTCCGGCTTTTCCTCACGAATCCGCTGCTTCAGCTCTCGAATGGCCGAACGGTCGAAGGAACGGTCTGCGATCCCGTCTGCCTCAAAAACACGCGTTCCAAGCTCTTCAAGAGGCGCTTTCAGGAGACTGCAGCGGGGAAGAAGAACCGAAACCTCGAAGTTCTCCCGATCGCAATACTTGAGATAATTGATCAGTACCTTTCCTGCGCCACCGATATTCGTATCGCTGATAATGTTCATGACCTTGATCATAATTGGAGACTCCTGCGGGTTCGGATGGTCACCGATGCTGCGAAAGAAGCCATCGAATGACGGAATCGTTCAGGCCGACTTCGGCGAAAATCGTGTGATTCTGTCCGGGATAGGGGATCAGATTGATGTCTGCAGAGGGATTGCTCTCTTTAATGCGTTTGACCATCTGCTCATTTCCCGAATAAAGGACGACATTGTCTGCCGTTCCGTGATGGATGCGGATATGCTCCCCCGTGAGTAAGGATGCTTTTTCGGAATCTCCGCAGCCGGCAACAAGCACCGCCCCCGCAAACAGTCCGGGATGGCGGGACATCAGATCCCAGCCGGCGTATGCACCGCGGGAGTTGCCCCAGAACAGAAGACGTTCCCGATCGGCCGGCAGCCGTTCCAGCCAGTAGGAAAACGCAGCGAAAGCGTGCTGCAGACAGGGGGCGGGTTCGGGCGCTAAATGAAAGCCGTCCTTTCTATTTCCGCAAGGGACCCAACATTCTTCACGCGTGCACTGCGGTGCAAAAAGAATCAGATCCTGATTGTATTCCGGATTTTCCGTCAGGCTGCGAACAATCGTGGCTGTGGGAGCGGCGATGTGGGTCAGATTGTCCGAGCCGCGCGTGCCGTCCCCGTGCATGTAGAGAACAACGGGATAACGGCGGGAAGGATCAAAATTCTTCGGAATCCAAAGCTGATAGCGGATCGGAAGGTCCATCGTTCCGGGAAAACGGTCGGAGCTGTTCCAGCCGGGCTTCAGCATGGAAAGGGCACGTAGTCCCGCTTCCCGTTTCATCAGAGCACATACATGCTTTGCGGCATCTGCCACAAGAGCAGCGCAGGGACGCTTTGAAAAAAATGCATCATTCCGTTCGGTGGGAACGGGGTTAATGCGGTCCTGCGCGACCTTTTCCTTTGAAATCTGAAGCAGATCCCGGCAGAGAATTGCTCCGTTTCTTTCCCGAAAGCCATTGATAAATTCCGAAACAAGTGCATAATGCCGACGGCATAGTTCGGGGTCCGGTGTGTCATAGCCGAAAACCGCTCCGAGTGCCATGGCGGCACCGCTGACGGCTCCGCAAACCTCGCGCTGACGGGCAAAACCGCCGCCGAAAGAGGAGGCAAGCCGAAGAGCCTCCTCTTCCGAATATCCGGCCAGGTCGGCGAACGCCGCAAAGGTCGCCTGCGCACAATTGAAGCCGGAAAGGAACAGTTCCTCCGCTTTTTGGATTCTTTCTTCCGATGACATCATAATTTTTCCCTCCTGCATACCTAATTAATCCGGTTTTTTCATGGTAAGGCTGATTCTGCCTCTTTGACGGTCAACATCGAGAACCCATACCTTGACAATATCGCCGACCGAAAGCACTTCTGTCGGATGATTGACACGTCTTCCGGCGCCAATCCGGGATATATGGACAAGTCCGTCCTGATGCACGCCGATATCGACAAAGGCGCCGAAATCGACCAGGTTCCGTACCGTACCGGTAAGCTCCATACCGGGAACCAGGCTGTCAATCGAAAGAATATCCGAACGAAGCATCGGGGGAGGAAGCGAATCGCGGGGGTCGCGCCCGGGACGGGCAAGCTCGGCAATGATATCGCGCAGCGTCGGTTCGCCGACGGCAAGAGTATTTGCAAGACGGGAAATACCAAGAGCTTCTGCTTTTTCCGGAAGCTCCGCCAGTCCGCCTGCGGCATCCTTCGGCTCATAGCCGCAAAGCTTCAGCAGCTCCTTTGCCGCCGGGTAGCTTTCCGGATGGACGGCGGTGTTGTCAAGCGGTTCTCGACCTCCGTGTACGCGAAGAAATCCGGCACATTGCGTGAAGGCGCGGGGACCGAGCTTCGGAACCTTTTTCAGCTCAGCTCGGGAGATAAATGCTCCGTTTTCTTCCCGATAAGTGACGATATTGGCAGCCAGCGCCGGTCCGACGCCGGAAATACGCGCGAGAAGCGGTGCCGATGCCGTGTTCAGATCCGCTCCTACAGAGTTTACGCAGTCCTCAACTACTCCATCGAGCGTGGCGGAGAGGGCTTTCGGCGGCATATCGTGCTGATATTGCCCGACGCCGATTGCCTTCGGATCGATTTTGACAAATTCCGCAAGGGGATCCTGCAGACGTCGTGCGATGGACACGGCACTGCGCAGGGAGACGTCATATTCCGGAAATTCCTTGGCCGCCAGTTCAGAGGCGCTGTAAACCGATGCGCCCGCCTCGGTGACAACCATATAGGAAACGCCGGGAAGCTCAGGAAGCAGAGAGGCGGCAAACTCCTCTGTTTCATGGCTTGCCGTGCCGTTTCCGATTGCAAAAACGGTCACTTTATACTGCCGTGTGAGGCGCAAAACGGTTGCGCGTGCCTCCGGAATCCTTGCGTGCGGAGGCGTCGGATAAATGACGCCGGTGTCAAGAACCTTTCCGGTCGCGTCGACAACGGCAAGCTTGCAGCCTGTCCGATAGCCGGGGTCCATTCCGAGGACGACAGCCCCGCGAAGCGGCGGCTGCATCAGAAGCTGTCTCAGATTCAGCCCGAAAACACGAATGGCGCTTTCGTCTGCCGCGTCGGTCAGCTCGCCGCGCAGTTCCCGTTCAATAGAGGGAAAGATCAGCCGGTCATAGGCATCCCGTGCCGCTTCGGCAACAACAGAGGCTGCGCGGCTATTATTCCTGACATAGATGGAAAAGACAATATTTTCTGCCTTGGCGCGATCAAAATCGACAGTAACCTTCAGCATGCCTTCCCGCTCCCCGCGGTTGATGGCAAGGATCCGATGCCCGGCAATGTGGGAAATCGATTCGCTGAAGTCCGCGTAATTAGCGTATACGCCGGCGTCCTCTCCGGTTTTTTTAGAGGTGATCTTTCCGTTTGCCCGGCAGACATATCGCAGACGGCGGCGCAGCTCCGCATCGTCCGAAATAATTTCGGCGATGATGTCGGAGGCACCGGAGATGGCTTCTTCAGGGGTTTCAATTCCTTTTTCGGGATCGAGAAAACGCTCTGCCTCCGCCGGAGGATCGGTGTTCGGATCCTCTTCCAGAAGCAGCAGAGCAAGCGGTTCCAGCCCCTTTTCCTTGGCGATTGTGGCTCGCGTGCGGCGTTTGGGACGGTATGGACGGTAAAGATCCTCGACCTCGGTAAGTGTTTTGGCGGCGGCAAGTGCCTGTGAAAGCTCCTCTGTAAGCTTGCCCTGTGCTTCTATGGAAGCGCGCGCCTTTTCCCGCGCCTCATCGAGCCCGCGAAGATAGAGCAGGCGCTCGTGGATATCGCGCAACTCGGTGTCAGTCAGACTTCCGGTTGCCTCCTTGCGATAGCGGGCGATAAAGGGAATGGTGTTGCCGTCGTCAATGAGTTTGACAGCGCTTTCCACGCGCCCCGCGGCGAGATTCAACTCCGCCGCGAGCTGTTGAATGATGTCCATTCTGTTTCCTCAGCTTTTCTTGAAATAGTTTTCGATTTCCTGTTTAGCGGCAGTCACGGTTCCGAAGATCATCTGCGGGGTACCGCCTCCCTTGCCGCCGAGAGCGGCATGAATCCGGGGAGCTTCCTCCTTCATGTTCCGGAAATGCGATGCCGCAGCATAGGTGAAGCCGCCGGAGGAGGCGCAGAACGCCGCGCCGATTCCCTGACAGCGTGCGGCAAGCCGGTTGGCATAGTCGCGCAGCCCTTCGGAGTCCGAGAGGTCATCGAACAGTACAAGACTGCCATCTGTTTCCCGTTCTCCGAGTGCGGCCAGCTGTGCGTCCCGCAGCGCGCGGCGTAGACGAAACAGCGTGCTTTTCTGCTCTGCCTCTCGCGCGAGCGCGGCATGCACCGCATCGGCAACCTGTTCCTGCTTTGCGGAAAGCGCGCCGGAGATTTCCTTAATGCTTTGCCAACGGCTTCGGTAGTCGTCGAGTGCGGCAAGACCGCAGACAAGAAAAAGCCGTGTGCCGCCGTGCCATGGCAGGGTGTCAAGAATTTTCAGAAGACCTATGGGAGCCGTAGAGGAAAAATGCGGTGCACAGCAGGCGCAGCGGTCAACACCGTCAATTTCCACAATCCGTACGCCCTCCGTAAGAGAAAGCTTGGAGCGGTAGGAAAGCGTTGCAAGCTCCTCCGGTGTAGGAAAAAAGACGCGGATTGTGCGGTTCTCCGTCAGAATCCGGTTGGCCTCAAGCTCAGCTGTGTCCAGCTGCGTCCTGCTCAGCGGAATGCTTGTGTCCACGGTGACAAGTTCACCGGAGCCGATTCGGAAACCGACATTCTCGGCGCCGTACAGGCTGTTGAGCAAACCGGAGAGGACATGCTCTCCTCCGTGTGCCTGCATCTTCCGGATGCGCGCCTCCCGGTCGAGTGAACCGTGTACCGAAGAACCGACAGAAAGCGGCTCCCGAAGAAGGTGAAGAACCTCTCCTCCGCGCTCTGCAATTCGTATTGTACGGATCCCGTTGATCGTTCCCGTGTCACAGTCCTGCCCTCCGCCTCCGGGGAAAAAAGCCGTACAGTCGAGCGTGACGGCGTAAAGCCCGTTTTCCTCCGTACAGGAGCGGACGACAGCGTCAAATTCATAAAGTGTTCCGTCCGCGTCGTAAAGACGGGAACGGTTTACGGTTCTTTGTTCCATTTTTTATCCTTTTCGCGGTCTGCCCGCATGCTGATGGATCCTTTCCTGCGAAGTCCGTAAACGAGAAAATAACAGAGAAAACAGTAGGGAATTGCAACGAGAGCATCAAGCAGAGAGTGCTGCTTGACGAAAACAGTGGAAAGAGAAACAAGAATGGTCAGCACGGCGGTAACGGGAATTGCCCAGCGGAGACTGCGCACGGCGGGGTCATTCCACGCTCCGAAAAGCACAGCAAAAGCTCCGATTACATGAACGCTCGGCAGGACATTGGTATTGGTGTCTGCTGCGTAGATGGCAGCCATCATGCGGATAAAAATGTTATCCCGCCCGAGCGCCTCCAAATCGGGGCGCAGATCCTGCCCGTTCGGGAAAAAAAGGCAGAACAGCATCGCTACGGAGAAACTGATCCCAATGTAGATCATATAACGGCGGAAGCCGTCGGCGTTGAAGAAGAGCAGATGGAGCCCCAAAGTGCCGAGCATGGCATACCAAACAAAATAGAAAACGGCAAACCCCTCCAGAAAGGGAATGCTGTCATCAATCGGCAGATAGGAGACCCAATACCCTTCGGTGGGGACTGCTTTTTCCACCCAGAAAAACAGGAGAAGATAAGCGGGCAGAACCAGGGCGTAAAGCAGCGGTTTTAGCCTTTCGCGCAGTGTCTGCCCAGCGGAAAGGATTCCTTTCGTTCCGAAATTTCCGTTGATCAAACCGGATATATAATTATTCATCGGTTGGCTGCACTTCTCCTTTTTCGCTCAGTTCGTTGTGTTTGGTTTTCTTTTCTTTAGTAATAATACGGATCGCATTGTGAAGATTTTCCACACGGATCTTCTCAGCACCCTTCTGCCATTCACCGTCAAGGGTCCAGTCCATGTCCGGGCTTGCCGTGATGTCGATGGTTCCGGCGGAAAAAAAGTCGATCATGTAGGAATCATAATCCTGAACCGTGAGCGCACGGATCGCCTCATTCAGATCGGCAGGATTCGCCGGCATACGGATCAGCAGCACCTCAAACTTTCCGTCGTTCATATCAACAATTTTCGGGGAAATCGTCAGAATGCCCGCGACGGAGGTAGAGTTGGAAATGGCGCCGAAAACATAGTCTCCGCGCACGGTTCTGTCCGGGGTGCGGAAAGTGAGAGACTGGGGGCGGATCGAAGAAAGATCCTTGATTCCTTCCAATATGTAGGCAAGATGTCCCAATGCGTTTTTTGTGCTCTGCGGCGTGGAATAGCTGGTTTTCGTGAAGGCCCCGAAGGAGGCGACATAGGTGAAGTGCCGTCCTCCAAAGCTTCCGACGTCAAGGCAGCGCTCGCTCCCTTCCATGATATCCCGTGCAGCCTGCAGAATATTGCGGGAGAGATGAAGGCTTTTGGCGAAGTCGTTGGTGCTTCCCGCGGGAATATAACCGAGCGGAACCTGTACTTCGGAAGCAATCAGCCCGTCGACGCATTCGTTATATGTACCGTCGCCTCCGATACAGACGATTCTTCCGACGCTTCCGGCAAGGCGTTCGACCGCTTGTCTGCCGTCACCGCGCGCCTGGGTCATGTGAACGAGCGTTTCCCAGCCGAAGGAGGAGAAAAGCGACAGAATATCAGTTAAAAAACGGTTAGCGCGCTTCATCCCTGCGCAGGGATTCATAATCAGTAATAAGGTTTGGTTCATAAGACAAAATCCCCATCGTTATAAACAGTATCGGCGGTTTTTCTTATTATATCATGACTGTGTGGTGCTCTTCAAGTATAGAGAGGGAAAAAACAAAAGGGATTGTGATTTTTTTGCTGAAAACGGTGGAAATATGACGGAACCATATGCTACAATAAATAAGATCTTATTTTATAAACGGCGGTGGCACATGTTCGGCAATTTTTTCCGGAAATACGGGTGGCTTTATCTTCCCGGCGTTGTTTTTTTGATCTTGCAAAACAAACTGAGTTCCCTGATTCCCGAGGCGCTTGGTGATGCGATTGACCTTCTGGAATCCGGCGCGGTGACACGCGATGGCGTGCTTCGTGCCGCTTTTCTGCTTGTTTTGCTGGCGATCGGCGTTTTCTTTACGCAGTTCGGCTGGCGATACTGTGTAATCGGCAATGCACGCCGTATTGAATGTGCGATGCGGGAAAGCTTTTTTGTGAAGCTTCAGAGCCTGCCGGTTTCTTATTTTGCCCGCCAGCGTTCCGGCGATCTGATTGCTTATGCCATTAACGACATCAATGCGGTGCGGATGATGTTCGGTCCTCTGCTGGCCATGGCGGTGCGCGGTATCGCCATTTCCGTTTTCTCGATAGCCTCCATGGCGGGAAACATCGATGCGCGCATGACGATGTTCGTCCTTCTTCCGCTCCCTTTTGCCGTTCTGGCAATTGTTCTGCTCGGCTCCCTGATCCGGACGCGCTTCACTAAGGTTCAAGGGCTTTTTGCCCGTATTTCCGGTTTTGTTAACGAGTCGATTATGGGTGTGAAGATCATCAAATCTTTTGCGCGTGAGGATGAATGGGAAGAGGATTACGACCGTCTCTCCGGTGATATGCGGGATGCCAATCTTTCGCTTGTGCGGGTAACCTCGCTGCTTGGACCCTCGATCACGGTCGCTTTCGGTATCAGCTATGCCGTCAGCCTGATCTACGGGGGGAATCTTGTTCTTTCGGGAAGCATGACGGTTGGACAGCTTGTTGCCTATCAGGGCTATCTTGCACTGGTAAAGACTCCTGTCGTTCAGCTCGGCAGGATTATCAACCTGATCGTTCGCGGAACGGCATCCTATCGCCGTCTGCACGATATTTTTGCCGTTCCGTCTGTCTCTGAGGGAGAACTTGCGGGTGATGACATAGAATTCCGTGACCGGATATCCGTACGCTCGCTGACTTTCCGTTATGAAGAGGCGCAGAATCCGGCACTGGACGATATTTCCTTTGAACTGCCGAAGGGAACAACGCTTGGAATTACCGGACCGACGGGATGCGGAAAAACGACCCTGATTTCTCTTCTCCTTAAGCTGTACGATGTACCGCGCGGCACGGTTTTTGTTGACGGAAAGGATCTTTGCGATCTTCCGGCATATTCCATGCGCGAGCTTTGCGGCTATGTCCCGCAGGACAGCTTCCTGTTTTCGGATTCGATCAGGGGTAATATTGCTTTTTACACGGAAGGAGCAACAGAGGAAAGAATCCGTGAGGCGGCGCATGTTGCCGATATTGATCCCTCTGATCGCGATACTTTCCCCGAAGGTTATGAAACGGAGGTCGGAGAGCGCGGAACCCATTTGTCTGGCGGTCAGAAGCAGCGGATTTCTCTTGCGCGCGCTTTGGCCCGGGAGCCGCAGCTTCTTCTTCTCGACGATACTCTTTCGGCTGTTGACAGTGTGACGGAAAAGCATATCAAGGAGCGCCTTTCCGCTTATTTTGCCGGTCGCACTGTCATTGTAATCAGTCAGAAGCTTTCCGCTTTGACCGACTGCGATAACATCCTGTATATGGAGAACGGCAGAATTGCCGAGCAGGGAAGTCATGAGGCGCTGATTGCGCAGGGCGGAGCTTACGCGGCGCTCTGGAGAAAGCAATGCGCCGATGCAGATGCCGACGCGAAGGGAGGGATGCTGCTTGCGTAATGAACAAACGAATGCGCTGCATGCGGAGCATCCGGGTTCTTCCCTGAAAAGGCTTGCACAGCTGATGGCGCCTTTCCGCTGGCAACTGCTTGTTTGCCTGATTTTTGCTTTGCTTGCCAATGCCGCCTCTCTTGCCAGCCCGGTGATCGTATCGGTGGTTATTGATGAATTTCTGAAGGCGGGCACACAACAGCATGGTCTGTATTCGATCTTGGGCTTCGGTGTGCTCTATTTGTGCGTGGAATTGGGCGGCGCTGTTTTCGGCCTTCTGCAGACACGGCGTATCGCTGCGGTTTCCCAAACGATCCTGCACACCCTGCGCCGCCGTGTCTTTGACAAGATTTTGCACATGCGTATTTCCGATATTGACGAAAGCGGAACCGGACGGCTGATCACGCGCGCGACAAATGATGTGGAAACGGTAAACGAATTCTATTCCGACATCTTTATCAACCTGTTCAAGGACGCGATTCTTCTGATCGGAATTGCCGTTGTCATGGTTGTAATTGATCCGGTGCTTGCTGCCTGGTCGCTGCTCGGTGTGCCGATTATTTGTCTGATTACCTTCTCTTTGAAAAAAGTTCTGAAGCGTAATTTCCGCCTTGTAAAAAGCATCACAGGAGAAATGAACGGCTTCATGGCGGAGAATATCAGCGGAATGCGTTTGGTAAAAACCTATAACCGTCAGGAGAAAAAGCATGCGGAATTCAATGCGATCAATCGGCGCTACTATAAGGGAACCCTGACGCAGATTGTGCTGAATTCGCTGCTTCGTCCCTCAATGGAAATCATCAACAATCTGGTTATTGCTGTCTTGCTGGTCGCTGCATTCGGACGGATTTCAACCGGAGTTCTCGGAGTTGGTGTACTTTATGCATTTACAACCTATGTAAAACGCTTCTTTGAGCCGATCAACGATCTTGCGGAGAAGTATACTAACGTGCAGTCCGCCTTTGTGTCTGTTGACCGTATTTACGAGCTGCTCGATGCGCCGGATAAAGAAGAGCCGGACGCGGGAACACACGGCGGAACCGTGCGTGGGGAAATTGAATTCCGGAATGTGTCCTTTTCCTATGACGGGAAAACTCCTGTTCTGAAGAACATCAGTTTCCGTCTCGCTCCGGGTACGCACGCGGCGCTTGTCGGGGCGACGGGGGCTGGTAAGACAACAATTGTCAGCTTGCTTTGCCGGTACTATTTGCCGACCGAAGGGCAGATTTTTGTTGACGGGGTTGATATCCGTGACTGGCGTCTGCGTGATCTGCGCCGCGGAATTTCTTCGGTCATGCAGCAGGTTTTCCTGTTTGACGGAGATGTGCGCAGCAATCTGGATATGCATTCCGGTGCGTCGGATGAGTCGCTTGCCCGGGCGCTTGCGATTTCCGGAAGCGAAGAGTTTCTTCGTGATATCGGAGGAATTCACGCACGTGTTTATGAGCAGGGGGTGAATTTTTCAACAGGGCAGCGGCAGATGCTCTCTTTTGCGCGCGCGGCGGTCGGAGATCCCGGTGTTCTGGTTCTTGATGAAGCCACCGCCAACATCGATTCCCTGACGGAGGAGAAACTTCAGGAAGCGATCCGCAGTGTTTCCTACGGCCGTACCTGCGTGTTCATTGCCCACCGGCTGTCTACCGTGCGGGAGTGTGATTTGATTCTCCTGCTGGACGCCGGAGAAATTGCAGAGCGCGGAACCCACGAGGAACTGATGCGGCTCGGCGGAAGATATGCCGCTATGATCCATGCGGCCGAGGAAGTGCCGAAGGAGAAGCCATGAGGAGCATGAAAGGAAAAGGAATCTGTTTTCGGGACGGAATTCGGGACGGAATTCCGATCGGCCTTGCCTATTTTTCGGTTTCGTTCGGTGTCGGTGTCGTTGCCAGGGCCAAGGGCATTTCCGCACTGCTCGCGCTTTTGATGTCCGCGACCAATCTGACCAGTGCGGGACAGGCCGCAGGTATTGAGGTGATCAGCCAACGGATTATCTCCGCCGGAGCCGACGGTGCGTTTACACTTGCCGTTGCCGGGGAATTGGTACTGACACAGGCTGTGATCAATCTTCGGTATGCGTTGATGGGATTGACATTATCCCAAAGGCTTTCTCCCCGTTTCGGCATTGCTCACCGTTTGCTTGCATCCGCTTCCATCACGGATGAGATTTTTGCCGTCGCCGTTTCCAGACAGGGAGAACTGGAACCGGGGTATTGGTATGGACTGTCCGGCGTGCCTTTTCTCTGTTGGTCGGCAGGGACGCTGTGCGGAGCGCTTGCCGGTGACATTCTTCCGGCTTTGCTCAGTGACGCGCTCGGAATTGCACTCTACGGAATGTTCCTAGCCATTGTGATTCCTCCGGCAAGAGAAAATCGCGGGGTCTGCTGGGCTGTGCTGATTGCTTCCGCAACTTCCTGCCTCTTTGCCTTTCTTCCGGTACTCTCTTCAATCTCCTTTGGCTTTCGTGTCATTCTCTGTTCTTTGGCATCTGCCGCTCTTTGTGCGGCACTGTTCCCTGTGCAGGAAAAGGAGGATGAAGTATGAACAGGAGTATCTTTTTTGCTATTCTGATTATGGCGGCAGTTACTTATCTGATCCGGATGCTGCCGACCGTGCTGCTCCGCAAACGGCTGAAAAACCGCTATCTGCTCAGTTTGCTTGCCTATCTTCCTTATGCCGTACTGGGTGCGCTGACCTTTCCTGCCGTCTTCTATTCCACGGGAAATCTTGCTGCGTCCGTTGCCGGCTGTGCCGTCGCGTTCGGGCTTGCCTTCTTTCGTGTTCCGATGGTTGTTGTCTCACTGGCAGCAACCGGAACGGCGTTTTTGATGCTGCTTTTCTGAGGGGTTCCCGGGTATTCTTCCCCGTGCATTTCATCCGTGAATGGCACGGGGATTCTCTGTTTTCTGAAGGGGTACGATATCGGGTAGTTGGTTCCGATTGTGCGTTTTGCCCGAAGAGAGAGCGGATTCCCCCCGGATTTCGGCGAAGGGCAAACAAGCGATTCTGTATGGCAACTTGCTTTTTTCTTTGGTCTGTGCTACTATAGTGTCAGAAATACCGATTCTCTGAAATGTTTACGAAAATTTTACATCTTGTTTGAATTTCCGAAACAACTCTACCTTATAATACGGTACAGTAGGATGCAGTAGGATTGCCGGTGCGGCAGTGCGACTGCAAAGGGCAAGTTCTGAATACCTGCAGGCGTTTTCACATGGGCTTTCTTTGCTCTTCCGCTGCGCTGTCCGGAAAGTGTCATCCCGTTTTTCGAAGATCCTGTTTTTTCGTGCCGGGATGTTCCGCTCTTATGTAAGGTTCCATCTGATTGAAAGTTGAGTGGTTATGAAAAAAAAGTTGAAGCAATTCGGGAAGGTCGCAAAAAGCGCGACGGCATTACTGCTGTCCTTTTCCTGCCTTGCGGGACTGGCTTCCTGCGACGGGGGAAAGACGCCGCCGGTTACAACGCCGACCCCCACAACCTCTTCGACCGCGCCGGTTACCGATCCGCCGGTTGAGGAGAAGATTACTTATTCCGCCACCGTCTACTCCTCTGATCTGCTCACGGGAAGTTTCCCGGGGCCGTTTGTGAAGACGGAAAGCACCGTTTATGCCTCTGTTTCCCTTCCGGAAGGGTTCGGGGGCGGTTATCGGGAGTTTACGGCAAAGAATACCGGGCTGTCGGACAGAACCGGGCTTCTCTCGATCCGTGCAGAAAATATTGTCGGGTTCTCTTCCGCGACAGAGGTTCCCGCAGCTGAGGAAGACACGCTTCTTGCGTTTTTCTCTGCTCTTGCGGATACCGAATATACTGTCATGGAGAATACCTCCGATCGGCTTCCCGGCGGCGGGACTCTTTTGACCTGCTATACTTTTTCCAAGGAAAAAAATACCGGTATTTATCGCGCATACAGTGTTCTTTTTTCGGCAGATGGTATGAATGCGGTTCCCTTCGTGTTTGAGTTTACCGGCTATACGGCATTCCGCGCTGACACAACAAGGGAGATTCTGTGTACCGTAGCCGACAGCGTACGGCTTTCCGCCGAGGGCTTTGCCATTGAACTTGCGGACGGATTGGATACCCGTTCCTTCTCTCTGTACGAGGCTCTGCCGGACGGTTTTGAGGTTGCTGAGGTTCGTCAGTACGACGACACGCATCTTGCCGTTTTTATCAAGGATGCCGCGGGACTTCTTTGGGTGTCCTTTTTCGGTGTGCAGGAGAACCGCTTTGTCGGTGAATGGATTGAAGTTTACCGTGGAGCGGAGAGCTGCAGTGTTTACAACGCGCAGGAGGGCCTGATTGTTTCTCCTGTTTATGGGAAATACTATACTTTGACCGGCGCTCCCGGGAACGCGAAGGTGCAGAAATTGAATCGCGCCTTTGCGGATGCCATTTATTCTCCTGACGGAGAATACCGTGCTCATGTGCAGGCTGCAACCGGAAGTCTTGTGGTTGAGTGCCTCTCGACCGGCGGAAGTACGGTCGTCTATTCCCCGCGCACGGCGCAGGTGCTGGATGCTGCTTCCCGCAGCGTGGTTCCGCTCTGTTTTACGAAGGACGGCAGCCTCATTTTCCGGATTGACGGTCAGAATGAGGTTGTCGGCATCGGCGTTTATAATGCCGTTTCGGGAAAAACCGAGGAATACAAAAACGGTCTTACACCGATCGGGTGCTCTGCCTCTTACCTTTGGTGTCTCAATGTGATTGACGGAAGAACCTACGAAATCTGCCGTCTGCCGCTTACCGATCTTTCCAGCCGTGAGACAATGTATACCGACGGCGGAGAAAGACAGGAGGGCTTCTTCGACAACTATGAGGATATCTTTTTCAAAAGCAGAATTACCCTCAATGAGGACGGCAGTTACTTTGTTTTCTTCCCGGCGGATGACGCCAGCAGGATTTCCCTTTTCAGCACGCGCAGCTTCAAATGTGTTTACACGACTGCAGTGCCGAACATGGAAACCGTGTTTGCCATGAAAAAGAATATTCTTGTTGCCACCGCGGGGTGGGGGGTGATCTATACCATTGATCTGCCGGATCGAACGACCCCAGGCGGAAGCTTTGATCCGGACAGCGTCGCGAAGAATCCGAATTATGCGCCTGACTATACCGAGCTTGTGCGGCACGTCGGTTTTGCGGCGGAGTATTTTTACAGACCCGCAAATGGGGCAGCCTCCTTCTCGGGGACAAATATTATCTATTATCTTCTGAATTATGCCGCGCGTAATGATATGACCGGTGTCTATACCGAGCCGGAAGAGCCGAGCGCCGCTTCTTCTGAACCAAATACCCCTGTAACAGCCAATACGGCAAATGTCGCTTCTTCCGCAACAACCGATACGGCAAATGCAGCTTCGGAACCCGATACAGACAGCTCCGGGCGGGCGACTGTCACCATTTATCAGCTCAAGGTGCTTGCATGGAAGCTCCTTGGGATAGAGGAGGAGTATTTCGAGGATTATATTCTGGAGCCAAAGGACGACGCGGAGGAGCTCCTCTCCGGTTCTTCCGAAACGGAAGCACACGAGAACTACTATCTCGGCTTGAGCGGAGAGGATTTTTATGACCGCGAAACCGGCGTGTTTGTTTTTACCCCGGAGGGAGATCCAAAATCCGGCTGGAGCGCTCAGCTCGGGGGAGCGGTAGTTACTCAGAATGCGAACCGCATGACCGTTTCGCTGCTTTTGCGCGGTCCGGATGATGTATATCTTCCCGCTGAGTATACCGTTACTGCCTATGAGGACGGAAACGGGGAGCCTTATTTTCGGCTGGAAGCGGTTGCTTTGACCGAGGAGGGAGCGGAGAATACACTTCCGCCGTTTGAATTGGACGGGGAAAAACAGACACCGCTTTGGTTTGCCGTATCCAAGGGATCCAACCGTGTGTACTATCCGCTTTATACCTCTGTGGAGGGAACGGGAGGGATCAGCAGGACTCCGATTGATGAAAAAGGAGAGGAGTACGCGAACGACGAGCTCCTGTTCGGTGAGACTTACATTTTCGGAAGCCGTGCTCTTGTTTCGGTAACCAGAAACGGGGTATATGATACTGCGCTTGTGGAAATTCAAACCGGAAAAACCGTACTTCTCAGCGGAAAAACCGGGTTTGCGGCATACGAGAGTGAGATCGCCGCGATGAAAAAAGCGGGAAAATCCTATCCGTATTGCGGCGCACGGCTTCTCGGGGCATCTCCCGGAAATCTCCGCGTTCTTCTTCGTGTGTCCGATCAGGTCAATGCAATCACGGGCAAGTATTATGTGTATGATCTTTCTACCGGACAGCAGACACCGCTTTCTCCGAGTTTTTCGGCAAAGGGCGCAAAGGCATCGGATGCCGAATACTATCAGTGGATGGGATCCTCCCGCCTCCGTCTGGCCGTGCGGGAAACGGTGGCCGGCTCCGCTTCCGCAGTTACCTATGAATGGTCTCTTGTTTCCGGAAAATGGACCGCTGTCCGCACCGAGTATGTTACGGACGGAGAAACCTGGTCCGGAAGCGCGGGAACCGGAACTGCAACAGGAAGTGGCACTTCCGGGACTACCGATCCCGCAGGAACCACAAAATCCCCTGATGACACGGAAGAGGTGCTTCCGGAAAAGTACAGCAACTTTACCGACATTTCCGGTGCTCCCTCGGGCGTCGGGATGACGTTGCAGCAGATTGCGGAATCCTTCCTCGACGCAAAAGCAAAGAAGATTGCGGCAACGCCCGGATACAATAAGATTACGAAAAGCGAATATGTCATAACTTTCCGCAGCGATTCGTTTATTATTGTCTATGAATATGCAATGATGCTGAATGCGGACGGGGAGCCAACCGGCAGCACAGCAAACTGCCGAAGCATCTGTGAGTATAAGAACGGCACATGGAACTGGACGCAGGTTGTTCTGCCATAAAACGCTCCCGCACGTCGGGAAGACAGGGGGAAACCATGAAAAATTCAAAACTTGTTTATGAAATCCGGGATGTCCGCGATTTCCGGGAGTTGTTTTTCGGATCCGCGGAACGCGTTCCGGAGAATACCGCATTTCTCCGGCGCGTGGGAAAGGAAGCTGAGGAGATTACCTATCGCCGGGCGGCGGAGGATATTTCTGCTCTTGCCTCTTTCTTCTCTGCGGAGAAGCTTGACGGTGCGAAGATTGCGGTGATCGGGAAGAATTGTTATGAATGGGCAATTACCTATCTTGCCGTTACCTGCGGCATCGGTGTAATTGTTCCTTTCGACAGAGAATTGAAGGAAGGGGAGATTTCCTTTCTTGCAGAAGAGTCCGAAATTTTGGCGATTGTTGCGGATGATGCACAGTTGCCGAAGCTGGCCGGGCTTACGATCCCGATCTACCCCTTTTCTCGTTTCGCGGAATATCTTGAACGCGGTGAATCCCTGCGTCGCGAGGGGGATCGTACCCTTGAGAACCATAGAATTGATCCGTACACTTTGTCTGTGCTGATTTACACGTCAGGCACAACGGGAGTTGCCAAAGGTGTTATGCTTTCGCAGTATAACATCTGCTCCAACATTACGGGTGTTTTGCGCCGTACCTATTTGGGGGAGGAAGACCGGTGTTTGTCTGTTCTTCCGCTTCATCATACCTATGAAGCTTGTGCCGGTTTCCTTGCTTTCCTGTATGCCGGGGCGTCCATTGCCTACTGCACCTCTCTGAAGCATCTGATGCAGGAGTTTGTTCTTTTCCGTCCGACGGTGTTTGTGACGGTTCCGCTGATTCTTGAGACTTTTTTGTCCTCCGTTGAAAAGAAATACGCAAACCGTAAAGGCGGTAAGCTGCTTCTTTCCGTTCAGCGGGCAGCTTCTTCCCTTACTGCAAAAGATGAGGGAAAAAAGAAAATATTCGCGGAAGTCAATGCTGCGTTCGGGGGCAGGCTGCGGGCGTTTCTATGCGGAGCGGCGGCTCTTCCGCCTGCCGTGGCCCGCGGACTGGAGAGCTTCGGATTCCCCTGCTATGTTGGGTACGGCTTGACCGAAACCTCTCCCGTTTGTATCATGCACAACGATTTTTACCGCTCTCTTGACAGCGTCGGATATCCGATTTCCGGGGTATCCGTGCGGCTGATTGAGCAGAATGAGGACGGAACCGGCGAACTCGCCGTCAAGGGGCCGAATGTGATGCTCGGCTATTACAAAAAACCGGAGGAAACAGCAGCGGTCTTGCAGGACGGCTGGTTCCGGACGGGCGATATGGCACATCGGAACCGCGACGGCAGTTACAGCATTGTCGGTCGCACGAAGAGTATGATTGTTACACAGAACGGAAAGAAGATTTTCCCGGAGGAGATCGAGTATCATCTCACGCAGGATCCCCTTGTTTCAGATGCGCTGGTCTGGGGAGAGGAGGAGAACGGTGATATTACCGTGGTTGCCTCTGTTTATCCCGATTATCCCGCTCTGGAGGAAAGGCTGGCAAAGGAGGGAATTCTTCCGGAAACTCCGGAGTATGACAATGCAATCGCCGAGTGGAGCAAAAAACTGATGAAGGATGTCAATGCCAAGCTCCCGTATTTCAAGGCTTTGAAACGGATAAAAATACGCCGTGAAGAATTTCTCAAGACCGGTACACGGAAAATCAAACGCTTTGCCCCCGAAAATCGTGAATAACGGCTGCTTTTCCTTGAGAACCAAACCGAAGTGCATGAAAAATGCCTCGAATGCGGCTAAACAAGAGGGTTTCCTTCTCCTGCGGAAGAAAGCCGGTTTTTGAAATAAATTACAGAAGCAGTCACAAGGAAGATGAAGAAAATTCCCTGCAAAAGGTGATCCTTTTGCAGGGAATTTTTCCTTGATGGGATAGGTTGAGGGAGCTGTTTCCCGTTCGGCATTGAACGTTTAATCGGACTTCCGCTGCTTTTTCAGATTCAAGCCCAACAAGAGAATAGCAATTGCGGTGCAGACGGCAAGCACTCCGAAGGCAATCCAAAGCGCTCTGTCCCCGTTGCCCGTTTGTGAGGCATCCGTGGGTGATGCTGCTGAATCCTCTTTTTCTGTATTTCCGGAATCCATGCTGACAGAAGGCTGTGTTTCCGGAGGGGATTCTTTGTCATCCGGCAAGGGCTGCTGTCCGCCTGGGATCGGTTGTTGCCCACCTGGGGTCGGTTGTTGCCCGCCGGGTATGGGCTGCTGCTGATCTCCGGAACCTGTCGCGCTTGTCCCTGCTGCAGCAGAGGCAACCTCATTCCCGCCGGAGGAAAGCGTATAGTTGCTTCCGGAGGTCAACGAGGGGGAAGAGAAGAAGATGGAACTGGCATTATATACGGCTGTTCCGCTGTATACGGTATTTCCGGAGGCATCGCGGATCTCAAAGGCGCTTCCGGAGGAGAGAAGGCCTGTGGAAGACTGACCGCCGAATCCTTTGTTCGGACGACCTCCGCCGCCGAATCCCCCCATTGCGGCGGATCCGAAGGACACATATGGCTGCCCTGCACTAAGCCTCATGCCCATTCCTGCGCTTCCGCCTGCGGCAAGAACCGTTCCGCCGGTGACGGTAATTGCTCCGTCGGCGTCGAGGGCTTGGTTGTCGGAAGTGCTTGCTGTCCAGACGACTGTGGTTCCTCCGGAAATGGTAAGCGTTCCGTTTGAGTCAATGCCATCCCCGCCTGTTGTATCCAGAAGGAGGGTTCCTCCGGAAATATTGAGCGTGAAAGCATATCTGGAGAGATCAGAATTTGCCGCATTCAGGCAGTCATCCTGTGCATGAACGGTGATTTTCCCGGAGAAAATATTCAGGTTTGCCGCTTCCAATCCTTCGCTGCACTTTGTCACGGTGATTGTCGGTCCTTCCGTATCGGCAGCCCCGATATTCATGACAAGGTCACAGTGAACTCCGTCGCTTATGGCGCTTACCGTGATGGTCCCGCTTTCGATTGTGAGCAGCTGTTCTGCGTTAATTCCGTCGTTTACGGCCGCATCGATATTCAACTTCAGGTCCCGGATGAGAAGCCAAGCTTCTCCCTCGCTTTCGGTGGTAACGCCGGATTTAATCCCGTTTTTTCCTTTTGCAACAAGGTTCAAGGTACCGGAGCCGCCAAGCGTCACTTGAGAGCCGTCCTTGCATTTGATAACGGCATTCTCTGCGTTGGTATTTTCCGGGTGGGTTTCATCGTTGTTCTGGGCAGTATCGGTCAGTGTATTGACCGATCCGGCTTCAGCGAGAATTGTCACATGGCTTGATTTTGCACAGATAATCGGCGCGGTGTCGGTGCTGGTCAGGGACAGCCCCTTTAGGACAAGTGTGACATCGGTTGTTCCTTTTTCTACCTTAACAGAGCCGTTGGAGCATGTGCCGGAAAGAATATAGGTGCCTGCCCCACTAAGTGTCAGCTTTGTACCGTTGATCTTGTAACCGGTATTACTGCCTCCTGTGGCTGTAATGGAGGTATCGGAAAAGAGTAAAGAAACTGCATTTGCGGTATTGTATTCTGCTGCAGATGCCGCAGGCAGGCATGCCAGAGCGACAATCAGTGCAAGAAGCACTGCTGCGCTCCTTGAAAAGATTCTTTGCTTTTTCATATGAGAGACTCCTTTCTTTCTTCCTGTTTATCATAGGATACCCTCCTAAAGTCTACCTAAAGATTGCAGGAGTTTTTTCTTTAGGTATCCTTTAACTCTGCTCATTATATTATAATAGCATACAGAAGAGCGGCAATCAATCTGCTGTGCCGGTTGATTTTCGCAGATTGTTTCATTATAATTATAATAAATAATAAATTCAGATAGCTCGAGGACGGCTGGCAGACAGCCAAAAGGAGGGATTTTATGCGCTTGCTGATTGCGGAGGATGAAAGGGATCTTGCAGAGGCGCTTACTGTTTTTTTTGAAAAAAACCAGTTTTCCGTTGACACGGTAAATGACGGGCTATCGGCGTATGAATACGCCTCTTCCGGAGAATATGATGCCATAATTTTGGATGTGATGATGCCGAAACTGAGCGGCATTGAAGTTTTGCAGCGGCTGCGCGGAGAGGGCGTGAAAACACCTGTTATGATGCTTACTGCCAAAACGCAGAAGGAGGATCGGATAACCGGGTTCAATGCCGGAGCGGACGATTATCTGCCAAAACCATTCGAACCGGACGAGTTGATCTGCCGTGTCCGTGCCATGCTCCGGAGAAGCGGGGAGTATAAGCCAATCGTTCTTTCTTTTGGGGATCTTCGCCTGAACACCGCTTCCGGAAGTCTGGAGTGCGGCGAAGAGTCCGCCCGTTTGAGCGGACGGGAATTTCAGGTAATGGAGCTTTTTATGCGTTCGCCGGGGATCGTCTTTTCCGCAGACCGCATCATGGAACGGATATGGGGATGGGACAGTGAAGCGGAGATCAATGTTGTGTGGGTCCATATCTCTAATCTTCGGAAAAAACTGAGAGCGATCGGATCAGCGGTCTCGATCTATGCCAATCGCGGACTCGGATATGTTCTGGAGGAGAAAAATGATTAAACGTCTGCGAAAAAGGTTCATTCGGATCTCCGTGATCTCCGTGACTCTTGTCATGCTCCTTCTTTGTCTGATTGTTAATGTGGCGCATTTTTTGTCCGTAGATTCCGAATTGACCAATATGCTGGATCTTATTTCTGAAAATCAGGGAAGAATTCCCTCCCTGCCGTCTTCCGGAAAGCCGGCAGGAAAAAGGGATGGCCCGTTCACAAAGGAGACACCGTACGATACCAGATATTTCGTCCTTCGTTTTACCGAAAAAGGGGAACTGATCAATGCACAACTGGACAGTATCGCTTCTGTAACAGAGGAGGACACGGATAAGTATCTTTCCGTAGCGCTGAAGCGTGGAGAGGGCTACGGGTATCTGTCCGGTTTTAAGTATCGTGTGGTAAGTCATGGGGAAAACCGTATGATGGCGGTTTTTCTTGACTGCTACCGTGAGGGGCATTCTCTTCTGACGGTTGCCGTGCTTTCTTTTTCTGCCATGACGGTTTGTGTTTTTCTTGTGTACCTGATTCTGCTTCTGCTTTCCCGACGCGCAATTGATCCGGTCGTAAAGTCCTACGAGCGTCAGAAGCAGTTCATTACCGATGCCGGCCATGAACTGAAAACACCGATTACTGTTATCGCGACCAGTCTGAAAGTATTGGAGATGGAGGTTGGGCAGCATAAGTGGATCGATAAGGCTCAGACCCAGGCAGAAAGGCTGATAGAACTGGTCAATTCTCTTGTGTCGCTTTCCAAAATGGACGAGGAGGACTCTCCGCTGCATTTTGCCGAGTTTGCGGTCAGTGATGCAGTATCGGAAACCGCAGAATCCTTCCGCGATTATTCGGTGTCGAGAGGACATTCTCTGAATATCGACGTTGTGCCCGGTTTGAAGTATATAGGGGACGAATATGCGGTCAGACAGCTGGTTTCCATTTTGCTGGATAATGCAATTCGTTATGCCGATCCGGATTCCGCGATTTCTTTTTTTCTGGAAAAAGGGAAGCGGGGAATTGTCATTCGTACAGAAAATCAATGCGAAAAGCTGAATTCCTCTGATCTTCCTAAATTGTTCGACCGTTTTTACCGTACCGATGCTTCCCGAAGCGCCGATTCCGGTGGTTTTGGATTGGGGCTTTCCGTAGCGCGCGGCATTTCCGAGGGCCACGGAGGAGACATTCGTGCAGAGATGACGGAGGATCATACTGTGGTTTTCCGTGCAGAGCTGCGGTAAAGCGCCCTGCCCGGACTTCTCTTGTATGGGGGATCGGGCAGCTCTGCGAAAAAATTCAAATGCTGTTTTTTCGGAATCCCGCTTTTTCAGCTTCGGCTGCGCGGTATCCTGAAAAACATTTTATCCTTAAAAGAATATAAAACGGAAACGATCTATAAGTTTGATAATTATCTTGTATTTCAGCGAAGGACAGCCGAATGATGTTTGATGCTTGTGAAATGTCCTGCTAAGGTGTAAAAATGTTGAAACAATCTGATTTTTCGGATGGTAGAATATCGGTAGAGTCGATTTTTCGCCCGAACAATTGATGAACATCTAATAAGATGGCCGCAAGGCCGGCTGTAAAAAAGTCGGAGAAAAACTGCGGATTGCCCTTGAATTGATAGGGACCATGCGGTATAATATTAACAATAGATATTTCATACTATCGGAAAGAAACCGCGCAGATGCGCGGTAGGGAGGAAGCGGACGATGTTACAGAACAACGAAAACAGCAAAACCCAAACCTTCCGGATCGGCGGAGACGATGAGTCCGGAATGCGCGGTATCCTGCTGACTGTTTATCAGGCGCTGAAGGAGAAGGGCTATAATCCGATTAATCAACTGGTCGGGTATATTCTTTCCGAAGATCCGACATACATTACCAATCACAACAATGCCCGCAGCCTTATCCGCAAGATCGACAGGGACGAGCTGCTGAATGTTTTGGTTGCCTATTATCTTGACGTTTGATCTGAAAGGATCGCTTCATGCTCATTTCTACTGTGACCGGACAGCAGGTGGATAAAATCCCGGAGAAGGGATTTGCCTTGGCTCTTGGCTGTTTCGACGGTCTTCATGTAGGGCACGCCGCGCTTTTTCGCTCTCTTCTTTCCCATGCCGGGGAAAGTCGTCTTTGTGCGGCAGCATGGACTTTTGCTCCGCCTCGGGACGGAGGTCTTTGCCCGGTCAAAAGAAAGCCCCGCTTGATTTCCTTTCAGGAAAAGCTGGAGCGGCTTGCGGCGCTCGGCGTGTATTACGCTTTTGTCTATGAGTTTTCCGATGTTGCCGATCTTTCCCCTGAAAAATTCGTTTCGGAGATTCTTCTCAGGGAATGCAGTTGCCGGCTCGCTGTTTGCGGATACAATTTCACTTTTGGCAAGCGCGCTGCCGGAAACGCACAGTGTCTTTCCTCGCTTCTTGCGGATGCCGGTGCGGCGACGGTCGTTGTACCCCCGGTCGCGGTAAACGGAAAAACCGTCAGCTCTGCCGCAATCCGTGCTGCCCTTGCGGCGGGAGATACCGAAACGGTGGCCGCAATGCTCGGACGTCCGTATACGATCACTTCTACGGTTGTGACCGGGCAGCACCTGGGTACTGCCTTGGGTTTTCCGACTGTCAATCAAAGTTTTTTTGAAGGTGCTGCGCTGCCGCGCTTCGGCGTGTACGCCGGCAGAACCGAAGTCGGAGGTTCTTTTTTTCCGTCGGTGACGAACGTCGGGGTACGTCCGACTGTCAGCCAAACAGATATTCCGAATGCGGAAACTCATTTGCTCGGATTCTCGGGCAATCTTTACGGCGCGGTTGTACGGGTATCGTTGGAACGTTTTTTGCGGGAGGAACATCGCTTTTCTTCCGAAGAAGAGCTTGCCGCCGCCGTGCGTGCCGATATTGCGGAGGCATATCGGACGGAGACAACCCGACAAGAAAAAGAAAACGCAGAAGGAGGGAAACAAGCGTGAAAAACGGATTGCGCTGTATGGCGCTTCTGCTTTTGCTCCTGCTTTTTTTACCCTCCCTTTCTCTTTTTACTCTTCCTGCTTTTGCTGCAGAAGCGCCGGAGCTGACCGCTGTGCGGGCAGCCGTTCTATACAATGTGGAAAATGACTGTGTGCTTTACTCGCTTCATGCGGAGGAAGCGGTTTACCCTGCGTCGAGCGTCAAACTGATGACGGCAGTTCTTGCTTACCGTGCTCTTTCCGACCGGATGCAGGAAACAATTACAATTACCCAACGGATGATCAACGGCGTGCAGGGGTATCGCACGGGTTTTGCGGAGGGAGAGGAAGTTTCGATCGAGTCACTTTTCTATGCGATGCTTCTGCGCGGATCCAATGATGCCGCCTATGCACTTGCCTGTCTGACTGCCGATACCGTATCGGCGTTTGTCGACCGGATGAATGCCTATGCAAAGGAGCTGGGCATGCAGGACACCTTCTATCTCAATCCAGGCGGCATGCATGAGCCGCAGATGGTCACCACTGTAAACGACACCCTGAAGATTGCGCTGGAATTTGCAAAGGAGGAGCAGCTGCTTGCCATTTCCAGTGTTGTGAAGTATATCATTCCGGAAAACAACAAAAGCGACCGCCGTACGATCTACAACAAAAACAGTGTGGTTTCCCGTTTTCAGGAGACCAAATATTACTACGAATATGCGCGCGGGATGAACTATGGCTCGACCGATGAAAGCGGCGTGACCTGTACATCCAGTGCCAGCCATAACGGACTGACCTACATTGCCGTTGTTATCGGCGGGGAAGAGGATCCGGTCGGCGGAACCGATTATGCCATGACCGCAGTAAAAAAACTGCTGACCTACGGAGTCGAGAATTTCGGCTACCGTGAGGTAATTGCTCTCGAAAAGCCGGTGTGTGAAATACCCGTAACCCTTTCCGCTACCACAGACTTTGTCCTGCTGTATCCGAAAAACGGATTGACCGTTTACCTGCCGACCGATGTGGACGTGGATAAGGAAATCCGCACAAGCTACCGTCTTTCCTCCGAAAGTCTGGCTGCGCCTGTGGAAAAGGGGCAGACCGCCGGATATCTGAATATTTACTATGGGGATACCCAGCTCGGTTCGGTTGAGCTGATCACCGGAGACTCTGTGGAACGGAACTCTTTCCTCTATTTGCTCGAAAATGTGAAGGAGTGGTCAAAGGGGCGATTTTTCCGTGCTACCTGTATTGCCGCCGTTGTTTTTACGGTGCTTTATATCTTGATTTCCGCCTATATACGCCGGCGGCATTCCAAACGGGGTCGGCGCTATCGCTTTTGATGCGGAAAAGAGAGCCTATGAAAAGAATCCAAAAACGAAGGGAGGAGAATCCGTGAAGAAGAATGCTGTTTCTGTTCTGTGTGCTCTGCTTCTTTGCGCTTTGATGCCTTTCCTTCCTTCCTGTCTGATCGTCGTCAACCGTCCGGCGGAAATGACGACGGAAACGCAGACAACGCCTGCCGCAACAAGTGAGAATACAGGAGTCAATCCCCCGACGGAGAAGCTGTCCGCGGATGAGAAGGCGTCGCAGGCGCTCCAATCGATGGTCGGTTATGATATGAACGGAAAAACGATTGTTCTTGCGACAGCGGATTCCTCAGTTCCGAAACCGTCCGGCACCTCAACGCTGATTGACGGTGCCCGTTGGAAGGTGCTGAATGAGGTGCAGGATAAATACGGCATTTCTCTGCTTGTTACTGCCGACAAGCCGGCAGATATGCCGCAAAAGCTGAAGGATGCCAAAACGGCAGGACTGTATTATGCCGATATTCTTCTGCTTGAATCCGGCAGTTTCGCGGAATTTTTTGCGGACGGTCTTGTTGCCGATCTTTCTCAAATGCCCTTTCTCACGCTGGACTCTGAGTATTATTATCCGTCCTCTGTGGCTTCCGCTTCGGTGGACGGCAAAGTCTACGGTATTGCCGGAGAAGCGGGGATTAATCCGGATGTCTTCCGCTGCCTTTATGTGAACGATGGGCTTGTCCAATCTCTCGGTCTTTCCGATCTGTGCGAAACGGTACGTCAGGGGGCGTGGACCCTTGATGCGATGCTGTCGGCTTCCAAGAGAGCGGGCAGTTCGGATATCGCCTGTACAGGTATCCTTTCCGAGTACGACGAGGAGACGGTTTCTCTCACGTTTTTTGAAGGATGCGGTGTCCAGTATGTC
Source organism: Eubacteriales bacterium (assembly GCA_034178705.1). Lineage (GTDB taxonomy): Bacteria > Bacillota > Clostridia > Oscillospirales > CAG-272 > RUG12395. Next base: position 51,340 of record JAXFQY010000004.1, on the reverse strand, counting down.
GATAACCGTGCAGGAAAGATGACCTTCTATTCTCCCGTCGGAGCGCCGCAGACCCTTGTGGCGGGGATGCGTGAACTGTTCTCCGGTGGGCAGTATGGCTGTGTTTTGACTGAGGAAGAGAAAAAAAACTTTTACGACGAGGAGCTCGGCGAGTATTACGAGCCGACGGAATATGAGCTTTTCTGCGGCAGACGTTCTCTTTTCTTCTTCGGCTCTGTGTATGATGCCAGACGCTTCCGGAACGCACAAGATGAAATGATTCCGCTTCCGGTTCCCAAAATCTCGGAGGAGCAGCTGACCTATGTCACTCCCACTGTGGGCTCTGCCATGCTTTTTGCCATCCCGGAGGGAAGCGAGTCTACAGCGGAGGCGTCGCTTCTGATTGAGGCACTGAATGTACGGGCTGCCGGATGTCTTTCCGAAGCTTATCTGAATACTTATTTTTATTCCTTTTCCCGCAATGAGCGCTCAGTTGAGATGCTGTCGATTATTCTGGATGTCCCTTATTTTGATCTGGCGGTAAATCTGAACGCGCGTTACCCGCTTCTTGCCGCCGGCACGACGCAGACGATTCTGCAGGCGATTACGACCGGAGAGGACTTGCTTGATGTTCATTTCCGGAATTATTACGGTGCGCTTGGCGCTTTGGAGACGATTCGCAACGACGCATACTGACGGGAGGATAGGAAAATGCGCATCCGGTACGATTTGCACATTCATTCCTGCTTGTCTCCCTGCGGGGATGATGTCATGACCCCTGCCTTTATCGCCGGATCCTGTAAGCTTCTCGGACTGGATCTGGCGGCACTGACCGATCATAACAGCGCAAAAAACTGCCCCGCTTTTTTCCGTGCCGCGGAGTTTTACGGTCTGACCCCGCTCGGAGGTCTGGAGCTTTCCACCGTGGAGGGGGTTCATGTCCTCTGCCTTTTTGACAGGCTGGAGCGGGTGATGGCCTTTGACGAATTTGTTTCCTCCCGTCTGATCCGTACCGAGAACGATCCTGCTTTTTTCGGACGGCAGCTTATATGCGACGAAGAGGACAATATTCTCTCGGAAGAGCGTTGGCTTCTTTCGGGTGATACCGACCTTGCCTTCAACGATGCGAAGCGCTGTGTCGAGAGCTTCGGAGGAGTTGCTTTGCCGGCACATATCGACCGTACGGCAAACGGCGCCGTTGCTTTTTTCGGAACCGTGCCTCCGGAGGCTGGGTTTACGGCATTTGAGCTTCGGGATCGGGGCAGCTATGATAAATACCATATATATTTGCCGGAGGGCTCGCCTGTGCTCTATGATTCCGACGCCCATACGCCCGAGACGATCGGAACGGCGGGCGGCGCGGTTACCCTCGGGGATAGGTTGATTTCCGATCTTGGTCCGGCGGGCGCTCTCCTTGCTTATCTCCGCTGCGGGCGGAAAAACTGATACGGCGTATGTCGCCGATGACTTTTGCCTATATTTCGCCGACTGGGCGTGAAAGGATTGAAAGGATAAGGAAACGAACATGAAGATCAGCAAAATTGCAGAGCTGCTGGACGCGGAGGTCCTTTGCGGCGCGGATCGTCTCGACGGGGAGGTTAAGTCCGCCTGCGGCAGCGACATGATGAGCGACGTGCTTGCTTTCGTCAAGGATCAGGCGGTGCTTCTCACCGGACTTCTGAACCCTCAGGTTATCCGCACCGCAATGATGATGGATATGCAGTGCGTCGTGTTCGTGCGCGGAAAACGCCCGGACGCCGATGTTCTCTCTCTCGCGGAGAGCTGCCGTCTCTGTGTGCTTGCTACAAACGAGCGGATGTATGTTGCCTGCGGCAAGCTTTATGAGGCGGGGCTGAAGGGGGGAGAGCTGATTGAATGACAGCAAGGTTCTTCGGCTGAAGTATGTCGTTCCCGGCGATAATTTTACCGGGGCGGGGGAAGCGTCGGTTTCCATGAAGAGGGAACTGCGACAGCTTGGCTTCGATGCGAACGTGATCCGGCGTGCCGCCATAGCCATGTATGAGGGAGAAATCAACATGGTGATCCATGCGGAGGGCGGAGAAGCTGAGGTCAGCGTCAGCGACGACCGGATTGATATCACACTGCGGGATGAGGGGCCGGGTATTGCCGATGTAGAGATGGCAATGCGGGACGGATACTCCACGGCTCCGGACAACATTCGTGCGCTCGGCTTCGGCGCAGGAATGGGACTCCCGAACATGAAACGTTACAGCGACGAAATGCGTATTGAGACAGAGATCGGGAAAGGGACAACGGTTTATATGACGATTCTGTCGGACAGCCCGAAAAACGTTCTTTGATCGGAGGAGGGAAAGCCGTGAAATACATCCATTCGGTTACCCTTGACAAGGATAAATGCCTTGGTTGCACCAATTGCATCAAACGCTGCCCCACGGAGGCCATCCGTGTACGCGGCAGAAAGGCTGCCATTACACCGGAGCGTTGTATTGACTGCGGTGAATGTATCCGTATCTGCCCGCACAACGCTAAAAAAGCAATATTTGATCCGTTTGACAAAACTGAGTTTTCCTATCGTATCGTTTTGCCTGCCCCGGCGCTCTACGGACAGTTCAACAACATTGACGATATTGATCTGATCCTGACCGGGCTGAAGCTTTGCGGATTTGACGAGGTGTTTGAAGTCAGCCGTGCGGCGGAGCTTGTTACCGGTTATACCCGCCGCCTGCTTGCGGAGCATAAGGCCGATCACCCGTACATAAGCACGGCGTGCCCTGCCGTCGTGCGTCTTGTGGAGGTGCGCTTTCCTTACCTGAGGGACTATCTTCTTCCCATTGCCTCTCCGGTTGAGCTTGCAGCCAGGCTTGCGCGCAGCGAGGCGCAGAAAAAGCATCCGTCCCTGAAGCCGGAGGAGATCGGAGTTTTCTTTGTTTCTCCCTGCCCCGCGAAGGTCAGCTATGTGAAAAATCCGATTGGGTTTGAAAAAAGTGCCGTTGATCGCGTCCTTTCCATGAGCGAAATCTACCGCAGACTTCTCAGTGTTCTGCCTGAGGTAAAGCGTCCGGAGCTGCTTTCCCATTCCGGAGTAATCGGAATCAGCTGGGCAGCGACGGGGGGAGAAGCGGCAGGCTTATTGAACGAACGTTACCTTGCAGCGGACGGGATTGAGAATGTGATCAAGGTATTGGATGAAATCGAGAATGAGAACTTTGCCGGACTGGAATTCATCGAGCTGAATGCCTGCTGCGGCGGTTGTGTGGGCGGTGTGATGGCAGTTGAAAATCCCTTCATCGCAAAGGCCAGAATTCAGAAGCTCCGTAAGTATCTTCCCTTGTCGGAGAATCATATTGAGGATGTTCCGCATGCAGAGCGCCTCGGTTGGGAACGCGGAACCGAGAATAACCCGGCTCTCCGACTGAATGACGACCGTACGCAGGCAATAGAAATGAGCCGGCGAATTAAAGAACTGACGGCGACCCTTCCCGGTCTTGACTGCGGCTCCTGCGGTGCTCCCTCCTGTGCTGCCCTTGCTGAGGATATTGTGCGCGGTACCGCGTATGAGAGCGACTGTATTTTCCGGATGCGGGAAGAAATACAGGATATTTTCTCCCGCCTTGCGGATATTGAGCACGTCGATCTGCGTGGGGGATTTGCCAAAAACGTCGAAAGAGAGAAAAAAACGGAGGGGACCGAGCATGAGGATCAAAGAACTGAAGGTGTGTGAACTGAAAAATGCGCTCGGACTGGAAACAGTCACGGAGGAAGCTGCGGATCGCGTCGTTTGCTGCGGATATGCCGGAGACCTGCTCAGTTGGGTGATGGGACGTGCACCGGAGGGCTGCGTCTGGGTCACAGTGATGTCCAATGTGAACGTGATTGCGGTTGCATCCCTTGCCGATGTCGGCTGTGTGTTGCTGGCAGAGGGAGCGGAACTGGACGCTGCTGCCCTGGAAAAAGCAAGGGAACAGAAAATCAACGTCTATCGCTCCCCTCTTCCCGTTTTTGATCTTTGTGCGGCACTTGCTTCCCTATAAAGGAAGCATTTCCTGAAAAAACACTATAAAATAAAAAAAATCGATAGAAAAAGCCTTTACAATCCGGACGATCGGTGTTAAAATATTAGGAGGCATAAGTGTCTCTTCCGATTTATGCGCTAACTTAAAAAACATATATTTTTTCTGGAGGAAAACATGGTAAGAAAGAAATTATCCATGGATGGCAACACTGCCGCTGCGCATGTTTCCTATGCGTTCACGGAAGTTGCTGCTATCTACCCGATCACTCCGTCTTCCCCGATGGCAGAGCAGGTTGACGCCTGGTCCGCGGCAGGGAAGAACTATGCGGGTGATCCGGCGATTAACCTTTTCGGCGACAAGGTAAAGGTCATCGAAATGCAGTCCGAGGCAGGCGCTGCCGGCGCAGTTCACGGCTCCCTCGCCGCGGGTGCCCTTACGACCACCTATACGGCTTCTCAGGGACTTCTCCTGATGATTCCGAACCTTTATAAGATTGCAGGCGAGCTGTTGCCCTGCGTCATTCACGTTTCGGCACGCTGCGTTGCCTCCCATGCGCTGAACATTTTCGGCGATCATTCCGATGTGTACGCATGCCGTCAGACGGGTTTTGCGATGCTCGCGGAAACCAACCCGCAGGAGATCATGGATCTCGGTGCTGTTGCACACCTTGCGACGATTGAGGGAAGAGTGCCGTTTATCAACTTCTTCGACGGCTTCCGTACTTCCCATGAGATTCAGAAGATTGAGGTGTGGGATTACAAGGATCTTGCCAAGCTTCTCAACCGTGAGGCTGTGGAAAGGTTCCGCAATGAGGCTCTCAACCCCGAGCATCCGATTCTCCGCGGTTCCGCAGAGAACGGTGATATCTTCTTCCAGCACAGAGAGGCATGCAACCCTTATTACGATGCGCTTCCCGCTGTTGTCGAAAAGTACATGAAGAAGATCAACAAGATGATCGGCACCGACTATAAACTCTTCAACTATTACGGTGCTCCGGATGCAGAAAATGTCATCGTTGCGATGGGCTCTGTTTGTGACGTTGCGGAGGAGGTTATCGACTACCTGATGGCGAAGGGTAAGAAGGTCGGTCTTGTCAAGGTCAGACTGTACCGTCCGTTCTGCGCCGACAGACTGGTTGCCGCTCTTCCGAAGACCGTCAAGCGCATTGCGGTTCTTGACCGTACCAAGGAGCCCGGTGCTCTCGGCGAGCCGCTTTACCTCGATGTTGTTGCCGCTCTGGCAAAGGAGGGCGTGAATGCTGAGGTAATCGGGGGACGTTACGGACTGGGTTCGAAGGATACGCCTCCGTCCTCAATCTTTGCCGTATTTGACAATCTGGCGAAGAAGAATCCGAAAAAGGACTTCACAATCGGCATTGTGGATGATTTGACCGGTCATTCTCTGCCGGAGAAGAAGAGTCCGGATACCGCTCCGAAAGGGACAATCTCCTGCAAATTCTGGGGTCTCGGCGGTGACGGAACCGTCGGTGCGAACAAGAACTCCATCAAGATCATCGGAGACCATACCGATAAGTATATTCAGGCTTATTTCCAGTACGACTCCAAAAAGACCGGCGGCTTTACCGTTTCCCATCTGCGTTTCGGCGATTCTCCGATCAAGAGCCCGTACTACATCAATAAGGCAGACTTTGTTGCCTGCCACAATCATGCTTATCTGACAAAGTACGACAGCATGATTACCGACCTTAAGCCGAACGGCGTCTTCCTGCTTGACTGCCCGTGGACAGCGGACGAGCTTGATCGTGAGCTTCCCTCCCGTGTCAAGCAGTATATTGCCAAGAACAAAATCAACTTCTACATCATCGATGCGACCGGTATTGCGGCAAAGCGCATCGGCAATGTCAAGGTTAAAAATACCGTTCTGCAGTCTGCCTTCTTCTCGCTCGCCGGCATTCTCCCGAAGGATGAGGCCATTGGCTACATGAAGAAGATGGCGTACAAATCCTATATCAAAAAGGGTCAGGCGATTGTTGACCTTAACTACGCTGCAATTGATGCCGGTGCCGATGCAACCGTAAAGGTTGACGTTCCCGCTGCGTGGGCTACCTGCCCGGATGATGCGCCGCTTGCTCCCGTTGTGGATAAGCGTCCGGAGCTTGCCGACTTTGTCAATCGCATTGTCCGTCCGGTCAACGGGATGGCTGGCGACTCTCTCCCTGTTTCCGCCTTCAAGGACTGCGCCGACGGCCACTATCCGCAGGGTGCTGCTGCTTTCGATAAGCGCGGTGTTGCTGTCAGTGTTCCGGTGTGGCACGAAGAAAACTGCGTACAGTGCAACAACTGTGCATTTGTCTGCCCGCATGCTGCAATCCGTCCTTTCGCAATGAACGCGGATGAGGCTGCGCATGCACCTGCCGAGACAAAATTCGCTGCAAAGCCGGTAATCAAAACCGATTATAAGTTCACCATGGCGGTAAGCCCTCTCGATTGTATGGGGTGTACGCTTTGCGTCAAGGCTTGCCCGACCAAGCCCGAGAAGCGCGCTCTTGAGATGGTTCCGATTGAAACCCAGCTCGATCAGCAGAAGGCTTTCGATTATGCCGTCAAGAACGTATCCGAAAAGCCGGAGCTGATCAACAACACAACTGTCAAGGGAAGCCAGTTCAAGCAGCCGCTGCTTGAGTTCTCCGGTTCCTGCGCCGGCTGTGCGGAGACCTCCTATGCCCGTCTGATCACACAGCTCTTCGGCGAGAGAATGTATATTTCCAACGCGACCGGCTGTTCCTCCATTTGGGGCGGTTCTGCACCGGCTACTCCGTATACAGTCAACCGTGAAACGGGTAAGGGTCCGGCATGGGCGAATTCCCTCTTTGAGGACAATGCCGAGCACGGTCTCGGTATCGCCCTCGGACAGAAGACGATCCGCAATCGCGCTATTGAGAAAATCAAAGCTCTGAAGGCGGACGATGCTGCTGACCGTGCAGTGATCGATGCATATCTCAATACCGTTGACGACGGCGCTGCAAATGCGAAGGCTGCCGACGCTCTCATTGCTCTCCTTGAGAAATGGGCTGCTGCAGGTTGTGAAGCCTCTAAGGAGATTCTGGAAAGCAAGGATTACCTTGCAAAGAAATCCGTTTGGATCTTCGGCGGTGACGGTTGGGCATATGATATCGGCTTCGGCGGGCTGGATCATGTTCTCGCTTCCGGTGAGGATGTCAATGTGATGGTCTTCGATACCGAGGTTTATTCCAACACCGGCGGACAGGCGTCCAAGGCTTCTCAGATCGGTCAGGTTGCGCAGTTTGCTGCTGCCGGTAAGTCGATCGGAAAGAAGAATCTCGCGGAAATTGCCATGTCCTACGGCTATGTCTATGTGGCACAGATTGCCATGGGTGCGGATATGAATCAGACTTTGAAGGCACTTCGCGAGGCTGAGGCTTATCACGGACCGTCCCTGATTATCGGCTATGCTCCGTGTGAGATGCACGGTGTTAAGGGCGGTATGCAGAACTGCCAGCTCGAAATGAAGAAGGCGGTTGAGGCTGGCTACTGGCACATGTTCCGCTTCAACCCGCAGCTTGAGGGCGAGGCAAAGTTTGTGATCGACTCCAAGGCTCCTTCCGCAAGCTACATTGACTTTATTCAGTCTGAAGTCCGCTATGCACGTCTTGCACAGCAGTTCCCGGAGCGCGCTAAGGTGCTCTTTGAGGAAGCTGCCGAGGCGGCAAAGGCAAAGTATGAGCGCTTGACCAAGATCGGTCAGCTCTACAGCTGATTTTCGCTTTCAAGGAAAGCCCGGAAAAAAACTGAATTTTTCTCAGACGCCCCGGCGGGAAAAAACGCCGGGGCGTCTCGATACATCGTGTGCGACCCCCAAAAGCCAATGAGCGAACAGCGTGCGGATTCTGGTTTACAAATCTGCCGATCGGCTTTCCGCCAAGCAGGATAGAACGATTCCGCGATCAGGTGGCTTACGTCGTCTTTTTGTGTGAATGGTTTTGAAAGAAGTTCTATTCCGAATCGGATACGAACGATCCGATCACCATCGGCGCTGGTTGCTCTTTTGGATTCGGGTTTTGCCTGCCGGAAGGTGTGCAGGCGCGTATCTGTTTTCACGACAAGAGGGGCAACAACAGTCCGCATTTTCTAACGAAGCAAGGAAAAATTCAATGGGGGCTAAAAGAATCCCCCGGTCGTTCGGACAGCTCTTGTAAAACCGTTTTGCATCCGTATCCTTTGGGTACGGATGCTTTTTTGACCTTAGAGGGCACCCCCTTGTGCTTTGCCTGTGCAAGCTGTGTTTCGGCTCCTTCTTTTTTGCTCGAAACTGTGCAAGTGATTTCCGGTTTTTCCTTTTTTCGAGACCTCTTTTTGGGGAAAAGGAGAATAAAAAAGACCGCTGACTTGCACATAGGGATGTGTGTCAACGGTCTGTTTTCGGTGGGGTATAATTGCTGTTTTATGGACTTGTGGGGGCGATAACAAATTTCAGTACAATAATACGCTTGTAAAAATCCGCCATCTGTGCAAAGAAACATTCGGAGGCGTTCAAAAAAACCTCGTGCGCTTTTCAAGATAGTCAGTCAAAGGTTTCTATCGGTTCCCCTTACAGCGGGAAGCCTGTTTGACAGACACTCCCTTTACAGCGGCGGTTCTTTTATCTTCCGCATTGGTATTCAACATCTTCAGCGGTCAGTTTTTTTCAGAGAAGCGCTGAGAAAGACGGAATGACAAAGGAGGGTTTTTCCTCCGGAGCGGCCGCTTCCAGCTGCGCTTTCGTTGTCTCGCCCGTCATAACCAGTACGCTGGTAACACCGTTTCGGACACCGAGAGCAATATCGGTATAAAGACGGTCGCCGAATACACACATTTCATTCTTAGTGCAGCCGGTTGCTTCGCAAATCATTTGAACGGTTTCCGGATACGGCTTGCCAAAATAAACCGGAGTGACCCCGGTAGAAGCGGTTACAAATGCGGCAATCGCTCCACTGTCCGGGATAAAGCCGTGCTCGGTCGGGCAGTTGAAATCCGGATGGGTAGAAAGATACTCCGCTCCGTCTCGGATAAAGCGGCAGGCGGCCTCAAGCTTTTCGTAGGTCAGGGAGGTATCAAAGCTTGTCACAACAAGATCCGCGCGTGGCGCATGAATGTCGGCGAGCGGAATGCCGCTGCTCCGGAAATCCTCGGTAAGCTCGTCGGTTCCGACGAGAAAAACGGTCTTTCCCGGTCGGAATCTGTTCAGATATACCTTTGTCACGTCTCCGCTGGTCATGATTTCCCCGTCCTGTGGGGAAAAACCGAGGCGGGAAAGTTTGGAACGGTAAAAAAACGAGGTGTGACTTGCATTGTTGGTAAAAAACAGCACGTGTTTGCCGCTTTTACGCAGTCGGTCGATATACCGGACGGCTGCATCAAATACGCGGTCGCCAAGGTAGATTGTACCATCCATATCGAAAATGAAGAGTTCTTTCTTCGCAAGCGTTTCCTTGAGGAAATTGGGTTTATTCATTGCAGACTCTCCGGATCCGGACGGATTTTTTCAAATATTACAACGCAGAACGCATTCTCAGAAGCCGCTTTTTCCTCCTCCGTCCGGCAGGTCCAGCCAACCGGGCAGCCCCCGAAACGCCGGGAAAGACGGAAGGCGGAATTCCCGCGGTCCGGAATGCTGTAAGCAAGAAAATCGGGGCGCGCAATGACATTGAGCAACAGGTTGGAAAGCAGGAAATCCTGCAGTCGACCCCGAAAACTTTTTCCGTTCTTCATCCGGCAGGAAAGAATGCCGCGCACGTCATGGGGCATGTGTTTGCGCCACCAGGAAATATAAAACGGATTGAAGGACTCAACGCAGTATTTTCCGGAATAGGCGCGCAGACGCTCCGCTGTCAGACGACATACATCCGTATCCCTGTTTTCTCCCTTGATTTCCACAATCAGCGGCGCCCGTCCGTCAATCAGTGTCAGAACCTCGTCAAAGGAAGGAATACGCTCCTGTGTGCCGGCAAGAGCAAGCGTGCGCAGCTCGGCAAGGGTGTTTTCCTCTACTGTGCCGTCCACGCCGCACATCCGCTTCAGCGTTCTGTCATGAAAAACGCAAAGCTGATTGTCTGCGGTACGGTGCACATCCAATTCAATCCCGTATCCGGCACGGCAGGCCGCTTCAAACGCGGCAAGAGAATTCTCCGGGATTTCCCCTCCGTGCAGCCCGCGATGGGCGTAATACCGCTTATCGGAAAAGAAATCCCGTGTCCGGTTTCCTCTCCGGCTTGGAGCAATGAGAAAGCAAAACAGCAAGAAGCAGAGCAGAAGAATCCCTGCAAGGGAAAAAAGCCATACCATATCACTCTGCCTCCGGTATCCCAGGATGAATCGGCTTTGTGTCGCCATGGCGCACGCAAAGCATGGTAAAGAACGCAAGAAGAACAAAGAAGGCTGCGTAGATAAACAGTGATGTCATATGTATATCCATAAAAAATCCGCTGAGAATCGGCGTGATTGTCTGTGCTGCCATACTGGCCGTGTAGTAATAACCGGTATACTTTCCGACATTGCCCCCCTTTGCAAGCTCAACAACCATCGGATACGAATTGACATTGATTGTCGCCCAGCCGATGCCGGCAAGTGCAAACAAAAGATTCATCAGTACAGTCGGGCTGTCATGCCGCATAAATGCGGCCGCTCCGAAAGAAACAGTCAAAATGGCGACGCCTCCGAGAATCGCTTTCTTTCTGCCGATTTTGGTGGAGAGAAACCCGATGGGCAGATAGGAAACGATGGCTGCTGCCTGTGCAATCAGCAAGGTGGTATTGTAATCCTTTTCCAAAACATTGAGCGCATAAACCGAATACTTACTGGTTACCGCATTATAACCCATATACCAAAGGGCGACAGAAGCAAGAATGAACAAAAGCGAACGCCGTTCCTCCGCGGAAAGACGCCCTGATTGAAGGGAGTCCGACAGCTCTTGCGTTTCTGCCGGGGCGGAAAGGGCTTCGGCTTCTGCACTCCATTTCGGTTCCCGGACCGTCATCAGGAATATGGCGAGGGAAAGCAGCATCAGTATACTGACCACGATGAAAAAAGGAGTGTAGTTCATATATATGTTCTTTGCCGATCCGGTCTTGAAGATCATTCCGAGCACAAGCACGGTGATTCCACCGAAGGTACCCATCAGATTGATAATCGCATTGGCCTTCGATCGGAGAGGCTTCGGCGTAACATCAGGCATCAAGGCAACAGCGGGGGAACGGAATGTGCCCATCGCAACGAGCGTACAGAGCAGGAGAAGGATAAAAAAGATAAGGGTGTTTGGATTATCCGCTGTTTGCTGCCATGCATAGGCATTGCGTGCCGGTTTAACATAGTTCTCATACTCTTCGGTCAGTGTTCCATCCTCGCGGTACATTTTTATAGCAAGAAACTCACTGCGGTTCGGATAGATTTCCTGAAGAGGTTTTTTTTGCCCCGAAGAAAATACATGGTGAATGGCCTCTCCGACAGACATACCGTCTGCAGTCTCCTCGGGAAGAGAAATTGTCGGGTTGGAATCGTAGATAACCGCAAGAGAGGATTCATAGCGGTCCAGGGTTACATCCTCCAGACGGGTCATCTGGGCGGAGTCCACAAAAGACAGACAAACAAAAAGAACTGCGGCAGCAACCGTTCCGACGGCAATAAAGGGCGTGCGTTTTCCGAATCTGGAAGCGCACTTATCGCTCAATGCGCCGAAAAACGGAAGAAGAAAGAGCGCCAGAACATTGTCAAGTGCCATGATTGCTCCGGATAGGGTCTGCGACATGCCGAACTTGTTTGTGAGGATAAGAGGGATCGTATTGTCGTATGCCTGCCAAAAGAGGCAAATCAGGAAAAAGGCAAAGCCGACAAGCACCGTTCTCTTATAGCTAAGTTTCATGAGAGTCTCCTTTTCTCCGGTTGTTTGGGCAAAATCTGTTTTTATTGTAACACAGTTCTGCAGAAAAGGCAAGATTCCTCTCTTTATGAATTTGGGGGGAATCGCAGAATCTGTGTTGCAAGCTGTCTGACGCAAAGCCGGGAGTGTTTCATATTTTAAAAAAGAGAGCAGTGGAGGTGTATGGAAATTTCCCATTTCGCTTTGCTATAATGAAATTAAAAGAAAAGAAACTGAAAGACAGGAAAATGGTTTTAGGAGATTCGTATGCTGACACTACACAGCAAAGGTTTGGATTTTTCGGTGTCTTCCGATGGCAGCAGGGCTTGTTTTCTTGCTGACGGTGTGATTCCCTATGAAGGAGCAGATTTTTGGCGCTTGATTCTGGATGACGGAATGCGCACAGAGATTCCTGTTTTTTCCCACGAACAGAGCGGTACGGTAATGCAGAACGGAGATTCTCTTACCATTGACTATCCGATGCTTCGAACCGGTTACGGGGATTCTGTTCAGGTCCGTTTCACAGTTACGGTGCGCGCTGAGGGAGATTTGCTTTCCTTTACAACGCGCATTGAGAATCACGCTGCGCTGCGTGTGAATGAGTGCTTTTGTCCTCTTGCCGATTTTACTTCCCTCGGCGGAGAGAAGGAGAAGGACAAACTGTATCTTCCGCACGGTCTCGGAACCTGTGCAAAAAATCCCTGGAAGGTGCTCTCCGGTCTGACGACGCGCTATTATTTCCACAATGAGCACGAAACCTTCTGGCATCTTCACTATCCCCGTGCGTCAATGGGATGGTTCGGTGTGCAGAGCGCAGGACGTTTTCTGTATGTTTCCCGTTACGACGAAGAAGCGCGGCATTGTTTTCTGACCGTTCGCCAAAGAATTCACAGCAACCCGAGCGACCTGATGGTAGGCGTCGATCATTTCCCGATGGCGCGCCGGGGCGAGACGGTGGAGTATCCTCCTGTTGTGATTGGAATGCTGGAAGGGGACTGGCGTGCCGGGGCGAAGAAATACCGCGAATGGGCGGACCGAAGCTTTTTCCGGCTTCCCGAAAAGGCACCCTGGGTTCGGGAAATGACCGGTTGGCAGCGGATCATTATGCGTTCTCAATACGGGGAGGATTATGTGACGGCCGACGATCTGCCTGAGCTTTATCGGATCGGTGCCAAGTACGGGATACATACCCTGTTCCTTTTTGCCTGGTGGAAGGAGGGAATGGACCGCGGCTATCCGGTTTATGAGGAACCGTATCCCGGTGCCTTCCGGAAGCTGAAGGAGGGTATTGAGCGTGTCCGTGCCCTCGGCGGGCGGGTGATTCTGGAATGTAACTGTCACTTCATGGATCCCAAAACGGATTATTATCGGGAAAACGGAGCAGAGCTTGCGATCCTCGATATTAACGGAAATGAGGTTCGCCCCGCCTTCGTCTATCCGGGATACGGAGAGTATCGTGTGACTTACGGCGCCGTGCAGTTTCCCCTTTGCTGTTTCGGAACCGAGAAATGGCGGAATCAGGTTTTGTCACAGATCAGGCAGCTTGACGAACTGGGCGCCGATTGTACCTTTGCCGACTGTATCGGCGGATGCCCGTATCAGCCCTGCTTCAACGATCAACATGAGCATGGCAACCGGGTCGACAGAGAGTGGTATTACCGCCGGCAGTTCTTTGCCGAGGCGGAGGACTACTGCAAAAAGCACGGAAAGGTACTGGCCGCCGAGGTGGTCACCGACGTTGCCGCAAGCTACAATCAGTTCATGCACGGTCTCGTGAATGTCGATTTTTCGATTCGCGGAGACAGTTTCCCGGCGATGTTCCGCTATACCTTCCCGGAGGTGATTACAACCGAACGGGGAATTCGGGACGAGGAGGGCGATTTTGCACGCCGGCTGCGTTGTGCGCTTGTCTACGGTCTCCGTCTCGATGCAGAGCTTTATGTCTGCCGTGCGCATCTTGATGCTGCGCCGAAATATGCTGCCGCTGTCAAAGCATATACAGACACGCTGATAGAGTACAGGGAGTTTTTCCTGGACGGTACTTTTACCGCGACATCCGATCTGGAGCTTCCGGGTTTTGTCCGCCGCGGGGAATATCTTTCCGCAGACGGCAAGCGTCTCCTTACGGTTACCTACAATCCCCTTGATACTTCCGTCGATCTGGGTGACTATTGCCTTGCACCGGATGAGATGAGATTTGATATTCGAAAGATTTAAAAAATAAAATATATTAGGAGGATCTTATGAAGAACGCAAAAAGACACCTTTCCCTGCTTTTGGCGCTTTTCCTACTCTGTTCTGCTTTTGTTGCGTGCGCCGCGGAAAAGCCCTCGGTGACCACGGAAGCGACCACCTCTTCCCAGGGCGAGAATCCTGTTTCCGAAACTACCGCAGACCCGCTTGCCTATCCGGGACTTCCGGATGAGACCTACAACGGGCATGAGTTTGTCGTTCTGATGACGAATCTGAACAGTGATCCCACGATTATCCGGGACTTCTCGGAGCCAGCGGGCGGGACTGTTCTTGATGAAGCACTTTACCGGCGTAATATGGCTGCCATGGCACGGCTTGACATCGTGATTACCGGAATTGAGGATTATAAATCAACCAACAGCGGAGTTTCCCTGATCCGCCAAGCAAACACCTCCGGGGATTCCAACTATGATATGGGGATCATTTCCACATACGATTGCGGCACGCTGACTACCTCCGGTGATCTGCGTGATCTGAGAACTTACGGGTATCTCGACCTGGATCGGGAATGGTGGGATCAGAATATAAACAGGGATATAACCGTGAATGACCGCTTGTATTTCACGACCGGAGACATCAGCCTTGTAACGACGGTTGCCATGTACAACATGGTTTTCAACAAAACCATGTTCCGTGAAAAGGGATGGGATATGCCCTATCAGGATGTGGAAAACGGGACCTGGACCTTCGACAAAATGAAATCCTATATTACCGCGGTTTCAAGAGATCTTAACGCTGACGATAAGATGGATTCCAACGATCTTTACGGTATGGTTTATATCCACAGTACGGTTGTCGCGGCGCTGAATATGTCCGGCGAGCGTTTTGCGCAGATCGGAGAGGACGGAAAGGTAGAGCTTACGCTCGGAACGGAGAGAGCGGAAAATGCCATTGTCGGCTTTATTGAGCTGACCCAGGACCGGGAGCATGTCTATAACGGACAGACTGCTACGGGCGGACTTTCCGCCACAGGAATGTTTGCTGAAGGGCATTGCCTTTTCCGACTCGGAGAGCATGTAATGTTCCCGTATTACCGGGATACACAGTTGGATTACGGCATTTTGCCGCTTCCGAAACTGGACGAAGCACAGAGCCGCTACTATACCCCGTTCGGCGGATGGGACGCCGCGTTTGTCTGTGTACCGAATTCTACCGAAAATGACGAACGTACTTCCGCCATCATGGAATACCTTGCCTATATTTCCCGGCAGATGGTGACCCCCGCCTATTACACAAAGACCCTTGTCGGAACCTATATACAGGATGAGGAAAGTCATAATATGATCACCATTGAGATGGAGAACCGTATTTTCGACATCGGTTATATTTTCAACATCGGTGGAATGAAGGATATGGTTGAAAATCTTTCAAAGGCGTATTCCACAAGTTTCTCTTCAGCATGGCGTTCCTATCAGCGGAGTGCAGAACGTTCGATTCAAAAGCTGAACGACGCACTGTTCAAACCGGAACAATGACAATGAAAAGAAACCTTGCGGTTGTGATGCTTTCTGCACTGCTGCTTGCTTCTGTTTGCGGGTGCGGTTCCGCTTTGGGAGATACAACAACTACCGAAAAATCCGCTGAAACCGCAGCAACTTATCTAATACGAGATGAAAACGGAAAAGAACTCCTGCTTCCGGCAGAGGAATATCGGCTGCTCTCCGTAGCCGAATATGTGGATAAAACAACGGCTGGTTTTCTTGCACAGCTGGTCGGAACCCTTTCCGGCTATGAATTCGTGACACTTCCGGGCGGACGCGGAAGAGTAGCGATGCCGGACAGCTGGTTTGCGATGTGTCAGGGACCGTATGCAAAGAAAAACGAACATAAGACTCACACGGTCAAACTGCTGAAAAATGCGGATGGCACACTGTGGGAGGTCTGGAATGATGATGACTTCGGAATTGATGTGGTCAATCAGTACATTCTGGCGGATATGTACAAAATATACGGAACATTATGCTCCCGATCGGTGAGCGAGGGCTGGAAAAAGTATGATGTTTACGATATGGGAGGCGGTCAGCGTACGGTCGGGGCATATGGCTTGATCAATCGCAACGGATATCTGCCGCAGTTTTCCGGAAACGCAGAGTTTGAAAATATGTACAGCTATTGTACAGAGCCCTATCTTGGAGCAGACACGCTCGGTATGGATGCCGCGGGGATGCCGGAGACCGCCTTTCGTCTTTCCGGTATGTGCGCCTCGGTCACCGGGGATCGGGACAATGTGGGGTGGGCGCAGATGTTTGCGGTCATGATGTCACTTGCCTATTTTGAAAAGGATATTCCCACATTGATCCGGGAAGCGGAAAAGGTGTTTCCTACAGGTGCCTATCAGCTTACAGTTGTTGATGAAGTCTTCGAGCTGTACCGGACCTATCCGGATAACTGGCGCGCCGCGTACTCGGAACTGGAGCGCCGGCACTATCTGGCGGGACAGACCAAAATGACCGACTCAACAATCAATGCGGGATTCGTATTGCTCGATCTGCTCTACGGAGAAGGTGACTATACCGAGACCTGCCGGATCGGCTCCCTTGCAGGGTATGATTGTGAGAGTACCGTGGGAATTGCACTTTCCGTAGTTGCGATTATCGGCGGAATGGAGAAGAACCCGGAGACGGTGAATCAATATGTCTGGCAGGATGGGAACGGGGTATTTGTGAATCGTCCGCTGGGGGATAAGACCGGCTACTGGATGTGCGCAATGAAGCTTCCGGAAAGGATGAAGATCTCGGCTATCATAGAAAAGTACCGCACGAATTTTGAATCTGTTCTGGTCGAGAACGGCGGATACATCTGTGACGGCATTTACTATATTCCCAAAGAAACGCTTTTGCGGTATGATGCAATACCTCCGGAAAACAACGGGTTTGAGACCGGAGACCTGACCGGTTACACGGTAAACACGGGAACCGTGAAGGTCGGAAATCTGGCGACAACCGGCGAGTATGCTGCGGAATTATACGGAACTGCAGAGCTTTGCACCACGATAAAAGGACTGACTGTGGGGGCGAGCTACCGTTTCTCGGCGTTCCTCTGTACCGCTGACGGTGTGAACGGCTATCTTTATGTTCGGAGCGGCGGGAAAACGGTTGCCGTCAGTGCTAACTCTGTGACCGCTCCAACGAAATATGAAGCGCAGAATACCGTGCGTCGGGAGTTGATTTTCCGTGCGGAGGCCGAAACGGCTGAGCTTGGTTTCCGCGTGGAGAGAGTTGACGGAGATGCCTCAAAAAGCGCGGCTTGCTCCGGCAGAATTGATGAACTTCTCCTTGTACGCGTAGAAGAGACGCTGATTGCAGGCGGAAGTCTCGGAGAGCTCGATGCATCCGGAAGACAGCTTGTGGCTTTGGACATTCCGGATGGACGGGAGAATACAGAACAACTCCTGCGGATTACCTATGAAAATCCGTCCAGCATTCTTGCCGAAGAATTGGTGGTGGACGGGCGCAAATACGGGGGAATCGGGTTTTCCGCAACAGCGGCACAGGGGAAGATCTATACAGCGACAGACAGCATTTCCGTGCGCCTTCTCCTGAAATCCGGTACCCATACTTTGAAGATCGGTACGGGAAAGGGAAATGTACTGATCAAAAAAGCGGAATATCTGACAGTGAAGGATCGGTATTGATCTTTCCAACTTCTTTGCATTTTTCCGGCGCAGCCGAAAAAATATTCATATATCAAGAAAGGAAAATTATGATGAAAAAGCGATTCAGGCTCTCTCTTGCTGTTTTTCTCGCGCTTCTCCTTTGTGTTCCTGCCTTCTCTGTCTCAGCGGCGGACAATGTTGTTTTTCTTTCGGATTCCGGAACCGGAGACGGTTCCTCGCCTGACAAAGCAACAAATGATCTTTTTACCGCTTATGAAAATCTTGACTTGACAAAGAATTGTACAATCGTTATCTGCGGGGTTTTCACGCAGCAGATGACCTTCAACTGGTGTGAGGAATATACCGGTTCCGTTACCTTTACCTCGGTATATGGCGGCAAGGATTATCGTACCGAAGGAGCAAGCTATCAGTTTAAGCCGGCACGTTTTGTCTGTTGGGGCGATACACGATTTGAAAATATGGACTTTGTCGCTTTGGGAACCAATTTGCTTGTAATCGGTCAGCATCATCCGCTTACTGTGGGAGAAGGTGTTACGATGACCGGCGCAAGCATGACCGGCGAGAATATCGCGAAAGCATTCTGTCTTCTCGGCGGCTATCAAAGTGGGCAGGATGATCCTCCCCTTGACTCGGACAAAGATGTGAATATTACGGTTTTGTCCGGCAGCAGCATTTATATTGTTCCGTTTTCCCGCAACATTGCCGGTAATTACACAGGTACTGCCCATATTCGAATTGGCGGAAACGCACAGGTTTCGGTTCTGCACGGTTCTGCCGCTTACCCGGACGGAGTGGTGCTCGGCAAAGTGGATGTAACAGTGGAAGAAAACGCGCATATCGATAACTTCTATGGCTGTACAAACAATGTTGAAATGGAAAGTTTTACGCTGACCTGGCTCGGCGGTACCTTCGGCGGTAACGATGGGAACGCATTTGAATGGTGCTGCCATTATACGCCCGGAAAAACCTTTACGGCAACTAAGGGAACCCTGCTTCGTTATGGAGCAGCAGTGAAATCAAACGCGAATTTTGCCGAGATTGCGGCGATTTTTGATCGCGTCGAAGAGACTGCAACCGAAGCGCCGGAGACAACGGCAGCGCCGGTAACAACAGAAGCACCTGTAACAACTGCGGCACCTGCAACAACGGTTCCGGGTGCTGGGGAAAGCACCCCGGATACCGGAGACGCCATGTGGGTTATTGTCGCTGCGGCGCTGGCTTCTGCTTCTATGGTGGTAATGATTACGGCAAAAGCAAAAAAGAAAACACAGGAATAAGCGCTATCCGGAAGGATAGCAGGCACTAAGCCCGGTCATGACCGTGGCAGATTATTTGGCTTGAAAGCAAGTCAGCAGCATGGCGTTGCGCCGTGCTGCTGACTTGCTTTTATATATTCATAAAAAAGAAAGCTGACCGGAGGGGTCAAGAGTCCGGGGCAGAACAGGGAGTGATCTTTCCGGTTTTTTGAAAGCAATCGGACAGATTGGTTTTTCGGTCAATCGGGAAGAAAAGCAAAAAAGAAAAAAGCCGACAAGCGGCTTTTATGGGGTGAGTAAACGGGTTCGAACCGTCGGCCTCCAGGGCCACAACCTGGCGCTCTAACCAGCTGAGCTATACCCACCATATAGGATTGGCGTGCCTTGGGGGACTCGAACCCACGACCTACTGCTTAGAAGGCAGTTGCTCTATCCAGCTGAGCTAAAGGCACACATCAGCAACGCGAGATTTATTATAGCAAATGCATACGCTTTTGTCAAGTACTGATCCGAAAAATCTCCGTTTTCGCTGATAAAAATACAGAAACCATCTTGACAGCAAAAGTATAACATGTTATAACAAGTATAACAAATTATACTAAGAGGGGGCACAATGGAACAAAAGAAAAAGGAAGGCTTTATGGGCACTGCGACAGTTGGGGAGAAAGGACAGATTGTGATTCCGAAAACGGTGCGCGACATGCTGGGGATCCGACCGGGAGATGAGCTGCTGATTCTTGCGCGGCAGGATAAGGGAATGGCAATCCCGCCAAAGGAAGAGGCTGCCGCAATTCGCGAACAGATTTTGTCGGCACAGCTTGGCAGGGAGGACAAATAAATGGAAGCAATCCGAGCGGATAAGCTGACAAAGCGCTTCGGTGCCTTTACGGCGGTTGACGGAATTGATTTCTCAGTGACTCAGGGGGAGTTCTTCGGGCTCCTCGGTGTCAACGGCGCCGGAAAGACGACGACCGTGCGGATGCTGTCCTGCCTGGCGCGTCCGACATCAGGAGAGGCGTTTCTCGGCGGACGGTCGATTCTGACTGAACGGGAGCAGGTGAAGAGGATCACCGATTTGTCCCCCCAGGAGACGGCGGTTGCCCCGAATCTGACTGTCCGGGAGAATCTTGAGCTGATGGCGCGTCTTTACGGCTGTGACAGAGGGAAAGCACGGGAACGCGCTACCCACAGCCTTGAGGAATTTGCTCTCGGAGAGCAGGAAAAAAAGAGGGCAGGGAAGCTTTCCGGAGGATGGCAGCGACGTCTGAGTATTGCGATGGCCTTGATTACGCAGCCGGAGATTCTCTTTTTGGATGAACCAACCCTTGGACTGGATGTGCTTGCGCGCCGTGAGCTTTGGAAAACGGCAGAAATGCTTAAGGGCAGAGTTACCGTTGTTCTGACAACGCATTATCTTGAGGAGGCTGAGGCACTCTGTGACCGGATTGCGATCATGGTACAGGGCAGAATTGCCGCTTGCGGAACAGCTGAAGAGCTGAAACGGCTTGCGGGTAAGGACCGCTTTGAAGAGGCCTTTATTGCTATTGCGGAAGGGGGGAAAAAACAATGAAACGCGCCTTCGCGTTTGCCGGACGGTGTCTGCGGGAGCTGCTGCGGGATCCGCTCAGCTACCTTTTCTGCTTTGCTTTTCCGCTTGTAATGCTTGGGATGATGACGGCAATTGATTCCGTTATTCCACCGGAAGCGGGGATGACGATTTTCAAAATCCGGAACCTTACGCCGGGAATTGCCGTTTTTGCCCTTTCCTTTGTGATGCTGCTTGCAACCCTGTCGGTATCCAAGGATCGGTCCTCTGCTTTTTTGCTGCGCCTTTGCTCCTCCCCAATGCGCCCGGCAGAGTTTGTCGCGGGTTATATACTTCCGCTGCTCCTCGTTTCGGCGGGTGAGGCGGTTGTCACCTATCTTGCCGGCGGGGTGATCGGAGGCGTGATGGGGGAACGCCTTCTTATCGGAAACGCTTTGCTGTCGATTCTCTCTCTCATTCCTTGTGCCGTACTGTTTATTGCGCTGGGAGTTTTGTTTGGAGCCCTGTTGGGAGAAAAAGCGGCGCCGCCCTGCTGTTCCATTCTGATTTCGCTTTGTGGGGTTCTCGGCGGTATCTGGTTTGATTCCTCGGTTTTTCCGGAAGGAAATTTCTTCGGCGTGCTTTGCCGTATACTTCCTTTTGAAAATGCGGTCGAAGTTGCACGGGCGGCGCTTGCGGGACAGGCCATTCCCGGCGGTGCCTTGCTGAATTGCACCCTCTGGGCGCTTGGCGCGTTCTGCCTTTCCTCTCTGGTTTTCCGCCTGCGCCTACGCGCCGACCTGTGTTGACCGCTTAGAAAATCCGAGAATAAACTGCTTCGCCTCTTTATTCTGAGGCGAAGCCGCCCGACGGTTTGGCAGCGATAAGAAAAACGGTGCAGCTCAGGAAACGGGCGCTGCACCGTTCTTTTTTCTCAGCGCGGGTTTCATGTCGGGGGGAAGCAGAGACGCCTTTCACACCGGATTCCGGCAAACGGGGAACCGGCTCCCCGTCCGTGCGCTGGTCGGGGCCCCAGAAGCGGGAGAGGGACATTTGAAGAACATTTGAAAAAGGCGGGTAAGCGCATGCACTTACCCGCCTTTGTTCAGGGAAGCCCCCCGGAAAATTTAAGATATTTACCGAATATCGATTTTGATGACATCCGCGTGCCGCATCCTGTTTTCAAAGGTATCAACGGCCGTAAGATGCAGGAGGATCAGGTTTCCGTCCTGCAGAAAAGCGATTTCATATCCGATGATTCGCTTATCGGGATTGTTTTCGGCATGTTCATCCCGGCGTTAGTAGGTTTTTCCGTAGTATTGAATCTCTTTGTATCCCTTGTTGATGAAGCTTTCCTGCAGGGCATTTTGCCCGTCGGCATACAGCGAATATCGGCAAATCAGCGTCTGCAACCGCTCAGCGTCGCATTCACTTAATTTTTCCGTGATATCTGCCGGTGCGGAGACTCGATATTCCACCATTACATAAACCTTTTCCCGTTTTGTGATTTTCAAAAGCAGATAATCCTTTGAAAGCGAAGATGGAACATAATAACAGTGTCGCCCCTTCGTGAGAAAAAATACGCCGCGAAGGGATGAATGCCCTTTGCGGCGTAGATCAGAAAAAACTCTTTTTCGCAGCTTTTCTTTTAAGAAAAGCTGGAGGAAAAGCGGAAGGCAGCAGAAAGAAGCGTGACGGCATCTTCCGCAACCGTCAGGATGCCCCCGTCCAGCGTGCCTGTTTTCTCGCTGCCGTCCGGCAGTGTGATCCGGCATTTTCCGGGACGTACAGAGGTAATCAGCGGAATGTGACCGGCGAGGATGGCAAGATCTCCGTCTGCCGCCCGGCAGGAAAGCATTTCCGCTTCGCCGTCAAACAGGTTTCCGTCCGGTGTGGACACAATCAGCCGGAAGGTGTTCATAGCGACTCCTTATTCGCTTTCGCGACCGCCTCATCAATTGTTCCGACAAGAAGGAAGGCGGACTCGGGCAGATCGTCATGCTTGCCCTCGATGATTTCACGGAATCCGCGGATGGTTTCGGACAGCGGAACGTAGGTTCCGGGAACACCGGTAAACTTTTCCGAAACGGTAAAGGGCTGAGAAAGAAACCGCTGAATTTTGCGTGCGCGCTGAACAAGCAGTTTGTCCTCTTCGGAAAGCTCATCCATACCCATGATGGCGATGATATCCATCAGCTCCTTGTAGCGCTGAAGAATGCGCTGCACCTCGCGGGCGACCCGGTAATGCTCTTCGCCGATCACCTCGGGGGATAGGATGCGGCTGGTTGATTCCAGAGGATCGACCGCGGGATAGATTCCCTGGGAAGCAATGGAGCGGGAGAGAACCGTCGTTGCGTCCAGATGAGCGAAGGTCGTTGCCGGCGCCGGATCGGTCAGGTCATCTGCGGGAACATAAACGGCCTGAACCGAGGTGATGGAGCCTTTCTTCGTGGAGGTGATCCGTTCCTGAAGCGCGCCCATCTCATTGGCGAGCGTCGGTTGATAACCGACGGCGGACGGCATACGGCCGAGCAGAGCGGAAACCTCGCTGCCTGCCTGCGTGAAGCGGAAAATGTTGTCGATGAAGAGGAGAACGTCCTGCCCCTCTTTATCGCGGAAGTATTCTGCCATCGTCAGACCGGAAAGCGCAACGCGCATTCTTGCTCCTGGAGGCTCATTCATCTGTCCGTAGACCAGGGCGGTATTGGACAGAACCCCGGATTGCTTCATCTCGTTATAAAGGTCGTTTCCCTCACGGGTACGCTCACCGACTCCGGTAAAGACAGAAAGACCGCCGTGTTCTTTTGCAATGTTGTTGATCAGCTCCATGATCAGGACGGTTTTTCCGACTCCGGCACCGCCGAACAGTCCGATTTTTCCGCCCTTGGAATAGGGACAAATGAGGTCGATGACTTTAATGCCTGTTTCAAGAATCTCCGTGGAGGTAGCCAGCTCGTCGAATTCCGGCGCGGGACGATGAATGTTCCAGCGCTCGACATTTTCGGGATCGGGTTGGTTATCGACGGCTTTGCCAAGGACGTTGAAGATTCTGCCAAGCGTTTCGCGCCCGACGGGAACGCTGATTGCCTTTCCGGTGTCGGTTGCCTCGGTATCGCGCTGCAGCCCATCGGTTGAGGACATTGCAATGCAGCGGACAACATTGTCGCCGATGTGCTGTGCGACCTCGACGGTCAACTCCCGATCTCCGATCGGGATCAGCAGGGCGTTGTAGATTGACGGCAGGCTGCCATCCTCAAAACGGACGTCAACAACCGGTCCCATGACCTGGCATACCTTGCCTTTGCTTGCATTTGCCAATTCCGTTCTCCTTTCAGTTGCCGCTGCCGGCAACAATTTCGGTAATTTCCTGCGTGATGGCGCCCTGACGTGCACGGTTATACTGCAGCTGCAGATTGTCGATCATCTGCTGTGCGTTCTTTCCTGCACTGTCCATTGCCGTGCGGCGTGCTGCTACCTCGGATGCGAAGCTTTCGCGTACCGCCGCGGTGAGAAGACCGGCAAGGTATTCCGGAAGTGCGGCATTGAGCACGGTAAGCTCATCCGGCTCAAAAAGAGCGGTACCGGGTTGCTTTTTTTCCGGCGCTGAGAGGGGAAGAAGCCACCTGACGGATGCTTCCTGCGTCATCATCGATACATAATGGGTGTAAACAACGCCGAGACGGTCATAGGAACCTTCGGCGAAGTCTGCACACTGGCGCTTTGCAAGACTGTATGCGTCAGTGGCGCTGAAATGCTCAGAGGAGACCGATTCACGGTCGAATCGGTCACAGGCGCGTTTCCCGATGGGAATCAGTTCCGCGTCCGGATATTCCCGGATGAGGCGGAAAACGTTTGCGTTGTAACCGCCTGCGAGACCGCGGTCTCCGGCAATGACAATCAGACGGGTTTTGCTTCCCGTTGCTCTCATGAAAGGGCTTCTCTGACATTCCGGGGAACCGGCAAGGACCTCGATCATCCGCTCAAGCCCTCCCGCATAGGCACGGCTTGCCGTCATACGGGCATTGGCGCGGCGGATTTTGGAGGAGGCAACCAATCCCATTGCCTTGGTCAGATGCAGGGTGGAATCAACGCTTTTGATTCTTGTTCGTAGGGCTTTGGTATCTGCGCCCATCTTACTGCACCTTCATTTCTTCAAGAGCCTTTTTCAGCTGTGCTTCATCCTCCGGGTCCCAGAAGCCCGCTTCAATCCGTTCAAGCAGGTCGGCATATTCCGACTTCAGCTTATCGAACAGTTCGGCTTCGTATTCGCTGACCTTATTGACCGGTGTGTCGTTCAGGTAACCGTGAATCACGGAATAGAGAATCGCCACCTGGCAACCCGGTTCAACGGGGGAATTGCGCTTTTGCTTCAGAACCTCGACAATTCGTTCCCCAAGCGCAAGACGCGCTTTGGTATCGGCGTCAAGATCGCTGCCGAACTGGGAGAACGCCTGAAGCTCGCGGTACTGGGAGTAGAGAAGTTTCAACTCGCCTGAGACCTTTTTCATTGCTTTGAGCTGAGCGGAGCCGCCGACACGGCTGACCGATATACCCGGGTTGATTGCGGGCATGATCCCGGCGTGAAAGAGCTCTGTTTCCAAGAAAATCTGTCCATCGGTGATGGAGATCACGTTTGTCGGAATATAGGCGGAAACGTCACCCGCCTGCGTTTCAATGATCGGAAGCGCGGTGATAGAGCCGCCTCCGTATTCCTCAGAAACGCACGCAGCGCGTTCGAGAAGACGGGAATGCAGATAGAAGACATCACCCGGATATGCTTCACGGCCCGGCGGACGCCGGATAAGCAGAGAGAGTGCGCGGTAGGCAACCGCATGCTTCGACAGATCGTCATAAACAATGAGGACGTCTTTGCCTTTTTCGCGGAAGTATTCAGCCATAGCACACCCGGCATAGGGGGCGATATATTGAAGAGGGGCACTTTCCGATGCGGAAGCGGAAACGACAATGGTGTACTCCATCGCGCCGTAATGGGACAGCTCATTCACAAGCTGAACAACCGATGTGTTCTTCTGCCCGATCGCGACATAGATACAGAGCACGTCGCTGTTTTTCTGATTGATGATGGTGTCGATCGCGATTTCGGTTTTTCCGGTCTGGCGGTCTCCGATAATCAGCTCGCGCTGACCGCGTCCGATCGGGATCATACCGTCAATTGCTTTGATGCCGGTGTGAAGCGGAACGGAAACACTTTCCCGTTCAATAATTCCGGGTGCTTCCGCTTCAATCGGACGGGTTTCCCGACAGGTAACCGGTCCCTTTCCGTCGATCGGCTGACCGAGCGCATCGACCACGCGCCCGAGAAGTGCCTCACCGACCGGAACAGATACCACGCGCCCGGTTCGGCGAACCTGAGTTCCCTCACGGATTGTGTTTTTATCGGACAGAATAGCGACCGAGACGGTCTCGTCTTCCAGATTCTGTGCCATGCCAAAACTGCCGTCTTCAAACTCCAGCAGCTCGCTTGCCATACAGTTGCGAAGTCCGTAGACTCTGGCAATTCCGTCACCCACAAGAATGACCGTTCCCGTTTCCGCCATCTCGGTGCGTGTACGGTAGGCACGAATCTGCTCTTTGATAATGCTGCTGATTTCCGACGCACTCGTACTCACTTACCGAGCACCTCCTTTACTTGTTTTAATTTCCGGCGGAGACTGCCGTCGATTACGGTGTCATCCATGTAAACGGTGACCCCGCCGAGCAGCGTCTCGTCGGTTTCGTAGTGTGCTTCCACCCTGTGACCGCTGAACTTTTCCAGCTTGGCAATCAGGGTTGTTTTCTCCCCGTCGGTCAGCGGAACTGCGCTGACAACACGCGCGGAAGAGACCGAGCTGGCAGCCCGGCAAAGCTCCTCATATTCTTTGACGCAGTTTTCGAAAAGACGCAGATGCCCTTTTTCACAGAGCAGTTCGGTAAAGGACAGAACCTGCTCCGGAACAGAATCGGCAAATGCCTGTTCAATCAGCGCGCGGCGCTCCCGGATCGGAATGCTCGGAGAAGAGAGCAGGGAGATATATTCCGGCTGCTCTTCAAAGGCTGAGAGTATCCGGCGGAGAGCATCGCGGTAGGGAAGAATGCGATCTTCCTTTTCCCGGGCAAGGGAAAAGAGCGCTACTGCATATTCCTTACTGATTTCCGTCATGCTTTTCACCTATTTCCGACAGGACGGAATCGATCATCGTACGGTGATCCTCTGTATTGATTTCCCGGCGAAGCATCTTTTCGGTCAGAAGAGCGGAGATATCCACGATCTCCTGCTTGATTTCGGACTGCGCTTTGCGCTGCTCCAATGCCGCCTGCATTTCCGCCTCGCGGATAATGGAGTCTGCCCGTCCGCGTGCGTCGGAAAGAATCTGTTCGCCGCGGCGGTCTGCACGCTCAGTTGCCTTTTTTAGAATCTGAGCAGCCTCCGTTTCGGCGGTCTGCATTTTTTCATCCCAGGCACGGCGATCGGCTTCCGCCCGATCCTGCGCTTCCCTGGCCGCGGCATACTGCCCGTCAAGCTCTGCCTGACGCGTGGTGAGAATACGCTTAACCGGCTGGTAGAGAAATCGTTTCAGAATCAGAAAGATAATCAGGAGATTGCACAGAGAAACCAGGATCTGCCAAAGGTTGACAGAAATGACATCCAGGTTTTGCACGGTACGCCTCCTTATTTGATGGCATTGAGCAGGATGTTCACGAAACGTCCCGGTGCGACGAAAATAAGAAGAATTGCGATAACAAGCGCATAAAGACCGGTGGTTTCGGCAACTGCGCACCCCATCAGCATGGTTGTCGTAACGGCACCTTTGCACTCCGGCTGTCTGCCGATGGCTTCGCAGGCTTTTGCGACTGCGTTGCCTTCACCGATACCGGGACCGATACCGGCGATCATAGCGGCGCCGGCACCGAGAGCACAGCCGCCGAGAATAATTCCGATTGCAAGTTCCAACATGTTTTTTTCCTCCGAAAATAATTTTGTTTATGCTTGATTTTTTGCCTGTTTTTTAGCATTCTTTTTTGCTTGTCTCTGTTCGTACAGATCGACGGGGAAGCCGCCGGAAACATAGAGCATGGTCAGCATAGCGAAGATGAAGGCCTGAAGAAGACCGCTGAAAATGTCAAAATAAAGGGAGAGCACAGCAGGAAGTCCGATGCGAAGCAAGGGAATCTCTCCGAGGACACCGGGAAGCCAGCCGAGAAGCATTTTGGACAGTGAGGTCAGCGCATAACCAAGCAGGACGGAAATGACCGCGCCCGAAAGCACGTTTCCGTAATGACGGAATGCCATGGAAATCGGGGTCGCAACCTCACTGATGATATTCAGCGGCGCAAGAAGGGGAACCGGTTCCGCAAAACTCTTCAGATACTGGAGGGGACCGCACTTACATTTATAATAGGTAATCAGCATGAAGACAAGCAGTGCCCAGCCGGCGACAATATTGATATCCGACGTCGGAGCATAAAGACCGAAAAGAGACAAAAGACTGGAAAAGGCGGACAGAACCATAACGGCGGCAATAAACGGGGCAAAGCCGCCGAAATGACTTCCCATATTGGTTGCGACCATTTTTTCCGTCTGCTCGACTGCCCATTCTGCAAGAACCTGCCGGCGAGTGCCTCCTTTTACGCTCAGACCGTGAGTCAGATAAAGACAGAGCCAAAAAACGGAGAGCATGACAAGCCAGGAATTGATCTGAGATTCCGTAATCGGAAAATCGCCGAGAAAGGGCATTTTCAGGGTATAATAGATCATGGCACCTTCAATCCGGACTTCATCCGAAGCCGGGGTAAAGAGCACCTTGAGTGTTATGGCTGCGATGATGGGAAGAATGATCAAAATCAGCAACAGAATATCAACAGCAAGAAAAGCGCGTTTGTTTTTTTTCAAAAATTCACCCCCTTTCGGGTAAAGCACCGGGATTTATTTGTCCTTCTGCCGCAGAAAGAGCGGACGAAAAGATGCGGCAATGCGGGGAAAAAATAAGGGGATAAGAACCGAGAAGAGGTTAAAGCAGGGCAGAAGAAGCCCAAGTATGGCAACAGCAAAAAGCATGAGATAACGCAGAACCTGAGAAAGACGGACTCGGGACACAATCTCTTTTTCCTCCCGCCCGACAACATTTTGTACCGTGATGCCCATCAGAAAAAAATTGAGAACCGCCGCACAGCCGCTGAGAAGATTACCAAGAAGCACGGTATAATCCCATTTCCCTATGATCAGGAACACGGCTTCCATCAGCGCGCTGAGTATCAGCACGGCGACCCCGATATACAGGGTTTCCTTTCGGACGGTAGGATCGATCTTTGCCTTCTTACGCATATTGTCTCCTCCTTTGTGCGGAGCATAGCCGTAATATTATTTAGTATACCGTATTTTTTTCCTTTTTTCAATAGTCAATCTGCCATGAAAAGGCCGGTTTTTTTCCTGTTTCTCTGTTAATCGGCATCAATCGACCGTTTTATCGAAATTCGGTCATAGAAAAAGGATTGACCGGTTGCAAACCGGCTTCATAGGAAGGGGAAAAGGGAAGGACGCCGATCGGCGTCCTTCCCTGAAAGTGTTATTTCTTTTTTGCGCAAAGCCTCTGGAGCAACTTGACAAGCTCAACCAGCGGGATGACGGATAGAGCAAGTCCCATGGCAACAAGATATTCTGCCAGGCTAATGGTTGAAAAGTCAAACATTCTGGCAAGCGGCGGAATATAGATGACACCGGCGGTAAGCAGGAAGGCCAGGGCGGCTGCACCCCACAGAACGACATTCTGCTTCTTCAGTGTGAAGATGGACCCGCGGCGCGAACGCATGTTGAAGGCGTGGAAAATCTCCGCCATCGACATGGTGAGAAACGCCATGGTCATACCGTCGCGGCTTTGCGTGAAGACCCATTCATTTGCTTCCATATAGTGACCGATCAGATAGGCGGCGAGAGTCAGTACGGATACAAGCAATCCCTGATAGACGACATCGAAACCGACTCCACCGGAGAAGATCCCTTCTTTCGAGCTGCGCGGTTTCTGCCGCATGATTCCGGCTTCTCCGTGCTCCATACCAAGGGCCAGCGCCGGGAGACTGTCGGTGATGAGGTTGATCCACAGCAAATGAACCGGCTTGAGAATCACAAAGCCGAGAAGTGTTGCGACAAAGACACTGATCACCTCACTGAGGTTGGAGGAAAGCAGGAACTGAATGGCGCGGCGGATGTTGGCGTAGATTTTTCTGCCTTCCTCGACCGCGGAAACAATGGTGGCAAAATTGTCATCCGCAAGAATCATATCGGCGACATTTTTCGTGACGTCTGTGCCGGTGATTCCCATGCCGATTCCGATGTCGGCAGCCTTGATGCTCGGGGCATCGTTGACACCGTCTCCTGTCATGGCGGTGATCATGCCGCGGCGTTTCCAGGCTTCAACGATGCGGACCTTGTGCTCCGGCTGGACCCGTGCGTAAACGCTGTACCGATCGATTACACGGTCAAGCTCTTCATCGGAGAGTGAGTTCAGCTCCATTCCCATGATTGCCTGGGAACGGTCAGTAAGAATCCCGAGTTCCCGTGCGATAGCAACTGCGGTGTCAATATGGTCGCCCGTAATCATAATGACACGGACGCTTGCTTCCTTGCACTCCTCGATCGCTGCCTTAACCTCAGGGCGGACAGGATCGATCATGCCGCAAAGCCCGACAAAGATCAGGTCTTTTTCCAGGGCGTCTGCCGTATATTCCGCAGGGGTTACGTCCAGCTCCCGGTAGGCGGCAGCGAGAACCCGAAGCGCCTTGTCTGCCATTCCTTTGTTTTGCTCGGCAATCTCCGCACGCTTGGTATCGTCCAGCGGCAGAATTCCGTCTGCTGTCAGAATCCGGCTGCAGCATTTGAGAAGCTCATCGGGCGCTCCCTTGGTATACTGGAGAATCTTTCCGTTTGTAGAGTGGACAGTGGTCATGCGTTTTCTGCCGGAGTCGAAGGGAACCTCTCCGATACGCGGTTCGGCGGTTTTCAATTCATTCTTGTCATATCCGAGCGTGAAAGCATCGTTGACGAGGGCGCATTCCGTAGGTTCTCCGACGGCCTTGCCCTCTGTTTTGTCATATTCCGCATCGGAGCAGAGCGCCATTGCGGTGACAAGCAGTCGTTCGTCGCTTGTATAACGGTCAACCACGGTCATTTTATTTTGGGTAAGAGTGCCGGTTTTGTCCGAGCAGATAACCTGCGCACAGCCGAGCGTTTCCACGGCGGTCAGCTTGCGGATGACTGCGTTGCGCTTGGACATTTTTGTGACGCCGATCGAAAGGACGATTGTCACGACTGCAGCCAGTCCTTCGGGGATGGCCGCAACGGCAAGGCTGACAGCGACCATGAAGAATTCAAGCAGCTCGCTGAACGCGGGGAAGCTTCCCTGAAGCACGAAGCTTTCCAGAATTTCCACGGCGAAAATCACAACACAGATGGCGAGGACGATCCAGGTGAGAACGACGGAAAGTCCCGCAAGTTTTTTTTGCAGCGGGGTTTGCTCCTCCTCGGTTGCGGTAAGCGCTGAGGCGATCTTTCCCATCTCGGTATTCATTCCGGTTCCGCAGACAACGGCAGTGCCGCGTCCGTAAACGGCGGTGCTGCCCATGTAGCACATGTTTCTGCGGTCTCCGAGGGGAACTTCTTTCCCGTCATGGGAGACAACATCGTCGGTTTTTTCCACGGGAACCGACTCACCGGTGAGGGCAGCCTCTTCGATTTTCAGAGAGGCACATTCGAGAATACGGCAGTCGGCGGGCACGGAGTCTCCCGCTTCCAGAAGGATGATATCGCCGGGAACAAGCTCCTCGCTGCGGACCGTAATCTGTTTCCCGTCGCGCAGAACCTTGGAGGTAGCTGCCGTCATATCCTTCAGGGCTTCAATTGCCGCCTCTGCCTTGCTTTCCTGAATGACACCGAGAACAGCGTTGAGAATAACAACGAAAAGAATAATGAAGACATCAGCAAAGCTCTCGCCTCCGCCGTTTACCTGGTTGGAAACGATAGTGGTCACCGCAGAAATTACGGCAGCAACGAGAAGAATGATGATCATCGGGTCGGCAAGCTGAGAGAGAAAACGGTGGAGAAGAGACTCCTTCTTTCCCTCAGCAAGCTTATTCCTGCCGTATTGCTCTGCGCGCTTGGCGGCTTCTGCACTGCTCAGACCTCCGGCATCCGTGCCGAGGTCCTGCAGAACCTTTTCCTTCGGTTCAAGGTAATGGGTCATGAATCGGGACACTCCTTTTTGATTATTTTTGCGGATTCTGAATGGATTATACCGGGAACCGCTGTCCGGCGTGGTGTCGGGCCGTAACGGAAAAAAAGAAAGACGCAACTTACCGACCCGGTAAGTCTCGTCTTTTAAGATAAGCCAGAATCCGAAGATCCGTGTGTTGGCGTTATCGCACCGAAAGGTGCTGACTACTCCCCTACAGACAAAATTTTAGCATACGGGTAAGAATTTGTCAAGAGAGAAAAGCAAAAACGTTAAGAGAAAAAACAGTGCACCTTGCGGCGCTTGGAGCGGCCTTGCACGCGAAAAGAACAGCGGTCGGAACGATCGCTGTTCTCCGTTGCTTTTTCTGAGCGCTGAGTGTTTCCAATATTCCTGCGGAAAGGCAATACCCAGGAGATTTTCAAGAAACACGGGGATTTTCGCGGCGGGCGGTTGTGCCTTCCGGCTTTGCCTTGATATCTCCTGCTTTTGTGAGGGCATCTTTGGTCATGACCGGTCCTACAATTTCATAAACGAGGACGGCGAAAAGAACGATGAATCGCACGGTGTTTCCGATGTGGGAAGGACCGAAAACCGGATCGGCCGAGACCGTGCTTACCATGCCGAGCGCGACGCCAGCCTGCGGCAACAGGGTAATTCCGAGATATTTGACAATGCTCTCTTCACAGCCGGTTGCTTTGGCACTGCCCATGGAGCCGAAATATTTTCCGAGGGAGCGGGAAAGGATATAGATCACGCCGATCAACACAAAAATCGGCTGTGTAAAGACGCTGAGATCAAGGCTTGCGCCGCTGATAACAAAGAAAAGCAGAAAAAGCGGCTTTGTCCAGCGCTCCACGCGCTCCATCATCTCCTCCGAGGTTTTGCAGAGATTGCAAAAAACGGTGCCGAGCATCATGCAAGTGAGAAGAGAAGAGAAGCGCAGGGTAACGGCGCCGATGGTAAAACTGAGCTTGGAGACAACAATCGTGAGAAAGACAAAGCAGATCATCAGAGTCAAACGGTTGCTTCTGGAATGAAAAATCCGTTCGATGTAGGAGAGTGCCGCTCCGAACAGGCCGCCGACAAGAAGGGAAAACAGAATTTCAAGCAGCGGCTCTACAACGACGGAGATCACACTGAGCGAGCTGCCGTAAAGCGCCTTGGAAACACCGAAGGAGACAGCAAAAACGATCAGTCCGACGGCATCATCAAGGGCAACAATCGGCAGGAGCAGGTTGGTAAGAGGCCCTTCCGCTTTGTATTGACGCACGACCATAAGGGTTGCAGCCGGTGCCGTTGCCGCTGCAATCGCACCGAGAAGAATAGCAGCAGGGAGAGGGAGATAATCGGTTCCGGTAACGGAGAGAAGGAGATAATGCGTACCGATCAGCACCGCATCGACAAGAAGGGTTGCGGTAAGCGCTTGCACGATGCCGATGATGGTTGCTTTTTTGCCGGTATGCTTCAGATCCTGAAGCCGGAACTCATTTCCGATATCGAATGCAATGAAGCCGAGCGCCACATCACTGATCAGGGTGAAGGCCTCAACCGGAGCAATTTCGCTGTTAAAACCGAAGCTGTATCCGCCTATAACAAAGCGTCCGAGGCAGAAGGAGCCAATCAGGACGCCCCCGATCAGATAGGCGGTAACGTCCGGAAGATGAAGCCGCTTCAGAATGCGTGTCATCATCAGCCCTACAAACAGGCAAACGGAGACACTGAGAAGAATCTGTGTAGTTGACATAAAATCGCCTCTGTTTCTAAAATACGCATCATTATAGCACCGGGATTTTACTATGTCAATCGGTTTCGGCGGTTTTTCCTAATCGGGTGCATCGAAATTTGTCAATAATGGAGAAAAAACAAAAAGCCCCTTTTCAAAGTGCCGGAAGGTGTTATAATGTTGTCCGGAGGACAGAAGGTCATGATGAAGCTGGATACCCTGTCGGCAGAGCTGACAGCAAGAATGAAAACCGAACGTGCCACCGGAACGTATCCGCGGACGGCATGTCCGGACAGCGCTGCGGTTTATCGCTACGGAAGCATGGGAATTGTTGATACCGGATGGCGATCTGCCTATGCACGCGATACCGAAATGATTATGCATTGCCCCTTCTATAACAGGTATTCCGACAAAACGCAGGTCTTTTCTTTTGTCAAGAACGACGATGTCTCGCACAGAATGCTGCATGTGCAGCTTGTATCCCGCATCGCTCGGACCATCGGTGCTGCTTTGAATCTCAACACGGATCTGATCGAGGCTATTGCGCTCGGACATGATATGGGACACACGCCCTTTGCCCATGCGGGAGAGCGCTTTCTTGATGAAATTTCCTTTGCCCGTACCGGCAGACACTTCTGCCATGCGGCGCAGTCGGCGCGTGTGCTTGACCGTATCTATCCTTATAATATTACCCTTCAGACCCTGACGGGACTGTGCAGTCATAATTTTCTTCTTGACCGTGAAAAGTATGTTCCGGAACCGATCGGGGATTTTGCTGAATTTGACCGTGTGCTTTCCTGCTGCGAGAAAGACCGGACCTATGTAACCCGTATCACACCGACAACGCTGGAAGCGATTGTCGTCCGCATTTCCGACATTATTGCCTATCTCGGCAAAGATCGGGAGGACGCTTTGCGCGCCGGTTTTATCCGGGAGGATCCTTTCCAAAATAATGTGATCGGCGCCTCCAATACCGAAATCGTCAATAATCTGGCGGTCAATCTGATCGAAAACAGCTACGGCAAGCCCTATATCCGGCTGGATCGCAGCTACCTTGATGCCATGATGCAGTCGAGACAGGAGAATTACGCGGTGATTTACAACCGCGTGACGGAGGAGGGGCGCCTTGCGGAAACGGTGCGTCCGATGATGGCGGAGCTGTATGAGAGGCTGTTTGACGATCTTGTGCAGGGGAGAAAGGAATCCCCGATTTTTACTCACCATATTGCCTATGTCGAGCGGTTTCAGGCTCTGCGCGGTTCTTCCTACGGAAACGAGGAGCCGGACAGGATTGTAACGGATTATATTGCCAGTATGACCGATGACTATTTTCTGGATCTGTATCGGTATTTTTTCCCTTGGCGCGATACAAAAATCCGGTATCAGGGCTATTTCGACTGAAAAATGATGGATTCTTGGAATATCTGCAATAAAACTAAATCGATTTTCGTTGATATTGTATGTAGATATCTGTGTTAACTCATGTTATAATAGTAACAAATAAAAAATATGCGGAGGAAGTATGTTTGACGGCGTGAGGAAAGCGATCGGGCTTTATGATACGATCGTGATCCATCGGCATCGCAATCCGGATGGTGACGCAATCGGAAGCCAGATTGGATTAAAGCATATTCTTCGCGCGAATTTCCCCGGAAAGCGTATTTTTGCCGTCGGGGATTCTGCGCCGCGCTTTTCTTTTCTTTCCGGCTCTGAGATGGACGAGATATCGGATGAAGAGTACAGCGGGGCGCTTGCTTTCGTTCTGGATACCTCCTCTCCGGCGCTTATCAGCGATGCCCGCTATACGCTGGCTGCGGAAACCGTGCGCATCGACCACCATCTGTTTCTTGAACAGATCTGTCATACCGAAGTTGTCGATTCCGGCTTTGAGAGCTGCTGCGGACTGATAGCCGCATTTGCGGAGGCGTGTTCGCTTGAGATCCCGCAGGAAGCTGCGGAAGCACTTTATACCGGAATGGTTACCGATTCCGGAAGATTCCGCTTTGATTCCGTTTCTGCAAGAACCTTCCGACTTGCTGCCATGCTGTGTGAGCGGGGAATCGATCGGGGAAGAATTTATACAGCACTGTATTCCGACGATTACGAGCGGATGAAAATGCGCGCTTCCTTCATTCTGAAGATTCGTTTTACGGAACATCGCGTCGCTTATCTTTACACAACAGAGGAAGAGGTCGAGGCGCTCGGCACAGATGCCTTTTCGCTGTCGCGCGGAATGGTCAATACCATGGCAGATATCCGGGGAACGGATATCTGGTGCAATTTTACCGAAGACAAAGGAGGCGTGCTCTGTGAGCTGCGTTCCTCCCGGTATAACATCAATCCGATAGCCGTGCGTTACGGCGGCGGTGGACATGCTAAGGCGAGCGGAGCAACGCTTCCGGATCGGGAAACCGCCATGCGGATGCTGGCCGAGCTTGATCAACTTTCTGCGGAGGAAGGAAATGGATAAAAAACTGACACAGGCGATTCTGGAGAAAATCCGTCAATATCATCGGATTATTCTTTCCCGCCATATACGTCCCGACGGAGATGCCGTCGGTTCCACTTTCGGCCTGCGCGAGATTCTTCGTGACAGCTATCCCGATAAGGAGATTTTTGTCATCAACGAAGACAGCTCAGAATATCTGGATTTTCTCGGTAAGGAGGAGGAACAGCTTCCCGATGAGGCATACGCAGATGCCTTGCTGATCGTTTTAGATACAGCGACGCTCGGCAGAATTTCAAATTCCAAGCATCGCTTTGCCAGGGAAACCATTAAGATAGATCATCATATTGATACCGAGCCATACGGAGATCTTTCCCTTGTGGAGGATGGCCGTGCCTCCACCTGCGAAATGGTTGCTGCATTTCGCGCGCTGTATCCGGAGGAGCTGAAGCTTTCCCGCCGCGCTGCAACCTTTCTGTACACAGGCATGGTCACGGATACGGGGCGTTTCCGTTATCGCGAAGTGAATGGGGATACTCTCCGGCTTGCTGCCGAAATGCTGGATACCGGGGTGGATCCTGAACCGATTTTTTCTCATCTCTATCTGGAGAATTTCGATTATTTCAAATTCAAGGCATATATTTATCGGAAAATGAAGATTACGGCAAATGGGGTTGCTTATATTCTGATAGACGATGCGATGCAGCGACAATTCGGTTTGTCTCAGGAGCAGGCGGGAACAGCAGTATCTTTTCTCGATTCCATCCGTGGCTCTTTGATCTGGATTGCCTTTATTGAGAACAAGGAAAAGGAGGAAATCCGTGTGAGACTCCGTTCCCGCTTTCTCCCGGTACACGACATCGCCGAGCATTGGCGCGGCGGGGGGCATGTCAATGCGGCGGGTGCGACGGTTTTCAGCCGTGAGGAGGTTCGTGCTCTGTTGAGAGAGGCGGACCGAAAGCTGAAAAACTATAAGGAAACAAACACGGGGTGGCTATGAAGATTCTGATCACAAACGATGACGGAATTCAGGCACCCGGACTTCGCGCTCTTGCGGATTGGGCAGAGAGCCTCGGTGAAGTGGTGATTTGTGCTCCCGCGCGGCAGCAGAGCGGAAAAAGTCATTCCATTACAATCGGAGAGCCGATCCGGATCCTTCCGTCCGACGCTTTCTCCGGAAGAAAAGCCTACGAGGTTGACGGAACCCCTGTTGACTGTGTCCGGTATGCCGTTATCGGACTCGGTCTACGCTTTGACCTTGTGCTTTCCGGTGTGAACCGGGGCTATAACGCCGGGGATGATATCGCTTTTTCCGGTACAGTCGGTGCCGCCTTCGAAGCAGCGCGGATGGAACTGACCGCTGTTGCCTTTTCTGCCGGTGCGTCAGACAGTCTTGACGGAATTTCCGATCATCTTGAAGAAGCCTATGATTTTCTGGTTTCCAACCGGTTGCTTGAGCGGTGCCGTGTGTTCAATGTGAATATCCCCCCGGATCCCCATGGGATTCGATGGACCCGGCAGGGAGGAACCTGCTATACCGATCGCTTTGTTCCGAAGGGAGAGGCACTTTACTCGCAGGAAGGGATGTGCCGTTATCTCGAAACGGAGGATCCCTCCTTTGATACCGGGGCGATTGCCTCCGGTTATCTTTCGGTGACACCCCTGTCTCTGTCCCGTACCGATTTCGCAGTTTTTAATTCTTTCCGGTCTCCGGAAAGCTTGTGAGGCAGCCGATGATCTACGATGTGCAGAAAGCAAGTCTGCTGAAACGGTTTTCGGCATTTCTGCTTGATCTGATTCTTCTTTCCATTCTTGCTGCCGGTTTCGGATGGCTTCTTTCCGCCGCGACCGGTTATGACAGTTATGCCGCTCGTCTTGACGACAGTTACCGTACCTATGAAGCACGTTACGGTGTGACCTTCGATCTGACCGAAGAGCAGTACAACGCTCTGAACAAGCAGGCACGGGATGCGTATGATACCGCTTACCGTGCTCTTCTGGAGGACGCGGAGGCGATGCACTGCTATCGAATGGTTCTGAATCTGACCCTGCTGATTACCTCACTCGGAATTCTTTGCGCGTATCTTGTTCTGGAGTTTTTCCTTCCGATGGCTTTCCGGAACGGACAGACGGTGGGAAAAAAGATTTTCGGAATTGCTGTGATGCGCACTGACGGTGTCCGGATTTCCAATCTGCAGCTTTTTGTGCGTACTGTGCTTGGCAAGTACACCATTGAGACGATGATCCCGGTTCTGATCGGTATTATGATCTGGTTCAATTCCATTGGGGTCGTCGGAGTGATCGTTCTCGGACTGATCCTCCTGCTTCAGATCGTTTTACTGGCGGCAACCCGTGAAAACAGTCTGCTGCATGATCTGCTTGCCGGGACTGTGTGCGTTGATCTTTCCAGTCAGCTGATCTTCCCGACAACCGAGGATATGCTGGAGTATAAAAAGAAAGCGGCGGCAGAGCGCGCCGCACGCGAGCCCTACTGATCTGTTAATTCACTGCTTACATAAAGGAAGTGCATGTATGAAAGTAGAACTGCGAAACCTGACTAAAATTTTCCCGAGCCGGAACAAGAAGTCGAAGGAAGAGGTCGTGGCGGTCAACGACTTCAGCTTTACCATTCCGGACGGATCGCTGATCGGTTTGCTCGGTCCCTCCGGTTGCGGCAAGAGCACGACTTTGTATATGATCAGCGGGCTGCAGAAGCCGACCTCGGGGAAGATTTTCTTCGGGGAGGATGATGTGACCGAGTTGGCTCCGGAAAATCGCGGCGTCGGACTGGTTTTCCAGAATTACGCGCTTTATCCGCACATGACCGTCAAGCAGAACATTCTCTTTCCTCTGCAGAACCTGAAGGGGGAGGACAAGCTTACAAAGGAGGAAATGCTGGAGCGCGCCTATTATGCGGCACGCCTTGTGCAGATCGATGATCTGATGGACCGCAAGCCAAGCGAATTGTCAGGCGGGCAGCAGCAGCGTGTTGCCATTGCACGTGCACTTGTAAAGATGCCGCGCGTTCTTCTGCTTGATGAACCGCTTTCCAACCTTGATGCTCGCCTTCGCCTGCAGACGCGGGAGGAAATCCGCCGCATTCAGCGGGAGACGAAGATCACGACCGTCTTTGTTACCCATGATCAGGAGGAGGCGATGAGCATTTCCGACTGGATCGTTGTGATGAAAAAGGGCGTGATCCAGCAGATCGGAAAGCCTCAGAACGTTTATGATGACCCGGTTAACCTTTTTGTTGCAAAGTTTCTCGGAACCCCTCCGATCAATCTTTTTTCCGGAACGGTTCGCGGCGGGAAGCTGTATATCGGCGATGCTCCGGTACTGGAGGTACCCGATGTCGGAGATCGGAAGGTTACGGTCGGAATCCGACCGGAGGGTTTTCTGCTTCGAGAGGACGGACCGCTTTGCTGCGAGCTGAGCGGGGTCGAGGTGATGGGACGCGATGTCAGCGTTGTATCCAAGCATACAGACAGCATCAATCCGACGGTGCGCTCGATTATTGATGCAGACAACCGGATTGCTTCGGGCTCTACTTCCGTTCGTTTTGCTCTTAAGCCCCATAAGGTTTTCCTGTTCTCCGATGATACGGAGGAGAGGCTTTATTTCGAGGTGAAATAAGATGGTTGAGAGCAAACACCAGTGGAAGGCATGGCTTTATCTGCTTCCCGCGATTCTGCTTCTGCTTGTTTTTACCGTCTGGCCGATTATCAATACGGTTCGGATGGCCTTTCTCGAGGGATACAGCGGGCTGAAGGCTGTGGGCGGGCAGACCTTCTCCTTCGGAATCGGAAATTTTGTCAAGGTTGCGCAGTATAATCGTTTTCTTTCCTGCCTGAAAAATACGATCCTGCTTTGCGTGCCGACGGTTTTGATTTCCTCCTTTCTTGCGCTTCTCATTGCGGTCTGTCTGAATTCCATCAAGCCGCTGCAGAAGCTGCTGCAAACGATCTTTTTCCTTCCCTATGTTACAAACTCCATTGCGATCGGCATGGTATTTGCTGCGATGTTCAACATCGTCGGCAGCTTTTTCGGAACGGAAAATGAAATCGTTGTTACTGCGGGTATTATCAATAACGTGATCGAATTCTTCGGCGGCAAGGCGGTGAACTGGATTAATGCCGGATCCTCCTATGCAGCAAATATGACGGTCATGATTGTCTACATTGTCTGGAATGCGCTGCCCTTCAAGATCCTGATCCTGCTCGGCGGACTTCAGAGCATCAACCGGCAGTACTATGATGCCGCGCGAGTAGACGGAACAAGCCGGCGTCGGATTTTTACACGGATTACCGTTCCGCTCCTTTCCCCTATGCTTGCCTATGTTATTATTACCGGATTTATCGGCGGCTTTAAAGAATACACGAGCATCGTCGGTATTTTCGGAGAATCCATGGGACCGGCTGATGACGCGGGGCGTCTCAATACCATGGTCGGCTTTATTTATGACTCCCTGTCTACGAATCAGCAGGGACGTGCCAGTGCCGCCGCCCTTATCCTTTTCGCGATTATTCTTGTCGTGACTCTGATTAACCTTCAGGTCAGCAAGAAGCGCGTGCATTATTGAGAGGTGCCGGATGAAAAACGAAGCTTCAGCAACAATGCATGAAAGAGATCTGCGCCGTGAAACGGTCAAGCAGAAGATTGTACGTTTTTTGGTTCAGTTTCTGCTGTACGCCTTTTTGCTTGCGATGGCGCTGATTGTCCTGTTTCCGTTTTACTGGATGATTAACTCCTCGCTGAAAAGTCTGGATGAGTACCGTATGAGCGTTCCGACCTTCTGGCCGCGGCAGGTACTGTGGTCCAACTATGCGACGGCATTCAGTCAGGCGACGCTCGGTCGGCTTTTTATCAATACGATGATTGTCGGACTGGTTTCCACTGTGCTTTCCCTGGTTATCACCGTGCTGTCGGCTTTTGCGTTTGCGCGCTTGGAGTTCAAAGGCAAAAATGCGCTGTTTGCCGCGCTGCTTGCGACAATGATGATTCCGGGTGAGCTGTTTACCATTACCAATTACGGAACCGTTACGACATTCGGCTGGAAAAACACCTATACGGTTCTGATCGTTCCGTTCCTTGTCAGTGTGTTCTATATCTACCTGCTGCGACAGAACTTCATGCAGATCCCCAATGAGTTGTACCTTGCTGCAAAAGTGGACGGAACCAGTGATCTGAAATATCTCTGGAAGGTTATGATTCCGCTCGCACTTCCAACACTGATTTCCATTACCATTCTGAAAATGATGGGAGCATGGAACTCCTATATCTGGCCGCGCCTTGTCGCGAACGACGACGCACACCGCTTGATTACAAACGGATTGCGCAATGCCTTTACCGATACAACAGGCGATGTCAATTACCCTGTACAGATGGCAGCGGTTGCCATCGTATCTGCTCCCCTGTTCCTCGTCTTCATTTTCCTGCGCAAGTATATCATGAAGGGCGTAAGCAGGAGCGGTATCAAAGGTTGAACGGTCGAAAGACCCGGAAACATAAATTTAAGGAGGGAAATTATGAAACGGAAGATTCTTGCGTTTGTTCTTGTCCTTGCGATGGGGCTGTCCATGCTTGCATCCTGCGGTGAAGCAAAGGCGGCGCCGAACTTTGAGGTACCGGAAGCCGGTTACGACGGAAGCGATGTAACCATCACTTTCTACCATACGATGGGCTCCAACCTCAGCGATGTTCTCAATCTATACATTGAGGAGTTCAACAAGCTTTATCCGAATATCCATATCGCTTCCGAGCAGGTTGGCAGCTATGATGATGTCCGCAACCAGATCAGCACGGAGATTACTGTCGGCGGGCAGCCGAACATCGCCTACTGCTATCCGGATCATGTTGCACTTTACAACCTTGCCGGCGCCGTTGCGACACTTGACAATCTGATCGACAGCACGATTAGCGTCAAGCGCGCGGATGGGACCGAGGAAACGCTCGGCCTCACGGAAGAGCAGAAGGCGGATTTCATTGAAGGGTATTATAACGAAGGAAAGCAGTTCGGGGACGGTCTGATGTATACGATGCCGTTCTCAAAGTCCACCGAGGTTCTCTATTATAACAAGACCTTCTTTGAAGCCAACAATCTCACCGTGCCGACCACATGGGAGGAAATGGAGACGCTTTGTGCAAAGATCAAGCAGCTCGACCCGAATTCGATTCCTCTCGGCTACGACAGCGAGGGCAACTGGTTTATTACGATGTGCGAGCAGTACGGCTCTGACTACACAAGTGCGACCGGAGACCACTATCTTTTTGATAACGAAACCAACCGTGCATTTGTTAAGACCTTCCGCGAGTGGTATCAGAAGGGTTACCTGACCACGCAGAAGCTTTACGGTGCCTATACCTCCGGCCTCTTTACGGCGGAAACCGGTGTAAAGAGCTATATGTCCATCGGTTCCTCGGCGGGTGCAACGCATCAGCGTCCGACAGCGGATGAAACAGGAAAATATCCGTTTGAGGTTGGTATTGCCACAATTCCTCAGGTCAATCCCGAGCAGCCGAAGGTAATCTCACAGGGACCGAGCGTCTGTATCTTTAAAAAGGATAATGCGCAGGAGGTTGTTGCTTCCTGGCTGTTTGTGAAGTATCTGATTACCAGTGTGGAGTTCCAGGCGGAATTTTCGATGGCATCCGGATATGTTCCGGTCCTGAAGTCTGTTGCCCAGAACGAAACCTACAAGAATTTCCTTGCCAATGCGGACGGCGGTAAGTACATTTCCGCACTGAGTGCCAAGATCTGTTTGCAGCAGGAGAAGGCGTATTATACCTCGCCCGCCTTCAACGGTTCTTCTACTGCGCGCGACCAGGTCGGTTCGCTTCTCTCTGCCTGCCTTGCGGCGGATGACGGCGGCAATGTCGACAAGATGATTGCCGATGCTTTCAAGAACGCGATTAACGAGTGCGAATACAACGGCTGATACCGGATTTTATATGAAAAGGATAATCCGAAGCATTTTTACCGCCCTGTTGGCGGCACTCCTGCTGTCCCTGTCTCTTGCTTCCTGCGGAGGAGGGAAGCCGCAGGAGACGGTGGATCTGCCGGAGCAGAGGATCGATTATGCCGCTGCCGTCCGGCTTGATATGAGCTCCGCGACCGCCAAACAGCAGGTCACCGTGAAAACCTTCATTGACGGGGATACCACGCACTTTTATGTTCCGTCCAGTGTGATTCCGGGAGGCGTTCTCAAGGCACGCTATCTTGCGGTCAATACGCCGGAATCCACCGGGAAAATTGAGGAGTGGGGGAAGAAAGCCTCGAGCTTTACAAAAGATAAGCTTTCCTCTGCTTCCTCCATTATTGTGGAGTCGGATTCGGAAAAGTGGGAAGCGGACTCCACGGGTTCCCGCTATCTTGCGTGGGTCTGGTATCGCACCTCGGAGTCCGAGGAGTACCGCAATCTGAATATTGAGCTTCTGCAGAACGGTCTCGCGATTGCCTCCTCGGCTGCCAATAACCGCTACGGAAAGACCTGTGTAGCGGCTATCGCACAGGCGAAAGAGCAAAAACTGAATCTTTATTCCGGAGAAAAGGACCCCGACTTCTATTACGGTGAGGCAATTGAGCTTGATTTGAGGGAGCTGCGGTCAAACATTGCATCCTATGTCGGCTCCAAGGTGGCCTTCGAGGGCGTGATCACCGTAAATGACGGCAACAGCATTTATATTGAGTCCTACGACAGCGAGACCGAAATGCTTTTCGGTATTTCCGTTTATTACGGTTTCGGGCTGACGGGAGAGGGGCTTTCCATTCTCTCGGTCGGGAATCTTTCCAGAATTGTCGGAACCGTGCAGTATTATGAGGCGGGAGGGACCTACCAGGTTTCCGGTCTTACCTACCGTGTCATGAAACCGGATGATCCCTCCAACATCCGCCTGATCAGCACCGGTCATGCACCGGACTATCTGCGCACAGACCCCACAACCTTTACTGAGGGCACAGTTACCCTTGAAACGCATGATGGGGAGAAGGAGTTCGCATATGCCGAATTGGCACTTGCTACCTCCATTGAAATGGACGGGCTTTTTGTACGGGATGTTTATACGACCTCCGGCGCGGACAGTTCCTCGAACGGCGCCATGACTCTGACCTGCGAGGCAGACGGAAAAACCGTTGTTGTTCGTACAACAGTCCTCAGGGATGAGACCGGTGCCGTGATTACCGCGGATGCATACAAGGGGAAAACCATCAGCGTCTGCGGCATTGTCGACATCTATTCCGGCGCCTATCAGATCAAGGTGTTTTCCGGAAAAGATATTACAACTCATTAAAGAAAGGGCAAAAACATGAAAAAGATCATCGCATTTGTTCTGCTTCTGTCGCTCTGCCTTGTCGCCTGTATTTCCTGCGGCGAGAAGACTGTGGACGGAATCGACGCCGCGAAGGATTACCTGTACGCTATGTACAAGGATAAATCCGAAGCGACTCCT
The DNA here is from genome assembly GCA_034178705.1 of Eubacteriales bacterium. GTDB lineage: Bacteria > Bacillota > Clostridia > Oscillospirales > CAG-272 > RUG12395. The sequence continues at coordinate 7,002 of JAXFQY010000004.1, read as the reverse complement.
TCTGACTACGAGCTGGTCGGAAAGGTTGTGCGTGACGGCGTGACCTACGATGTCGAGTGGACCTCTTCCGTTTCGGATGACGTGATCATCACAAAGGGAGACAACGGTATGGTCACCGTTCAGGTCAATGCAAAAACGCCGACCGAAATCCCGTATGTTCTGACAGCTACCCTGAAGGACGCAAACGGAAAGACCGTTTCCGTTACCTTCAACCGCAAGATTCCTGCCTATAAGGAGCTTACTTTTGCAGAGTATATTGCCACCGAGGATGATACCTCTGTCGTTGTCAAGGGAGTTGTCACCGGTATCATTGCCAAGTCCAAGGGCAACTCTTCGAACGGACTTTATCTGCAGGATGCAGACGGCGGTTACTACGTATACAATATGCCGACCGATCCCGTGACCGACGATAAGCTGGAGATCGGCATGACGATCCGCGTCACCGGTACGAAGGACACCTACAGCGGAACCTATGAAATTATCGATGCCAAGGTTGAGATCCTGGATTCCGCGAAAACCGAGATTACCCCGGCGGACTGGACTGAAAAGTTCAAGAGCGCCGACTCTCTGAAGGATGCTGCCCTGGTTCGCGAGCAGGCGCTTCTTGTCACTGTGAAGGGCGTGGAAGTGACCGGTTCTGATGCATCCAGCGGCTACTACAAGTTCAAGCTCGGCAATCTTGAGTCCTATGTTCGTATTTCCTCCTCGGTCTGCCCGCTTGATAAGGATCAGCAGACCGCATTCAAAGAGGGACATGCAAGCCACCTCGGCTGGACTGCGGATGTGACCGGCGTGCTCTGCATTTACGACGGCGCGTTCTATCTTACTCCGGTTGATGGGAATGCCTTTAACTACATCAGTCTTCCCGCAAAGGATAATGCGGGTATGGTCGCCTTTGAGAAGGAGAATCTGAACCTCATTTCTGCCGCAACGGAGGATACCGAAATCAGCCTGATCTCCAAAGGGGCCGGCTATGAGCAGGTTTCCGTAACCTGGGAGAGCGACAGTGCCTGCGCGGTTGTGAAGGATGGCAAGCTTGTTATTACTCTTCCGGAAGAGGACACTGTGGTGAAGATCACGGCGACACTCAAGAGCGGGAATGTGACCGATACAAAGGTCTTTGAAATTAAGGTTGACGCAGCGGCAACCGATCTTTATCTTGCCAAGCCGGTGACCGAGCCTGTCAAGGACACTGCGTATAAATTTGCTCTCGAACAGGTTTCTCTCGGTAAGACGCTCTATTTCTCCGGCGCTATGGACGGCAAGTATTTTGCCACCACGGACAAAGCCGCGAAGGCAACCGATGTTTACCTCGAAGAGGTTGAGGGCGGTTATCGTCTTTACTTCAAGGATGGGGATAAGAAGAGCTATCTGGATATCTATGAGTATTCAGAAGGAAAGGTTGGCGTACAGCTGACCGAGGCGCCGACCGCGGTCTACACCTGGAATGCGGAGATCGGTATTCTGACGGCTAAGGCTGCGGGGGATGATTATTATCTCGGAACCTATAAGACCTACAACACAATCAGTGCCAGCAAAACCAGCTATATCACCGGTGACAATGCGGAGAAAGTTGGCGTTTCCCAGTTTGTTGCCAAGCTCTGCACCGTGGCTGCTGCGGTGATTTCCACGGAGCCCGTTTCCTCTCCTGTAATGGATACGCCGTATAAGTTCTATCTGATTCAGGCAAATCTGGAAAAAACCCTTTACTTCTCCGGAAAAATGGACGGCAAATACTTTGCCACCACGGATAAGGCAGAAAAGGCTGCCGACGTCTATTTTGAGGAGGCGGAAGGCGGCTATCGTATCTATTTCAAGGACGGAGATAAGAAAGTTTACCTTGAGATTTACGAGTATGCTGACGGAAAGGTCGGCGTCCAACTGACGGAGACTCCGACAACCTTCTATCAGTGGAATACGGAGCTGAGCATTCTGACGGCGAAGGTTGCGGGGGATGATTATTATCTCGGAACCTACAAAACCTATAACACGATCAGTGCCAGCAAGACAAGCTACATTACCGGTGACAATCTGAAGAATATCGGTGTTTCTCAATTCGTTCTTCAGCCGGTTACTCTCACAACGGTTGAGGTTGAGGCAAAGGCTGCGGCAGAGCCGATCGAAAAGCTTCCCTATAAGCTTTCTCTGGTTCAGCAGAATCTCGGCAAGCGCCTCTATTTTTCCGGTGCTATGAATGGCAATTATCTTGGCACCACCGACAAGCTTTCCAAAGCGGTAAACAGCTATGTTGAGGCTGCGGAAGGCGGTTACCGTCTCTACTTTATGGAGGGGGAAAAGAAGATCTACATCGAGATCTATGAGTATTCCGAGGGCAAGGTCGGCGTTCATCTGACAGACGCGCCGACAACCGTTTACACATGGAACAAGGATCTTGGTATTTTTACGGCGAATGTGGCCGGAAATGACTATTATCTTGGCTCCTATAAGAACTATGATACGGTCAGTGCCAGCAAGACAAGCTACATTACCGGTGACAATGCAGGCAATGTGGGCGTTTCCCAGTTTGTGCTACAGCCCGTGACGATCGAGATTGCACACTGAAAACCTACGTGTTTTTGAACAAATTACGCCCCGGCGGGAAAACCGCCGGGGCGTAATTATGCGAAACATCAATCTGCATCGGTAAAAGCAGCATCAGCTTCTGAAGAGGATCGCATGATACAATACGGTGCAGATTTATTTCATAAACTCTTTTCCCGTTGCAGCAGTACAGCATACGGTTGCACGCGGCATCAACGCCTCCGGAACCGAGAGCGCAGGGAACGGCAAAGGAACGCAGCATCGGGAGGAGAATCCGGAAGTCTATTCCGCTTTCCGTTGCGTGTAGATCAGTCTGAAAGCCTGGGTAACGGTGCTTTGCAGATTTTTTGCGGCTTCGGCGGGATTCAACGCTTCCTCAAGGGTGGTGATTCCGCGCACGATGGGGAAGAAAGCATCGATACCATAGTCATTGCAGAGTATAGCGCTGTCGGTAACACAGCCGGCAAAGGCAATTGCCGTTTTACCGTGTTTTTTTGCAAGCCCGGCAACGCCGATCGGTGTTTTCCCCGATATCGACTGACCGTCCAATCTCCCTTCTCCCGTGACAATAATATCGGCCGTCTGAATATATTTTTCGATTCCGATCTCCTCTAAAACAATATCGATTCCTGCTTGCAGTTCTGCGTTCAGAAAAGTCCGGAATGCATAGCCCATCCCGCCGGCAGCACCTGCCCCCGGGAAATTGTCGTCTGCACAGGGAAAGATACGCTTCGATATTCTTGCGTAACGGCAAAGCCATTCATCCATGGACGCAATCATATCCGTTGTTGCCCCCTTCTGCGGACCGTATACGGCACTGCAACCGTGGGGACCGCAAAGCGGATTCGTGACATCGCAGGCAACCCGGAAAGAGCATTCCTTCAGCTCGGGGATCGCACCTGAGACATCAATTCTTTTCAGGTTTTTCAGTCCCTTGGCACCGGAAGGAATTTCGTTGTCCTTTTCATCGTAAAAGCGGAAGCCCAAGGCCTGGAGCATTCCGACTCCGCCGTCGTTTGTGGCACTACCGCCGATTCCGATGATAAAACGGCGGCAGCCGCGTCGGACGGCATCGGAAATCATTTGTCCGAAACCATAGGTAGTCGTGTTGAGCGGGTTCAATTTTCCCGGAGGAACAAGAGTAATTCCGGCGGCAGTTGCCATTTCCAGGACAGCTGTATGATCCGATAGAATGCAGTATGTACTTTGGAGCTCTTCGCCCAAAGGTCCGGTAACGGCAACGGAGATATTCTGCCCGTTTTTGGATGCACACAAGGCTTCTACTGTTCCTTCTCCGCCATCGGCAACCGGAAAAACGATGACCTGAGCTTCGGGATCGACCGATATAACAGCTTTTTTCACCGCTTCTCCTGCGGCGGCAGAAGTCATACTCCCTTTGAAAGAATCCATTGCTACAACAACCTTCATGTTTCCTGTGTATCCTCCCTAGATTCTGTATTTTGGATTGCCGATTAAAACGGGAAGGGAAGGCGTACGCGGATTCGTTGCGAACACAGACCCGGTACACTGTTTGTTCGTTATTAGTATTAGAGAGAGGGATATTACAAAAGCCGCCGATAAAATCGACGGCTTTGGTGCGAGAAACGGGACTTGAACCCGTACGGTGTAAACCACACGCCCCTCAAACGTGCGCGTCTGCCAGTTCCGCCACTCTCGCTTTTTGTCGCGGCTCTTTTAAGTCGCTTCATTATTATACTTGCTTCGCAAAGAAAAGTCAATACCTTTTGAAAAAATAATTTTAGGGGAAAACTGTTTACAAGAATATACCCCTGTGGTATAATAACTTCGAAAAATATCTTGCTGCCGGAGGTGCGTTTTGCAGCTTTCAGAACTTTTGGCTGTTCCGGGGCTTGCGGGATGCGCGACCCGGCCAATACCGCAGTTGTCAGTTGATCGTGTCTGCGATGATTCACGCCGGGTTTCGTCCGGCTGTCTTTTTGTAGCTGTGGAAGGGGCTGTCAGTGACGGTCATGATTATCTTCAGTCTGCCTATCGCCTCGGCTGCCGTGCCTTTGTCGTGGAAAAACGTCAGGACGAGCTTCCGGGGGATGCTTTTGTTTTTCTTGCGGAGGATTCCCGCAAAGCCCTGGCGCTGCTTTCGGCAAGAATTCTCGGCGATCCGGGAAAGAAACTGACGCTTATCGGCATTACCGGGACAAAGGGAAAGACAACAACGGCACTGATGCTTCGCGGCATTCTGTGCCGCGCGGGTATTGCTGCCGGATATATCGGCAGCAACGGTGTTCGCTATGCAGATGTTTCGCTACCGGACACGAAAAACACGACCCCCGGCAGTGCCGAGTTGAACGGATACCTTGCTGCTATGGTGGATGCCGGAATAACGCATGTCGTGCTGGAGGTTTCCTCTCAGGCGCTGTATATGCGCCGGGTATACGGTCTTACCTTCTCCGTTGTCATTTTTACGAATCTGGGTGTTGATCATATCGGCGGTGCGGAGCATCCGACCTTTGAGCATTACAAAGCATCTAAGCGCTCCCTCTTTTTTGATTACGGTGCGCAGACGATGGTTGTCAATATCGACGATCCGAATTCTGCCGATATGACACCTCCCGGTATTCGCATATTGACTGTTTCGGAACAGCGCGACGCGGATTATTCTGCTTCCGGAATCCGTTTTCTGCGTCGCGGCGGACTTCTTGGTGTTGCGGCGGACTGTTCGGTTCACGGGGTTCAACATGAACTGGAGCTTGTTTTGCCGGGGAAATTCAATATTATAAACGCCTTGTGCGCTGCTGCGGCCGCAGAAGCGCTCGGTGTCGAATCGGAAGTTTCCTTTTCTGTCTTGCGGGAGACGCTGGTTGAAGGTCGCTTTGAGTGTGTTCCTGTTGTATCGGATCGCTTCTTCGTGATTGATTTTGCCCATAACGGCATGGCGCTGCGCTCCGTACTCGAAGCGCTGCGCCAGTATAAGCCGAAGAGACTTGTTTGTGTTTTCGGTTCGGTAGGAGGCAGAACGCGCGGCAGGAGAAAACAGCTTGGTGATGTTGCTGCCCAGTTATGCGATGAAGTGATTCTGACAGCGGACGATCCGGACTATGAGCCGGTATCGGATATTTGTGCAGATATTCTTCCTTCTTTCGACGGTTCCCTTTGCCGTGTCCGCGTTATCGAGGATCGCGAGGAGGCGATCCGGACCGCGCTTGCCGAATCCCTTCCCGGTGACATTGTGCTGTTTGCCGGAAAAGGACACGAAAGCTTTCAGCTTGTGCGGGGTGTTCGTCAGTATTTTTCGGAGCGGGAATTAATCCGGAAGTATCGCTCCCTGATTCCGAGTGTCGGTTCTGATACACCGTTTTCCTGTTTTGACGGAACGATCCGTTAATTTTATGAAAAACCTGAATAATCGGAGAATCCCATGAAAAAAATGTTTTCTGCCGTCTTTGCGGCGCTTCTTTCTGTTTCTCTTTTGTCCTCCTGCGTCGGGGAGAAACCCGCTGTCACAACAACAGATTCTGCTTCCGCTGTGCCTTCAACAACACTTCCCGCTCCGGAGACAACCGTTCCCGGGACGGATCCGGTAACAACGCCTCCGGAAACAACGCCTCCGGCCACAGAAGCACCGGATACGCCCTATGACTGGGCAGCTCCGGTTCCGGAAAGCGAGGCAAAAGGCCTTTCCTACTTTGACGATGCCGTTTTTCTCGGAGATTCCCGTATCGGTGGTTTCTTTATGTCGGCAGGGGTCCTGAATGCGGAGTATATCTATGCACAAGGATTCCAGGTCAATCAGTTTGCAACCGCTGCCAATGTTGTCGGCGGAAACGGACAGGCAATGACAGCGAAAGAGGCGCTTGAAGCGTTGAACGGGAAATTCGGTAAGGTATATATCGCTGTCGGTCTGAACGAGCTTGGTTGGGAATCCTATAACTTCTTTTATACAAAGGTTTGTGAGATCGTGGATGCCGTCCGCGAGCAGCAGCCGGATGCTTTGATTTACATACTGTCGGTCACGCCGGTGACGCGGAACAATGCTGCGGGCATTGCCTGGCACAGCCTGGAGAAAATTGATATCTTCAATGGAAAGCTGAAACAGGCAGCAGAGGACGAGAAGGTTTTCTATGTGGATTGGGATGCGGCGCTCCGGGACAGCTCCCGTTATCTGAAGGAGGAGCTTGCAGCGGTCGACGGTGCACATTTCACAAGGGAAGGATACGGGATCCTGCGGGATTATCTGCTGTCACATACGGCAGACTCGTACAAGGAATGAAAGATGAAAAAGGGAATAGCGATTGCTTTGCTTGCCGCGATCCTGCTTTGTTTTGCCGCGTGCGGAGAGAAGACCTACAGCATCGATACGGAGGCGCTCGGCGCGGCGCTCAATGAGGCGGGGATTTTTCTGGATACTCTTGCAGAGTTGCCTGCGGGCATGCTTCCGAATTTCTACAGTGTTGCGGAGAATGTGACGGCGGTACTTTACCG
>JAXFQY010000094.1:0-41989 GCA_034178705.1 Eubacteriales bacterium | reverse complement strand
GCATGTAGCTTTTGCGTGGAAATTCCCATTTCACAGCCAAGCCCGAATTCCCCTCCGTCAGTAAACCGGGTAGAGGCGTTGACATAGACTGCTGCACTGTCGGTTCCGCCGGTAAAGCGGGCAGCGTTCTCGGCGCTTTCGGTCACAATTGCCTCGCTGTGACCGGTGGAATGCTTCAGTATATGCGCGATTGCTGCATTTACTGAATCCACGATTCCGACGGCAAGAATATAATCCAGAAATTCCGTGTCAAAGTCGCGGGGACCGGCGGGTGTACCGTCAATGATTTTTGCTGCTCTTTCATCGAGACGAAGCTCCACGGGAATCTCGCCGGCAGCTGCACGGTCCTCAACGAGAACTTTTCTCAGCATGGGCAGAAAGCGTTCGGCTATCGCCCGGTGGACAAGGCAGACCTCTTCCGCATTACAGACGGAGGGGCGACTGGTCTTGGCATTCACGATGATGCGCAACGCCATGTCAAGATCGGCAGATTCATCGACAAAGACATGGCAGATTCCGGTTCCGGTCTGAATGCAGGGAACGGTCGCGTTCTCCACGCAGGCACGGATCAAACCAGCGCCGCCGCGGGGAATCAGCAGATCAACAAGCCCGTCTGCACGCATCAGCTCGGTTGCACTCGCCCGGGACAGATCTTCAAGAATGTTGATCATATCCGGGTTGGCGCCGACCGCGGAAATTCCTTTTTTAAGGGCACGTACGATTGCGGATGAACTGCGGTAGGCTTCCTTCCCACCTCGAAGCACACAGACATTTCCGCTTTTTACCGCCAGAGCCGCCGCATCGGAGGTGACGTTCGGACGGCTTTCATAGATAATGGCAATCAGACCGATCGGGACCTGAACCTTCCGGATGCGAAGACCGTTGGGACGCACGGTTTCCGATAGAATACGTCCGGTGTGGTCGGGAAGGGCGGCAATGCTCCGGATACCGTCCGCCATAGCGGTGATCCGTGAAGCGGTAAGGCGGAGCCGGTCCAGCATGACATCCGAGACGGTTCCGGAAGCTTTTTCAAGGTCCTCCCGATTGGCGGAAAGGATTGTTTCCTGCTCCTGCTCCAGGCTTTCCGCCATAGAGCGCAGAATGCGGTTTTTTTCATCTGCACCGAGAAGAAAAAGCCCCTCGCGTGCCGCTCTTGTTTTCAGCAGAATTTCATTTGTTGTCATATCCGTTCAGCCCTGATCTTTCTTCAAAAATCTGGTTCCGATCTGTTTGCCCTCCGCAATTTCGTAAAGAACAGCGGGATCCTTTCCGTTTGCAATGACCATTTCACAGCCAGCATCGTTCGCAATGCGGGCGGCGCGGAGTTTGGTAATCATTCCGCCGGTTCCGAGCGACGTGCCCTTGTCTCCGGCAAGCCGCATTACCTCGTCATTGACCTGTTTAACAACCGGAATCAGATGGGCTTCTCCGTTTTTGTGAGGATCTGCATCATACAGACCGTCAATATCGGAAAGAAGAATCAGCAGATCCGCGCCAACATTGGCCGCTACAATTGCGGACAGCGTGTCATTGTCTCCGATTTCAATCTCGTCGGTAGACACGGTGTCATTTTCATTGATAATGGGAAGAACGCCGAAGGAAAGAAGCCTTTCAAGGGTATTGTGAAAGTTTGCCTTCCGAACCGGATCTCCGATATCCGGAGAAGTAATCAGAAGCTGGGCGACCGTGTGGTTGTATTCCGAAAAAAGCTTGTCGTAAGTATACATCAGCTCACACTGCCCGACGGCTGCCGCCGCCTGCTTTGTCGGGATATCCTCCGGACGTTGGTTCAGGTTCAGCTTACCGACACCCATTCCGATTGCACCGGAGGAGACGAGGATAATCTCGTTTCCTGCATTTTTGAGGTCGCTCATCACCTCACACAGCCTTTCGATCCTCCTGATGTTGAGGCGCCCCGTTGCATGGGCAAGTGTGGAGGTTCCGACTTTGATCACGATTCTCACGGTTATGCTCCTTCATTCCGTCTTTTGACCGGATTTCGTTCCGGCAGGACAGCGCATTATATAAAAGAATAATAAAATTATCATAGCATGAAAGGCGGAAACTGTCAAGAAAAATCGCAGCTGCTTGACAGCGGGGGTAAAATGCAGTAATATAGTGGAAAACGAAAAGGAACGTACCCTATGCTTGAGTCGCTTCATCATATCGCCGTCCTGTGCTCCGACAGAATGGCGGCGCTCCGCTTTTATCGGGATGCGCTCGGATTTTCTCTGCGAGAGGCGCATCCGCGTCCCTACCGCGGAGACGAGATTCTTTTTCTCGACGGTTACGGGATTACGCTCGAGCTTTTTATCGATCCGAGACGCCCCGCGCGTCCGACCGAACCGGAAGCATTGGGACTTCGCCATCTTGCTTTTCTCGTGTCGGATCTTACGGATTCTGTGGAGCGTCTTGCTGCCTACGGCTTTCCTGCGGAGCCGATCCGGACCGATTCGTTTAACGGCGCCCGGATGACCTTCGTGAAGGATCCAGACGGACTCCCCATTGAACTGCATGAATAGAAAAGCGTTTCAGACAAGCTCTCCGAAGGAAGAACCATTCCTTCGGGGAGCTTTCTTTTTGCCTTTGCGGCATCTCAGCTCGGCGTATGATCGTCCCGGTCCCGTTGGTATATGAGAGCCGTCCGGCGGTGAGACGGAGAGCGCAGCCTTTCGGATTCTTCCGGATATGACCGGTGAGCAGCGGTACCCTCTGCGGAGAGTCCGGCGCGGGTATCTTCTTTGGTGCGCCCGATTTATGTATTTGTGTATTATTACAATTATAGTAGGCTGCTTCTGATGCTTATATTGGCTTTCTTGTTAATATTGATACAACCGATAAAATGATATTGACAATAAAAACAATATATGGTAATGTTGAATCGGATAATCGGTTAAGGAGCCCTTTATCCGCCAGGAGGATTGTCCGGTCAGAGCATATCATGATGAAAAGGAGTACGACATGAAAAAACAATATCTTATTCTTATCCTTACTTTCCTTCTCACCGTCGCTGCCCTTTCCGCCTGTACGCGGGTTGTGCCCGCCCCTGCATTATCCGATCCGCCGGTGACCGACCCACCCGACGCGAGCAAGTCTGCCGTCCCGCACTTTTCCTATCAGTGGAGGGCAGACGGAGTCACCCTCTATTCCGAGAATCTCACCCCCTTTTTGCTGACGCCGCGCGGGATCTTTTACTGCGGATCAAACTTTAACTGTTATGACCCGAATCGGGGGGAGATTACCAAGGTCTGCGGTGACGCCCTCTGCGATCACGGTCCGCAAAGCGGCTGTCCGTTTATCCGCTACATGACTTGGATGGATTTCCCGGTTTGCGACGGCGAAGCACTCTACTATATAGATCAACCAATCGATACAGCAACCGGTCAGACCGATGAAGGAACCTATGTCCTTTATCGGAGCGATCTGTACGGTATGCAACGGAAAGAGCTTTTCCGGAGTGCGGACAGCATTGAGCACCTTTCCCTGTCCGGGAAGAAACTGTACTTCGAGGTTAAAGAAAACGAAAAGGGATACCGCCTCTACTTCTTTGATCTTGAGAACGGAAAGCTTGAAGCGCCTTCCGGAGAGGACGGAAAGGGAGTGATCTGCACACTCTATCTTCCGGTCGGAGGGGATGTTGCTTATGTGAGCGACGGAAAACTCTACCTTGCCGATGCCCGTCTTGAAAATGCAAGTCCCGTGTCGGAGGAGTTCCTCTACACCGTCGCCTTTTCCGACGGAAGCGCTCTTTACGGCATCAAGAATACAGTCGGTATTTTCCGCATTGACACCGAAACCGGCATTCCGACCCAACTGTACAGCGTCCCAGAGGGGAGAAAGATTTCCTTTGTGCAGAAATCGCAGAACGGCATCTCCTTTTATCTGCAGGAGAAGGATGCGCGGGAATTTACCAATAACTTCAATGAGCTTGTGGAATCGGTCCCGGAAAACAAAGTGCTTCTTTTCTCCGTTCCGGACGGAACGGTTACCGACTATGACATGGGGGACTTTCCCGCCTACTATGAGGTTTTGATCTGCGAGAACGGAATTTTCGCGAATGAACTGATCAAATCGCGCAGCGGCGGCTGCTCCACCACCGGCACGGGATGGGCGGTCCTCAGCGAGGAAACCGGATGGAAACCGGTTAAGCTCAGTAACGAGGCAAACAACCAATGAAATACTTCGGTCGATACTTCCTTACGGAGAGGCAAATCTTCTCTGTCTCGGGGCGTCGGTCCGACTCCGATACGATCGGCGCTCGGGGCTCCTGTGTCCGGTATGAAAAACAGATACTCGGAGAGACTTGCTCTTTTCTCGTTGGATATTCTAAAATACTATAAAAGAAAGGACTACATAATGTTCAAGAAATTTTTAGCTATTTTTCTGGTAGCCGTTGTGCTTACTACTCCCTTTGCCACTTTTGTAAGCGCAGAAGAAGCCGGAACTTTCGCAGTTAGAGTTCCCGAAGAGGACCCCAACGATACTTTTGCCCAAGCTCAAACTATATATTCGGATTATACAATCAACGGTTCGTTTACTTCCCAAAGCGATGTTGATGTTTACAAGATCACCTCACCGATTGACGGTTTAGCGAATTTTCATCTTGGTAACATTCCGGCAGCTAACGACTATGACCTTGAATTGTATGATGCTGACTACGAATTACTCGCTGTTGGAACAGCATCCTATGATTTTGAGCAAATAATGGCATATCCGGTTTCTGTTGGTGATGTGTTTTACATCTTAGTCAGATGCTTTCAAATTTATGATACGGGAAATCTTGACTATATCTTAAGAGCGAGGGTGTATCCTATAACATATACATATTACTCACAAGTTGCCGAATCGCCGATTACAACAAGTTACTATAACAATCTTGAGAACACAACGTTTACAGGCGGCATTTGCAGTTCTGTTGATATGTATTATCGCTACAATCGCTTCGGCTGCGCAAGCGCAAGCGTTGCAATGGTTCTAAAGAATATGAACGCCGAAACAAAAATAGCTGTACCGGATATTCCGGGGCACACGTCAGGTGCAGTAAACGCTGTAACCATGAACGGAAATCCTTATGCGGTTATGATGATAAACAGTGGTTATTGGGGGTACGATTCTTCACTTGGCAAAAGCAGAGTTATATTGCCCGAAGTCTCTTATTCAAACGGTAGTTACATAGTTTCATCTTCTCAAGACCCTGCCGCATGCAAATATGATTGGATCGCTAACGCCTACGGATTAACATACGATTTTGCTTGGGGCTTAAACATCACCGAATATGAAAAAACAGTGGCAAAGCTTATCAGCGATCACCCTGAAGGAATATGTTTATATTTCAATAATGGCGTAAACGAACACATGTGTGTTGTAACCGGCACCACCATGGAAGTTACTTTGACAGACGAAGAATTGGCTTCTCTACTCGCTCAATCCGATGCTTTTGAAGCCTCTATGACTTCCCAATCCTTTGAAATGAACGCTTCGGTCAGCAACCCAACCGATGCTTCTGTTCGATCAATTGCATCAATGCAAAACGCTGACAAATTTACAGTTTATGACCCATTTTATAACGCTAATTCTAACTCCACCGGCGAAGGTATTCTTTTATCGGAAAGCTATACCGCAACAGTATTTTCATGGAGTGACTTGGATTATATAGTATTTTTTGATTAATCAAATTACAAGGCGGTGGCTCCCACCACCGCCTTTCCATCCATAAGGAACCTCACTCACAACAAACCGCAAAGCAATAACACGAAAGGAAGCTTCAATGAAAACTTCAATGAAAATTAAAAGCTTTTCAGCAGCTTTAACCGCATTACTGGTTCTTTTTCAATTTTCCGCATGTTCAGCCAAACCGCCCACGCCAAGCAGCGATACGACTACCGCTGACACAACAATTTTTTCGGGTATCACAGAACCAATCACAGTTTCTCCATCTGATGATATGGTGGCCATAACTCCCAATACAGTTCCGTCTGCTCCTTACAAGCTCTGGGAAAATGCAGAACGCGTTCAAATCTATGCAGCCTCTAACATCCTTATTACCTATTACCATGATCCCTCAAGCAATACTGTTGTTGGATATATCTCCCAATCGATGGCACCTTACGTTGAGCAGAATCCACTATTCAATAATTGCTGGTATTATTATTATTTCAAAATAGAGAACGATACACTGTTCTGTTGGGACGGGGTTCCGTATTCGCAAACACACAGCCTTCTTCCGCGCCCGACCGTTAACATGGTACTCAAATATACACATCTGATAGAGCACGGCAGCTCCGTCTTGACTGCCATAAACTCCTCTGACGGAACCGGTGTCAGTTATTCCAATGTAGTTTTTGAGAATCTGAATTCTGTTCCGTTACAGAACGCCGGGCTTTCAAACGTACAAAACATTTACGTGAACGAGAATTGCGAGGACTACATTTCTGTCGATGGTGTTCTCTTTACCAAGGATATGAAAGCGCTCGTTCTTTTCCCTGCGGGACGCAGAGGAAGTTACGTCATCCCGGAAGGGGTAGAAACCATTGCAGACGGCGCGTTCGACTTTTCAAGCATTGAACGTCTAACGATCTCGAAAAGCATGAAACATATCGGCGACGGCCTTGCACGCGCTCTTGCCCTTGAAGTGATATATTTCCCCAATGTTGACAAACAAGCCTCCATAGACCATCTTTCGGTATTTATGTTTGACGACATTGATGCCCCCGCAACACGATATAAGCACATTACCGCTGTATATGAAGGCGATAACACCGGCGACCCGGCATTTCAACATTTTTCAATTGCAAACATTGTTAAACGCCTCGCAGCTTATGAAAACGGATATACGATAGAAAAAGATATCCTCTGTATTTCCGAAGGTGTTGTTTCTTTGTTAGAACTGGATTTGGTCGAGCTTTCGAAATACAGCTTTGAAAAAGTAATAATTCCCGCATCAATGGACTCCGTATCCTGCGCATATATGTTGAACACTAAAGCCTTTGAAGTTTTAGAAGGCAATAAGTATTTAAGATCCGAAAACGGGATTATTTTCAGCAAAGTGACCGGAGAAAAGATAAATGAACCAGTAGCAATCGTTGCTTACCCAACATCAAAAGAAGGCAGTTTTGAAACCAGAAACTACTATATGTTGGCTTCTTCTGCCTTCCGCAATTCAAAAGCAACGTGCGTTAACTTCATCTACGGTGCTGTTATTGAACTTCCGAACGTTTTTACGGGTTGTGATGATTTAGAAATAATAACCACCGGCAAATCAAGAACCGATATATATCGTTAATTATAAACCGTTACCAAAGCCAAGCTTTTGTCGTCTTTTATATTGAAAGCTTATTTTACCGACTACAAGGAGCCGCTTATGAAAAGATTATTGATAACGACGCTTGCCGTGCTTCTCTTTATGCTTTGCAGTTGCCAAACCGCTACCGCTCCGGAAGTGACAGATGCACACGATACTCCCGCGGTGATCGACACACTACCGCCCGAAACCACAGGGGTACCGCACAATTCCGGAACATTCCCCACAGCAACAGATACCACAGAATCCGCAACTACCATTCCTGAGGATACGACTGCGCCTACAAAAGAAAATGCTCTGCTTAACTCGCTGTTGGAACATTGGGAGAAGGTTCATAACACAAAACCTGAAAAAGTATATCAGAATGACAAAATAGCCATTGCATCCCGTTACTACTCCAATCCGGGAAATCATTTGTGCATGTTGGCTTATTACAATGACAACGGAGGCATCAGCATCTATTCCTATGTTCGGGTCAAGGACAATTGGATGCAAAGCGCAGACCCTGCGGTTTATGATCATATTACCGCATTTGAAGAGGCATTCAATTTTAAGATAACAACATACATTTTCACCGACCAGAAGCTGCTGATGTCCGTAAAAAACAATTACCCAAACAATGTGGAAAGCTTTGAGGTAAACGACTTTGCAGGCAAATACATCATAAAGGTCGTTGACGGTGTTATTTTCAACGAAAATGCAACGGAACTTATCCTCTTCCCTCCCGGACGAACGGGAAGCTACACGGTGCCCGACGGAGTTACCAAGATAGCCGACGGCGCATTTAACTATTCCAAACTCTCCGAAGTGATTCTCCCCGCGAGCGTAACCGAACTTGGCACAGCCTTTGATAATGCAGTCAACGTAAAGATAATTCAGGCAAATAATAATTAATTTCGCGATATGAACACTATTGTTGCCTTCCTATTTTTCAAAAACCGTTACCAAAGCCAAGCTTTTGTCGTCTTTTATATTGAAAGATTATTTTACCGACTACAGGGAGCGCTTATGAAAAGATTCTTAACAATCGCACTTGCCGTGCTTCTATTTATGCTCCCGTCATGCTCATGGAATTTAGAGGACGACGTAACAGACAAAGTAACACAGGACATTTCCAACATTCCTTCCGACGGAGCTTTTTTAAATGAGATAGAAAGGAATTGTAATTATGTTTAGGAAAACACTGGTTACTCTTTGCATGCTTTTCGTGCTTCTTTCCGCGCTTTCAATTCCTGCTTTTGCCGATTATGACACTATCAGAATTTACGGCGCAGTTGAAAAGCTTGACGGAACCGATTCCCGTCCGGTTTACGCCGTGATGATGACGGAGCAGGGAGGTGCAGACATTTCTGCTTATATTATTTGCCGGAAAGGTTCAACCTCTGAACAGTTCCATGTCACCTATTATTTGAGATTGTTTCACAGTCTTTCTGCTCCTGCCGATATTCTGGAAGGTTGTCATTTCCGATCAGATGGTGGATCAAATACTGTCGAAGGGACTCATTACTGTAATTCATCTTGCGGAAGCCTCGTTCGGGCGTTGGGGTTGTATTCCGTTAATACCCAGACTTGCTGCGGATCGGCAGCCCACAGCGATGTTAATAATGCCTACTCTGGTTGGGACGATCTCTTTACAGCCATTTGGCCGTAAAACACGTAAAACAATTGAACGTTATTACATCGGCTGCCACGCAAGTGGCAGCCGATGCCGGAACCGCAAGGAAGCCCGCGGCTATACCGATTCAGATCGTACAGAGGTGTTGACATGAACAAAAAGCGCTGTTTTGCCCCGGTTTGCCTTCTGCTGTTTGTCGCCCTTATCCTTACGGGATGCGGCGGCGAGACGTTTGACAAGACCAATGCGCAGGAAAAAGCCTTGATCCCGGAGTACCGGCTCACTGCAGTGTTTACGGACCGGAACGGAGAAGAGCTTCGGGAAAAAAATGTTCTGAAGGAAGCAGAGGGAGTTCTGCACTTCCGGCTTTCTCTTTCTTATGAAAGCACGCTTCCCAGACGGGTCGGGTTTCTGCTTTTCCTTGATGGGATCCCCCAGCGCTTCTCTGTGAACGGAGAGAACGAGGATACCTTTCACGCGGCAAAACTGCCGGAGGAGTCCGAATTTGCCTTTGTCTGCCGTCCCGTCGGAGCAGAGAGCGGTACAGTGAACCTTTCTTTTGTGGTTCTTGGAAATATTGACGGGATGCGCCTCAATCTTTCTGACGCGACCGAGCTCGATGCGACGGTATTCCGTTGCCTTGCGCAGATCAGTAGTGACACGGGGAAAGCAGACCTTGCCGCGCCGGCGGCGCCCCTTTCCTTAGAGGATAAAATTTCCTCCTGCGCGCCGGATCCGGATAAGGAACTGACCGAAAAAGAAAAGGAAGAACGTGAAAAGAATCCTGACTATTACGCGGAGGAGCCGTACCGCGGATACTGCGCACACCTGACTTCCTGTGTTTATACTTCCGTGAAAGGAAAACAAAAAGACAAGCTTCTTGTACAGTATCCGCTCCTTTCCTATGATTATACCGCAAAGGATGAAGCGCAATACGTCTTTGAAGGAATCGGTGTTCCCGGGAAAACCTACAGAACGACGGTTTTTGTGGACCGCAGACCCTGCGGCGCCTTCGGAGGGAAGGACACGCTGGAATGGTCTGCCGAAAGGGGCAATTACTACCGCGAGGATTTGACCTTCTCCTTTCCGCGGACATATGCGGAACGCCGTCTTTTCGCTGTGACGGTGGATGAGGACGGCAACTGTACCTTTACCCCTGACCTTTGCTTCCTGTACAGCACCGCGCAGAACGAGCAGGCTGTTTTCGGCTACGGCTCTTCGGGTGGAGTCGGAGAAGGGGGTTCCTATCTGAGTCATTCGAACAAGCGCCTGTACACCGGCGGAGATTTGACCTTCATCCTGAATTATCAGGTTAACTCTCTGCTGAGAACGGGTACTGTCCTCACCTTCACCCTGAACGGAACTCCGATCGAAAGTGTTTTCCGGGGGGAACGGAAAACAGAGCATACGATCACGATTGAGAGTAATCAAAAACTCCGTGAAACCATAACCATTCCGGAGGAGCAGCTTCCGGAGGGGGATTTTTCCGTTTGTATCTATCTTCTTCCTCTTTACAATCCGATGAATACCAATCCGTTTTTCGGAAGTCGCCCCGTTCTGTATAACAGCTATCTAATCCGGTATTATCGCGGAAAACTCCCCGAAGGAGATTTCCCAACGGATCGAACGGAGCGGCTTGGCGGCTTTTTCACGGAGACAACGCAGCAGGAACCTAGCATTGAGCTTACCATGATTGTCCGGGACAAGGCAATTCTTTATTTCCGCCCGACCGGGCAGGACGGTACAGCGAAGCAGGTGAAGCTCTATTGGAACGGATCCGAACTCCCGCTCTCCGAGGAGGTACGCGCGGCGATCGAGAACGCGAAGCACGGGGAGAATGTAATGATTCCCCTTGAGATTCCGAAAGATCGGCTTCTCTCCGTGAATTCCGTGTTTCTGACCGCGGAAATCTGTCGCGACGGGATTCCGTCAGATATCCTGGTGGAGGCGGCGACGGTCCAGGCGGTCGGTACGGTCAACGGCGCTTCCCCCGTTACCGTCTGGAGACAGGAAAAGAGCACGCTCCTGGAAAGCGCCGATTCCGTGCTGGGATCCTGTGTCCTCTACTCTGTCGGAAGGGATAATTATTACATCAACAACCTTGTTTCGGCAACGGAGCGGGTCGTGCTGCCGGAAGGAATAGGGAAGAGTCATGTTTTTTCCCATTACTCTGAGAATCTGTTCTGCCGCACCGTAACAAAAAGTAAAACCGGTATTGAGATCACTTTTTACCGTTTTCCAATCGCCTATTCAATCAACGAATAATCCAGACAGAAATGATCCGTGCCGATAAGAGGAAAAGAGCGCTATGAGACTGATTTCCTATGAAATCCGTAAGACCTTACGCATGCGATTCGTCCGGATTCTGCTCCTGCTTCTTGCCCTTCTTGCGGTAGGGGGCTCCGTAATGGAAGTCCGTGCCGGGGACCCCGTTCCTTACCGGCTTCGAAAAGCTCTTTATGTCCGGGCGGCACTCGATCCGGAAGGGGTGGAACACGATGTGCAGGCGCAGAGAGAAGCGGAGGAGGAGTGGCTCCGTATGGCGACCGAGGCATGGCAGAGAGGAGAGGATCCGGAACCCTTCCCGCCGGGGACAAAGTACGGAACCGAAGAATATCCGGATACCCTTCTTCTTTCCGAATATGCCGAGCGGACGGTTTTCAATCGCACAGGCTACCGGGAACAGATAAGCCGCATTACCGCGGAGGCTTCCCGTCTGCTTGCGGGGATGAACGACCGCGACCGTGACGGTTATCCCGGTGCCTATCAGCGCCTTGTGCTTTCCTGCTATGAGAATCTGCCTGACCGGGTGAATTTGCTTCCGGATCCGCCGGGTGGGTGGACTGCCTGGTTTTTCTCCCGGACGCGTCAGTTAATCATACAGCTGGCGGCGGCCGTGATTGTCGTTTCTTTCTACGCGTTTGAGCGAGGCGGAGCGCCCTTGCTTCGTACAGCGCGGTACGGTGGACGGAGGGTCAGTGTCGCAAAAACTCTCGGTGCCGCTGTGACTGTTTTCTTCGTCACGGTTCTCTTGAACGGACTCTCCCTTCTTACGATTATTCTGACGGCGGGCGGCATCGGAAATCCCGGGAATGCCATACAGGCAGTCAAAGGAATGGAAACGGTACCTTACGCCGTCACAATCGGGGAAGCGGCACTGATCTCCCTTTTGTTCAGCATTCTGGCGGCGCTCGCTTTTTCCGGTATTTGCTCTCTTTTCTCTGCACTGGTTTCGCGCGCTTCCGCAGGACTCGGCTTCGGAATCGGAATAACTGCGCTCTGCGCGCTTGCCGGGCGTTCGGCAGGAGCTTTCTCCCGTTTCAACCTGCTTGCCCTTGGAGAGGGGGCGTGCTTTTTTACGAGGCTCCGGGCGTTTCCTTTTGCCGGATTTCTTGTTCCGGAAGCAGAGGCTTCCCTGTGGCTCCTTTTGGGGACATTTCTCCTTTTCGGTGTGGGAGCGTTTCTTGTTCCGCGCTGTACGGTTCTGCGGGCCTCCCGGTGTCCGCGTTTCCGCATGCCCACGCTGCCGTCTCTGCCGCGCCGGGCGCCGCATGCCCGAGGAGTGCTCGGATGGGAATTCCGCAAGCTGACGGCAAGCCGACTGACGGCTGTCACCGTTTTCTTGCTTCTGTGTGCAGAAATCGGATATTCTTCCTTTCTTCTTCGGGCGGACGACTCCCTTTCCGAGCGCCTTTACCGCCAGTACACGGCTGAATATGCGGGAACGGTAACAGAGAAAACTGCCGATGCGTTGCAAAACAGGATCGACGCCATTAACGTGCTCCTTTCCTCGGCGGAGGAAAGGAAAATCGCCTACGAGGAGGGGCGACTTTCCGGGCGTGAATACAACGCCTTTCTTTCCTCTCTTTACCGTGCCAAAAATGAATTTGCGCCCCTCACCCGTATCGCAACCCGTGCGGAACGTATCCTCGGAGAAGGCGGCGGAACGCTCTTCTATGACGGGGGAATCGTACGCTTGCTTGCCCTTCCGTATCGCCCGTTTGAGCTGCTCGCAGCGGTTCTGCTCGGGGTATCCGTATTTTTACAGGAGTGGGACGGGACCGGTGGGTTCGCCCCTGTCGTGCGGCTTGCACGGAAGGGAGGTTGGCAGATTTTTGGCGCCAAGCTCCTTGCCGCCTGTCTTTGCGCTCTTATGGTTTCTCTTTCCCTCTCCGTCGGGGAATCGGGGCTCACTGTTTTCCGCTGTGGGCTCGACGGGATCACGGAACCCCTTTACTGTGCGGAGGGCTTCAGCGAAGCAACAACGGGGATTGTTGCTCTGCTCCTGCGTTTTCTGCGGCAGCTTGCCCTCACCTTGTTTGCCGTACTTCTCTCTGCTGCCTGTGCGGCACTGGTCAGACAGATATTTCCCGCTTTGTTCCTCCCTGTTTTTCTTCTTTGGGGCGGCGCGACGGCAGAACACCTCGGATTAAACGCACTGAGTCGGTGCGATCTTCTGTCTGCCGTTCCCCATACATACGAAAAGACTGCATACGGCATACGCGCGGCTGGATGGACTGTTTTTCTCCTACTTCTTCTTGTTTTGGCCCTCCGGCTTTGGAATGCACCGCACCGGAAAGGAGTACAACATGGAACTGCAAATTGATGCGCTTACCAAACGATACGGGAAAATGCTCGCGCTCGACCGCTTTTCTGCCGTTTTTACAGAAGGTATCTGCGGTGTGATCGGCCCGAACGGAAGCGGCAAATCAACCCTGATGAAGCTTTTGACCGATAATCTTATCCCTGACGGCGGCAAAATACTCTGGAACGGGTATCCGACTCCGGAGCAGAAGCGGGAATACCTCTCCCGCATCGGATATATGCCGCAGGAGTCTGCGCTCTATCCGCAGCTGACGGTGGCGGAGTTCCTTGCGTATATGGCAGAAGTCAAGGGGGTAAAAAGGGAAGCAGCAAAAAAACAGATTTCCGATTTGCTTGAGATTACCTCCCTCACAGAGGCGGCAAACAAGCGAATCTCAGCCCTCTCCGGCGGGATGCGGCAGCGTGCCTGCCTTGCACAGGCACTGCTCGGAGACCCGAAGCTGCTTCTGCTTGATGAACCGACGGCAGGACTTGACCCCTCCCAGCGCGCCGCTTTGCGTAACGCTCTGTCCGAGTATTCGCTCGGACGTATTACACTGCTTGCAACACACGTCATCGGAGACGTGGAGGGGCTGGCTTCCACCATCCTGCTTATGAAGAAGGGAAGGGTTTTTGCCCATGAATCTCCCGCTGCTCTTGTCGGACGGCTGAGGGGAAGGGTCTTTTCCGTTTCCGTGCCCAGCTCGCTGATCCCGGAATGGAAATCACGGTACCGCATTCTTGCGATCCGTGCGACGGAGAGCGATGCCATACTGCGCCTTTTGTCAGATGTTCCTCCCCCTGGAGCAGAGGAGGTTTCTCCGACACTGGAAGATGCTTTTTTTCAGATGAACAGTCTGCCGGAATGACAGCAGCCCCACGGATCTTCCGGACCGCGGGGCTGGTCTTGAAAGACAAAAGAGGCTGTAGCAAATTATTGTTTGCTACAGCCTCTTTTTATTTTTGCGTTTGCTGCATCTCCAGACGGCGTATGATCAACTCGGCACAGTCGGCGTATGAGAGCGTTCCGGTGTTAAGACAGAGATCGTAGTTCCGTGGATCGTCCCATGTCTGACCGGTGTAGTAGCGGTAATACTCGGCACGGTATTTGTTTTGCTTTGCAACGCGGGTTTCGGCGTCGTGGCGGGACAGGGAAAGGCGGTGTTCCTCCGTACGGATGCAGAATTCCCGATCGGCTGTGACAAAAACGCGGAGCAGACCGGGATGATCCCGCAGAACAAAGTCCGCGCATCGCCCGATGACTACAAAGGATTCGCGGTTTGCAAGCTCCTTCAGAACCTTTGCCTGATAATTGAACAGGTTACGGTTGGAAACAAAGTTGTCGCTTTCCGGTGGGATCAGTTCTCCTTTATATACACTGCGGGAAACCTTATAGATCAGACTGCTTTTCAGCTTTTCATCGGCGTTGGCGAACAACTCTTCCGAGATGCCGCTGTCCTCCGCTGCGAGGCTGAGCAGATTCCGATCATATAGCTCGATTCCCAGCCTCCGGCACAGTTCCTGTCCGATGAAGGTTCCTCCGCTGCCGCAGAGACGTCCGATTGTGATTACGAATCTGTCCATGAGTCATCACCCTTCTTTTTTTTTATTTTATCGCATTTCATAATGAAAAGCAAGAGAAAAAAGCCAAAAAAGCAGGAGAGAAAAAAAGTTGTCCGATTTGTCCGGTTTTTTTACAGTAAGATGGGATCAAAAGAAAGGAAATAATTTGGATTTTTTTACGAAACTGCTTGAAATTGGAAGAAAAATGTAGTAAAGTAAAAAAAAGGAAAAAATGTCGAAAAAGGAAATAAAAGGTAAAACAATGGCGAATTACGCCGGAAAGGAATAAAAATGAAAGAAAACAGGGAATTGATCGATCTGAGAACTGACTGCGGATCTGACGGGTATGACGATATCCCAAGAAGCAGAACAGAGCTTCTTGCCGCTATTGACGGGATGGCGCAGTCCGCAGAGGAGCGTGCTTTGCAGCTCGAGGAGCTGAGCCGTGAAGCAGAACTGCTTACCGTACAGCTCCGTTTAATGCGCGAACGGGTGCGGCTGATGCGCCGTTATTGTTGAGGAGGTGTTACCATGGAGATTGAAAACGATCAGGTACTTCCGAGCCGAAAGGAGCTGAAGGAGCTTCGCTCCCTGCTGATTGAAGCGCAGGAGGCACGTATGCGTCTGATCTTTCAGGAGCGCCAGGAAAAGCATTGCTCATCCGATCAGGAATTTGTGCAGTCCGGGGAATATTATAAAAAAGAAATTGAACGGAATCTTGCACGTTGTACTCTTCTTTGCGGGGTGATTCAGCATTTTATTAATTCCATTGACGACAGCTTGCTTCGCAGAATATTTACTTATTATTATATTTACGGATGGAGCTGGCAAAAAATCGCCTTTAAACTCGGGGGGCAGTCGGAGTCAACGCCGCGGATTATGCACCGCCGCTATCTTGAACGGTTGGAGCGGATGCAGAAAGTATCCGGTAAGGAAAAAAACAGATAATCGGCTGGGAATATCACAGATTCGGTTCTTTTTGGCTTTGAGGAAAAACTTGCCGAAAGCTCTTTACTTTAGAGCGGGAATGTATTAAAATAATACGAACGGAAATACTTAGTATATTTCCCGTATTTTCGCTCTGTTTATTTATTTCGTATTTCGATTTCGGATTTCGAAAACAAAGGCGGTGAAAACATGAGTCTTCCGAAGAACGAGGAAACCGATTACCTGTTCCGTGCCATACTTTCCCTCCATGACACCGAGGAGTGCTATCGCTTCTTTGAGGATATCTGCACGGTGGAAGAGCTGCGGGAATTCGCCCGTAGGATGAAGGCAGCGCGCCTGATCTATCACAATCAGGTCTATTCCGAAATTGCCAAGCAGACCGGGCTTTCCACTGCCACGATCAGTAGGGTCAGCCGTTGTATGAAGTACGGGAACGGCGGATATTACACCGTGCTTGACCGTCTCGAAAAGAAAGGATCCTCTTGAAGAACACAATCTATGACATTCTGGCGCGCCGATATGATGCGATTAACGGCGGAGTCGATCACGAAGCCATGGCAGAGTTCTTTCTTCAGGGGGCGGAGCGCTTTTCTAAACGGCCTGTTTCTGCCCTGGATCTCTGCTGCGGCACCGGAGGTATGTTGCTTTCTCTATGCCGGCGGGGGATTGACCTGACGGGAGTTGACCGTTCCGCAGACATGCTTGCGGTTTGCCGGGAGCGTGTGGCTGAGGAAGGCTTCGGAGACTGTGTCCTGCTCCTTTGTCAGGATATGCGTTCCTTTGAGCTTTACGGCACCGTAGATGCCGTGACCTGTTGCCTGGATTCGGTCAATCATCTTGCTTCTTCCGCGGAGCTGAAAAAGGTGTTTGCACTTGTATGCAATTATCTTGAATACGGCGGTATCTTTTATTTTGATGTGAACTCCGGTTATAAATACGAGCATATCTACGGAGACAATTCGTATATTCTGGAGGACGAAGGCTTGTACTGCGGCTGGCAGAACCGGTATGACCGGAGAAGCGGAAGAGCGGAGTTCTTTCTTTCGATATTTGAAGAGGAGGCGGAGGGACGTTATCTCCGCACGGATTGCGTCCAACGGGAAAAGTATTTCTCCGATCGGGTTGTTCGCTCGGCATTGTCCGAGGCAGGGCTTGAACTGTGCGGGGTTTACGGCGATACCGACTTCGGTGCACCGGAACCGGATTCGGAGCGTCTTTACTATTTTGCAAGACGGCCGTTTCCGAAGGAGGGGAAACAGAATGCGTGAAAAATCAAGAATTACAAGAATCATGACCCGAGACGGCAGTGCGCGTGTGGTGATCATGGAATCCTCCGCGGTTGTGGCGGAGGCAATGCGTATTCACCGAACCGCTCCGACCGCTTCCGCGGCGCTCGGACGCCTGCTGACGGCAGGCGCGATGATCGGGTCTCTGCTCGGCGAGGAGACGGATGCTCTCACCCTGAGTGTGTGCGGTGACGGAGAAGCGGGCAAGCTGATCGTTTCCTCAGACTGGAAGGGAAATGTCCGCGGATATATTGAAAATCCGCTGGCAGACCCTCCGTTGAAGAAGAACGGCAAGCTGGATGTCGGCGGGGCAGTCGGAAACGGAACGCTCCGTGTAATCCGGGACTGCGGCGGGAAAGAGCCGCAGGTCGGAACCGTCGCACTGGTCTCCGGGGAGATTGCCGAGGATATCGCTGCTTATTTTGCACAAAGCGAGCAAACCCCTACTCTCTGCGCCCTCGGGGTGCTGATCGGGAAAAATGCCGAATGTGCTGCCGCAGGCGGGGTGTTGATACAGCTGCTTCCGTTTGCAGATGAGGAGGTAATCGGAAGGCTTGAGCGCAATGCTGCAAAGCTTTCCGATCTTTCCGCGATTTTCTCCCGCTATGCTGCTACCGGAAAAGCAAACGAATTTATCGCCGATCTTGCGTTGGATGGTATTCCGTATGATATTTTTGATGAAATCGATGCGGAATACCGCTGCACATGCTCCCGCGAGAGGACAGCAGCGGCGTTGCGAAGCCTCGGACGGGAAGAAACAGAAAAGCTTTTTTCCGAGCTCGCCGAGGAAAAAAAGCCCCCTGTGATTGAAATGGGATGCCGTTTTTGCGGAAAACAGTATTCCTTCACCCGGGCGGATGCAGAGGCATTGTTCGGGGAAGAAACGACCGGTTAACCGGTAAAAAACAGATATCTGATCGAGAATAAGAGAGGTAAAAAAATGGCACAGCTCAAAGAATCCCAGAAATTTACGAAAAGCACCGGTCCGGTTCTTGTCATTGTCATGGACGGTGTGGGAATCGGCGGACATAATCCCGGAAATGCCGTGGAACGCGCGAATACGCCCACCCTTGACCGTCTGGCTGCGGGTTTCCCCTGCACTAAGCTGAAGGCACACGGAACCGCCGTCGGACTGCCGTCTGACGACGATATGGGAAATTCCGAGGTCGGACATAATGCTCTCGGCGCAGGGCAGGTTTTTGCGCAGGGAGCAAAGCTTGTTTCCCAGTCGATCGAAAGCGGGAAGATGTTTGCCGGGACTGCTTGGCAGGAAGTTGTGGCAAATGCCAAGCATGACGGGGCCACCCTTCATTTTATCGGTTTGTTTTCGGACGGAAATGTTCATTCCCATATCGATCATTTGAAGGCCATGATCGTGGAGGCCAAGCGCGAGGGGGTCCGCCGTGTCAGAATTCATGTTCTGCTCGACGGGCGTGATGTCGGGGAAACCTCCGCACTTGATTATGTTGATCCGTTTGAGGAGTTTCTCGCGTCCCTGCGGGATAACGGTTTTGACGCGCGCATTGCTTCGGGCGGCGGCAGAATGAATATTACAATGGATCGTTATGAAGCGGACTGGAGCATGGTGGAGCGCGGCTGGCACTGTCATGTGCTGGCGGATGCGCGCCGTTTCTCCTCCGCGAAGGAGGCAATTGAAACC
Organism: Eubacteriales bacterium; assembly: GCA_034178705.1. Classification (GTDB taxonomy): domain Bacteria; phylum Bacillota; class Clostridia; order Oscillospirales; family CAG-272; genus RUG12395. The sequence continues at coordinate 23,033 of JAXFQY010000094.1, read as the reverse complement.
TATCGCCGCGAGACCGGAGCAATCGATCAGGACCTTCCTGCGTTTGTCGTTGAGGAAAACGGAGAGCCTCTCGGTCCGATTGAGGATGGCGACAGTGTGGTTTTCTTTAATTTCCGCGGTGACCGTGCCATCGAGATTTCCCGCGCGTTTGAGGGCGGGGAAGACTTCGACCGCTTCAACCGGATCCGGGTTCCGCAGGTTGTTTATGCGGGCATGCTGGAATATGACGGGGATCTGCATATCCCGAGCCGTTATCTTGTCAATCCTCCGGAAATTACGAATACAATGGGCGAATATCTTGCTGCCTCCGGTGTCCCGATTCTTGCCATTTCCGAAACACAGAAGTTCGGGCATGTGACCTACTTCTGGAACGGAAACCGCTCCGGAAAATTCTCTGAGGAGCTGGAAACCTATATTGAGGTTCCGAGCGATGTTGTTCCGTTCGAGCAGCGTCCCTGGATGAAGTGCGCCGAGATTACCGACAAACTGATTGCTTGTCTGCGTTCCGGAAAGTATCGCTTCCTTCGCGTCAATTATCCGAACGGGGATATGGTGGGGCATACCGGCAATATCGATGCGACGCAGGTATCCGTAGAGGCACTTGATCTGCAGCTTGCGAGACTGCTTGCCGTAGTTGACGAACTTGGTGGTATCGCGATTATTACCGCCGACCACGGAAACGCAGACGAAATGTACGAAATTGATAAGAAAACGGGAGAGCCGAAGAAAACAAAGAGCGGCGGATACAAGGCCAAAACGAGCCATACACTGAACCGTGTCCCCTGTTGGATTTACGATAAAAGCGGCAGAACGGATTACAGCGTCCGTGAGGATGACGGATCCTTTGGTCTTTCTGCTGTTGCGGCAACTGTTGTGAACCTTCTCGGCTACGAGGCACCGGAGATGTGGGATCGCGGATTGATTGAATCGAAATAAGCAGCGCAAGTTTCAAAATGCTCTGAATTCCCGAAAAAAAGCCGAGAATTCAGAGCGTTTTGACCAAAAAAAGACCGGCAAAAATGTGCACATGCCCCAAAAAGGGCAAGAAGTATTGACAGCATCAGCGTTTTGGATTATAATGAACAGTGTTTTGATCCGGTTTGTGTATAATTTAATGCTGGATCGACAGGGATTTATGAAAGTATTACAAAGATTCATCCGTCATGCTGCCGCGGTTTTTGCCGTTGCTTTCTTTGTTTTGTCCTTCTCTCCGGAGGCAGAGGCGGTCGTTACAAAAAAAGAATTGATTGCTGCATTCTCCTCCGAGCCGGAGATTGCTTTCACGGTTGAAGAAGGCATATACAATCTGGTCAATATTTCTACCGGGAAGCTCCTTGAGGCTTTCGATTATTCTTTTGACAAGCAGGGGCGAATGCATTTGGATGTTCGCCGCGGTGCCGCCGCGCAGAACTTCGCAATTATTCCGCACTCGGACGGCACATACTCTCTTTGTCCGGCAAATGAAGGCGGTGTATACATGCTTCAGTGCCGTGCGGATTCTAAGGAGTTTTCTTCCGTTTACAAGTCTACGGAGAACGATCTGACAACCCGGTTTCTTTTTGAGCAGAACCCCGACGGCACCGTCCGGATTTATCCTGCGGATCCCGCCCTTTCCTCTTACTCACTTGCAGAATCGGAAGATAATGTATTGAACGATCAATACCATCTTGCCGAGCTCCAGAAGAATGATCCCACAAATCCTGCTCAGAAATGGAAACTGGAGCTCACGCAGAAGAAGATATCGGTTTCCTTATCGATCTCCAAAACACAGACTGCCGTAAAACTCTACACAATCAGTGAGCTTTCTGCTGCGGTGACTCCTGCCGCATACGCCGACCGGATCGTTTGGAAGTCTGATGACCGCCGTGTGGCGTTGGTGAACAGTGACGGATCCTTCGCCGCCCTGAGCTGCGGTACAACGCGGATTACCGCGACAGTTGCTGACCAAAGCGTATCCTGTGAGGTGCAGGTTGTCGATGCTGATGCCTTCACCTGGTACAGCCAGTGTAATATGTACACCGGCGGATGGAATGCTGCGGCATTGTCCGGTCTGTATTTCTACGCAGATTATCGGCTGAAGCCCTTTATGATTGACGGCTTCAATGCTAAGCTTGACTGGATGGATGAAGGCTGTGCGATTTGCAGCATAGCAATGGTGTTGAATAATCTCGGTGCGCGCATGACAGAAGGATACGATTTCCGCAGTCGGAGAAGCGGAAACCTGGAGGCTGATCCTTACACGGTAGCGCTTGCCAATTCCTATAATGAAGGAAGTCGGAGCGGGAGCGGAACGCTCTACGGAAATCCGATCAATTCCGTAGTGCGGCTGATTGCTTCAAAGTTCCGTGCCGATGGCAGAGAAATCACTACACAAACCTATTATTATGTTACAAAAGCTTTGATCAAGCAGCAGCTCGATCTCCATCCCGAGGGGGTTATTGTCGGTATGGAGAGTAGCTTCCGCGGAAGCCACTATCTTGTTTTTACCAAGGTACTCAATCCCGATGCTGAGAATCCGGAGGATTATCAGTTCCTTGTCTGTGACCCTGCAGCATATGATCCGGAGGATGGAAACAATGTTCTTTTTGAGGAAAGCACCTCTTACAAGAATTTGTACTATCGTTATTACCATATGCTGTCGCTGATTACTTTCACGGTTTCCGATTGATCTACCATGAACACCGAAACGGGGGCAGTCTGCCCCCGTTTTTGATACAAAAGGAGAATTATGAACTACCAATTTCCGATCCCAGAAGTAAAAAAGACATATGATGTTGCTGTTGTGGGCGGCGGCGTAGCAGGGGCCGCTGCGGCTCTTGCCGCAGCGCGGTGCGGTGCCTCGGTGATTCTGCTGGAAAAAGCAGCGCTGCTCGGCGGTCTCGCGACGATTGGACTGATCAACTGGTATGAGCCGCTTTGCGACGGAAACGGGAAAAAGCTGATCGGTGGAATCGGGGAAGAATTTCTGCACTCCGCGATTCGGTATTGTGAGGATACGCTCCCCGAGGATTGGAGAACAAAGGGAGAATCGGACGGGGTGTCCAAGCGCTATACAACCCATTTTTCTCCGAATGCGTTCGCACTCTCTTTGTTTGAGGATTTGGATCGTGCCGGCGTTACGGTCCGGTACGATACGCTTGCTACCTATCCTCAGATGGAGGACGGTATTTGCCGCGGAATTCTTGCGGAGACTAAGACCGGTTGTGAATACTATCCCTGCCGGGTTCTGATCGATGCGTCCGGAGATGCCCAGGTATTTTACCGCGCCGGCTGTCCTTGCGAGGACGGTAAGAATTTTATGTCCTATGTTTCTCATTATTATAAATACGGTGATGACCCCGCAACGCGTTTGCTCGGTTTGCGCCGTTGGAAGGTTTCCGGAAGCGGAATGACCGGAAAGGGACAGCCGGAGGAATTTCCTCTTCAGGCAGGGGTCACAAGCGATGAGGTAAATCTGCATCTGCAAACCGGACAGCGCATTCTGCTTTCTCAATTGAAAACGATGGATCCTCATGCGGGAGAACTGATTGCACTTCCGATGATGCCGCAGTTCCGTACCATTCGCCGTATGATCGGTGATTTTACGCTGACGGAGGAGTATCTATATACCCCGTTCGATGATTCAATCGGCGCTTTTGCTGATTTTCGTCCCTCGCGGCGTACCCAGTGGTATGAGATTCCGTACCGCACTTTGTACTCCTCCGCTTTCCCGAATCTTTTAGCAGCAGGCAGAATTATTTCTTCAACCGGAGAGGCCTGGAATGCCAGCCGGGTAATTCCGGTTGCCGTGTTGACCGGCGAGGCGGCAGGAACCGCCGCGGCACTTTCTGTCCGCCGTGGCTGTCTTCCTTCAGAGCTGGATGTTTCGCTCCTTCAGCAGGAGCTCGCCGATCGCGGAAATCTTGTCAAAAAGCCTCTTTGAACCAAAAGGAGAATTTCAATGACCGTTTCCGAAAGATTTTTGAATTACGTTTCTTTTCCCACGATGTCGGACGAAAGCAGCGAAACAGTCCCCAGTACCGCAAAGCAGAAAAAACTCGGTGAGGTGCTTGTGACCGAGCTGCGTGCACTCGGACTGGAGGCCCGGATGGATGAGTGGGGATATGTTTATGGCGTTCTCCCGGCGAATACCGATAAAAAAGTGCCGGTTATCGGGCTGATTGCGCACATGGATACCTCTCCCGCGGCAAGCGACACCGGTGTTTCTCCTCAGATTGTATCGTATAGGGGCGGGGATATTCTTCTGAACAAGGAGAAAAATATTGTTCTTTCTCCATCGGACTACCCTTCACTTCTGCGTTATATCGGACAAAGCCTGATTGTTACGGACGGGACGACTTTGCTTGGTGCTGATGATAAGGCGGGTGTTGCCGAGATTATCAGCGCATTGGAGAGTCTGATTGAGAGCGGGGCCGATCACGGGGAGATCCGCATCGGTTTTACCCCCGATGAGGAGATCGGTCGCGGCGCCGATCATTTCGATGTGCGCGCTTTCGGAGCGGATTATGCCTATACCGTTGACGGCGGTGCACTCGGCGAGATTGAATACGAGAATTTTAATGCTGCTTCTGCCGAACTTCTGGTTCGGGGTGTTTCCATCCATCCCGGTTCCGCTAAAGGAAAAATGAAAAACGCCATTGCCATTGCGATGGAGTTCAACGCATTGCTTCCTCCGATGGATGTTCCGGAGCATACCGAAGGCTATGAAGGCTTTCATCATGTCTGCGGAATAACGGGGGATATTGAGCATACCGAGGTTTCTTATATTATCCGCGACCATGACCGGAAGCGCTTTGAGGAGCGGAAGGCGTATTTTTACCGCGCCGCTGAACAAATCAACCGCACTTACGGCGCGGAAACGGCAGAACTGACAATCCGCGATTCCTACTATAACATGAGGGAGATCATCGAACAGCATAAATATACAGTGGATCGTGCGGTTGAGGCCATGAAAGCCTGTGGCATTGTGCCGCAGATCATCCCCATACGCGGAGGAACGGACGGTGCGCGTCTATCCTATGAGGGGCTGCCCTGCCCGAATCTCTGCACCGGCGGGGAGAATTTTCACTCCCGCTTTGAATATATCAGCATTGATTCGATGGAAAAAATCGTCGGATTGCTCGTTTGTATTCTGACTGATGCCGCCCGAGCATGAATGTGTCGAAGCAGCGGATTCTTCTCCTCAGATTGTTATCACAGATTTCGTAACAGAAACACAGTTTCAAAGGAGCGGAAACGGAAGCCTTTCGTTTGCCGTTCCTTTGAAACTTTCTTTTAGCACAATGTTTCTTCTTTTAGCATAGGTTTGTTTTTTCTTGCCATTACACGGAAGGTTTGTTATTCTACTGTTAGAAACTCTGCCGGTTTGGCATTGAATTGATTGAAATAGAAATGGAGAACAAAATGAAAAAGACGCTTTCTTTTCTTCTTATGCTTCTGCTTCTCTCCGGATCTTTTTCCGCCTGCAGCGGGGATCAGCCTTCTGTGACAACACCTGCTGCTTCCGACTCCACGGAGGCAACAACACCGGATGTTACAGAGGAGCTTCCGACCCTTTCTGAAAAAACTTATGACGGACGCGGATTCACGCTGCTGACTGCATTCGGAATGGCATACAGTGATTTTGATCAGGAGCAGAATACGGCCGGTTATGATCTTGTCAATGAGCAGATATTTCGCCGCAATTCCCTGATTGAGGAAAAGTACGATATCAAGCTTGAGACTGTGTATGAAAAGGGAACCTCTTTTGGCAACGGTCCCGGATACCGCCGTCTGTCTGAGGATTACATCGTTTCCGACTGCTCCTATGATATCTGTGAGATTGGTATTTACGATGCCGCACAGCTTGCCCTCAGCGGTTATCTTTACGATCTGAACGCGCTGCCGTATGTCGATCTTCAGCGCTCCTGGTGGGATCAGAAGGCAAATGAGGATCTGATGATCAACAATATCATGTTTTATACAACGGGGGATATCAGCTTCATTGACAATATCGCCACGCATATGGTCATGTTCAATAAGGATATGCTGAAGGAATACAATCTGGAGGAAAGTCCGATCACACTGGCGGAGCAGAACCTTTGGACACTTGACAAACTGACCGAGATGGTTGCAAAGGTTTCGGTCGATGTTGACGGCAACGATCTGTATGACCGGAACGATATTTACGGGCTTCTGACCTGGAACGATACGATTATTTCCGCGCTGGCCAGCGCACGGGAACGAGTTGCCACAATCGGAACGGATGGACGTATCTCCCTTACCCTGTACAATGACCGTACGGTCTCTCTGTTTGATAAATACATGGAAATGAACAATACGCATAATGTGTTCAATTATCAGACAAAAACGACCGATTGGGATGTCTGCCGGAAAGAAATGTTTGACAACAATCGCGCACTCTTTTACTTTACTCTTTTCACAACCGTTCCGAAGCACCTGGATTCAAGTGTCCGGTTCGGCATCGTTCCTTACCCGAAGCTTGATGAGCAGCAGGCGGACTACGGACACTATGTCAGTGCAACCCATGCCTGCGTTGTCGCTGTGGAGCAGTTTGTGACCGATCCGGAGTGTACAGGCACGATTCTCGAGGATATGGCCTATATCGGGAAAAGTAAGATTACCCCCGCTTATTATGAGCAGACCCTGAAAGCCCGTCTGATGCCGGATGAGGAAAGCTACGGAATGCTGGATATTATTTTCGCTTCCCGCGTATTTGATGTCGGAATCTATTATAAAATCGGCGGGGCGCAGACCTATGCTGCTAATCTGAATGGAATCATGACAACCGGAAACAACAATTTTGCTTCCCGATACCAGTTCAACGAAAAAGCAGCCCAGACCATGATCGACAACATTAACAAGCAGTTTGAGGAAGCAAAGGTGACCGGAAATTCATGAAAAAGGGAATTGCACTTTTCTTTGCTGTTTTGCTCCTCTCTTCCTGTACTGCCGGACGTCCGACAGAAACCACCGCGGATCAGACAAGTGCGGCTGGACCGTCCGATTCCACGGAGATAACCGGTATGCCGCCTTCAACAGACACCACGGTGGAGGAACAGAATCCGATGAAAAGAACCTATATCCATTCCATATCCGAACTGAACACCTCCGGAACCGTTGACGATCACGCAGAGGAGTATGCGTCCTCCCGGCTTGAGAGCAACTTCCGTGAGTACTTTTCTCTGAAGCCTTCCTTCTTGCGCTCTACGCTGAATTATTATCCCCGCCTGAAGAAAATGGCTGACGGACGTTATATTCTCTTCTATCAGAACGGCGAACACGGACCGGATGTGCTGTATTGCTTCTCTGAAGACGGTATGACCTTTACCGAGCCCCAGAAGCTGTTTACCCATACCGAGAACCTTTTATATGCCACCTGCGACGCCGCTGTCCTGCAGAACGGGGATCTTGTTGCGGTATGCTCCTTCCGGTATTCGTCAAACTATGTTCGCTATCCGCAGCAGTGCGGTCTTGCTGTGCGCCGTTCATCGGATAACGGCAAGACATGGAGTGCACAGCAGATTATCTATCGCGGGTGCACATGGGAGCCGTCACTTCTTCAGCTTTCAAGCGGAGAGCTTCAGGTTTATTGGACAAACACGACCGGTCTTGACACTCCGGAAGGGAATTTCACCTCAACGGGAACCGCCATTCTGCGTTCTTACGATAACGGTGTGACCTGGACGGGGAATCCTTCCGAAATCTACACCGGACAAATTGTCTCCCAGTCAAAAACCGAAAACATCTCCGGTGTGCAGATGTTTTCGGAGCAGATGCCGGTTGCTGTGGAGCTGCACAACGGGAAAATCGCACTTGCGCTTGAGGTTCGCCTGAACCGGAAGCCGGAGTTCCGTCTTTCCGTTGCCTATTCGGAGGATAACTGGGCAGCAGCCCTTGAGCCCTTTACCGACGAGGGACCGTCGACAAAGCTGAACCGTTTCTGTATCGGTGCCGGACCCTATCTTGCACAGTTCCCGTCGGGGGAGACGGTTTTGACCTATAATCGGAAAAACAATCTGACCTATGTTATCGGAAGTCCGGATGCGAACAGCTTCGGAGCCGAATACACACCGTATCAGGGACTTTCAACCAATTATTGGGCTGCCAGTGAGCTTGTCGGCTCACACTGCCTTGCCACGGTTAACGAGTATCTTGTGACATCCGGTACGCAGAAGCTTGGCTTTATTGTCGGCGGCAGATTATATCTTAACCATCGTATTGATGCCAAAGCGGTAATGGTGGAGGCGGATGGGGACGCTTCCGAATGGAAGGACAACGATGACGCTTTGTTCTGCGGTAGTGAATCGCAGGCTCAGGTGGCGGTGCGCTGTGCTGTCAGCGGAGAGGAGCTTGCTTTCCTCGTTGAGCGTCTTGACTATGTGCCCGATGTTTCCGGGGATACTGTTTCCCTCATGATTTCTCCGGAAAAAGGAAAATACTATATCCTCGTACTCGGTTGTGACGGCGTTCGTTCTCTGAGCGTTTCGGAGAACGGAAAAACAACCCGCCTGGAGCCCGATGGAATCCGCTTCGGCTGTCTTGTAAACGATCCGGAAGGGGAAGAAGATCCGCAGGCAGGCTACTGTGCCGAATTGCTTGTTCCGCGTTCGCTGATCGGAAGTCCGACGGATTCGATTGCCCTGAATATTTTGCTTTCCAATGTTGACGACAACAAAAAGTCGGAGCGTGACACCCTGACCGGAACCACTCTGAGCGATCCCTCAACATGGTATACTGTCCGCTTGAAATAACCCGGATATAACAGCACGGGCGCCCGATTGATCTCGGGCGCCCGTGCTGTTATTTTGTATATCTTTTCCGAAAGAAGAATTTCAGTCTGCGTCCTTTACGGCAGAGATACGGTCGGAGTAAAAGGCAATCCAGGCAAGATCGATTCCGTCATCCGGGTTGGCGTTGCTGCCGTCAAAAGGGTCAATGCGCAGCGTTTTCAGTGTCCCCTGATAGAAGGATGCGTCCGAAAGATCCACCAACATCGTGTGCCATTTTCCGTCACGGTTTAATTCCGGACCGGTATGCGCCTGGGCTGTATAGGCAAACGGCTCCATGCCTCCGGCACAGAAATAGAGACCGAGCATGCTGCCGCCCCCGGAGTTTTCTGTCACGCGATAGCGGATCAGCATATATTTGTTCCGATCGGCATCCAGCGATTCAAAGACGACCGAAGCATACGGATCATAAGGATCCAGGATGCGAAGCGAGAGACATTTTGCAGCTGCGTCAAGGGAGACTTTGGTGCCGTTCAGTCCCGTGACTGAGGATTCAATCCGCTCGGCGCGATCAAACGTCATGACGAAGGCGGCGTTTTCCGGAACCGTTCCGGCTTCTATTGTGGCAGGCTCTCCTGAGGCGAGCGCTTCTGTTCCGTTTTCCTCTCCTGCGAGAGAAACGGGGAGCCATGTGCGTGCGTCTGTGAGATCCGTTCCGTCGATGAGATCTTTTGCGGCGCTTCCGTTCGTATCGGCATTGAAGAGTCCCACCGTCATCATCAGAGCACGCCTCCCGGACAGACCGAGTGCAGCCAGATCAACCTCGATTTCTGTGATCATTCCGATTTCTCTGCCGTTTTCCTCTACGCGGGAGGAGGCGAAGAGCGGGGTATTCCCGGTGTCGAGGTAAGAGCTCCCCGCGCCTCTTGTCGCGGTGACGCTTCCGTCGGCATGAATCGTAAAGCGATAGCTGTCTCCCGCCGCATTGGCAAGGTAGAGATTCGTTTCATCCAGTTCGGTCAGACTGTCATCGCGCCGTTCGGCAAGCAGATACAGCTTCCCGTTTTTATAAGCGGTGCGCAGCACAACCTGGGCCTGTGATTCACTTCCGCAGAACAGAGCGTCCGTGATATCCTTCCAGTCATTGGAGTTTTTTCCGTCGATTTTGATTTCGGCATTTTTCGCCCGGATTGCATGGTTGAGATAAAGATTTTTTATCAAAATCTGATTGGCAGAGGAGGAGACAGGGTAGACCGCAGTCAGGCGATTTGCTCCCGTGACTTCAAGACTGCCCCAGTATCCCGGAGCACTGAAAATACTCTGCTCCGGTCCGAAGGTGCGGGCGTCTCCCTGACCGACGCGAAGAAGCATCTCGCGGCTTCCGGAGCCATAGGACAGGACGGTTTCTCCGGACGGCATCTTGACCAGATACGGACCTGCGCCGGAGTAAAGATTATTCTGCCGGTCCGCGGGTCCCTCGCGGTCAAGGGCGGGCGTGTCCGACCAGGCGGGGTCTGAATAGATCAGGGAAATCCGGAAGGACTTGTCCGTTTGCTTGGATTCACAGGCAACAGCAAGAGTTCCGTCATAAAGCTCCACCGGAACACTCATCTGGTCGGTAAAGCTGGGGCTTCCGTTTTCTGTTTGCATAATGTACTGCTGGAAAACCAGCTGCGCTTGCCACGGAGATTCTGTTACCTCCGGTGACCAGGTTTTTCCGCCGTCGGTGGAACGCAGCATGGCGGTTCCCGTGGAATTGCGGTCGGGATTTTTACCCCAATAGACGATTCCGGGGGAGACCTGTGTAAAGTATACCTGGATTTCGCCGGTGGACAGCTCAATAATCGACGGCTCCCAGTTGACGCCGGTGTAGATCTGCTGCGGCGCTGACCAGGAGTTGCCGTTGTCTGAGGAGCGTCGGAGATAAATGCCCGCTCTTTCCGGATAGTTAAGATAATCGCTGTTCTGCCGGAAGGAAACGACGGTCAGAATGTCTCCGCTTCTGAGGACACAGGCGTCGAGATTCACGAAATACGTGCGCTGCTCGGTACCCTTTTCATCTTTGTACTTATAGTTGGCGCTGTTGTATAATACCTTCGGTGCTTCCCAATCGATGAGATTTTTACTCTTTGCATAGTAGATATGCTGCCCGTAGGTTCCGTACTGCCAGAAAAGAAGGTAGCTTCCGTCTGAAAGCTGTTTCAGACGGGGATATTGCGCCTTGTCATAGCGGGCCTGTCCGGTTGTTGCACGGGACAGCTCTGCATCGGTACGTGCATCCGATTCCAAATAGGCGTTTGTTTTTGCTTCCGCATAGGAGTTTTCGGTGACTGCGTTCAGGGCGTCAAGTAAGCTGAGAACCGCCGTATCCGGTTCGGAGGGAAGAGGTTCGGTTATCGGAGATGTTGTTGCGGGCGCGCTTTCTGTCTGTTCGGATGTCTGCGGAAAATCGGCTGTAACATCAGGCGCCGGTGTGTTTGTGCATCCGCAAAAGCCGGAAAGCAGGAGAAGCAGAGACGTGAGAAGCGAAATCGCCTTTTTCATTGTGTTCCTCCGGAATGGTTGGGATAAGTCCATTATAACGGCTCTGAAAGGGCAAAACAAGATTAATTTTTTCTGATTTTTTTCTCGTTTTTTAAAAAAAATATTTCTCCGCCGTCGGTAACGGTCAGAATAAGCACATCTTTTTCATCAACCTTCTTTTCCGCCAGAAAAGCAGAAAGCCATCTTTCGTTTTTTCCGGCACGCTTCAGCTCCTCGGGATCCGTTTTTCCGAGCAGGAGAACAATATGACAGGCTCCCTCCTCCTTAACCTTTATTCCGATGTCATCCGGGGTGAGGGGGCGATAGGCGGATTTCAGCTCGACACTGAGTCTTCCGTTGGATTCGAGCGTGGCGGTGTGAACCTGCTCCGGTTCATTGATCCCCAGCAGCCGCAGCTCGGAAAGGACCTCGTCCAGAGTAATTCTTGCCCGTCCCATTTCCTTCAGGTCCGGTTTTCCGTTTGTGATCAGACGGTTCGGTTTGCTCTCAATCAAGGTGCGAACCGCAGGAAGCTTCAGAAGAAGCAGGGAAATGAGAAATTCAAGCAGAAGAATGGCCGCAAGCGCCAGAAAGGGCTGAAGGAGGCTTGACTCCGGATCCTCAATCGGCTGTGTTGCAATTTCGGAAAGCAGCAGAGTGGTTACCAGCTCCGAAATCTGCAGCTCCCCTACCTGCCGTTTGCCGAGCAGCTTCATCATCAGAAGCAGCGATATATATACCAGTATAGCGCGCAGAACCGTGATCAGATAAATAGGCATAGCGTCTCCTTTTTTTCTGATGCTATTATCTGCCGCAGAAAGAAAATCATACTCTTGGGAGGGCCGTGAAGTTGCACGGCAAAGAAAGAGGGGGGACAAAGGAAATTTGCCTTTGTCCTCCCTCTTTCATTACACACCGGCAAAGCCGCCTTTTAAAACGCTGCTTTGTCAAGGCACATCCCGTTGCTGGCATTTTCGGGGATACCTTCCCACTCGCGTTTTCGGAAAACCTTTGCTTCTTGCGATCAGCGCACGCGGTATTTTTCCGCCTGAAGATTGAACATCTCTGCGTATTTACCGCCCTGAGCCATCAGCTCGTTATGGCTTCCGCATTCGATCAGTTCGCCGGAATCAAACATATAGATCCGATCGACCATTCTGGTTGTGGAAAGACGGTGGGAAATGAAGATGACGGTTTTGTCGTTTGCGTAGCGCATAATCGATTGGTTCAGTTCGTACTCCGCGACAGGGTCAAGTGCGCTTGACGGTTCGTCCATGATGACCAGCTTGCACGGACTGGCAAACACACGTGCAATTGCGATTTTCTGTGCTTCTCCGCCGGAGAGGTTCGTTCCTTTTTCGTCAAACTCCCGGGTCAGAACCGTATCAATGCCTTGCGGAAGCTTGGCAAGTTTATCGGAGAATCCGGCGGCTTCCAGTGCACGCAGCACGGTATCCCGGTCATGCTCCGGATCGTAAGGTCCGTTCATGACATTCTGCGCAATTGAGGTGGCAAAAACCCGGTAATCCTGAAAGACGACACCGATTTGTTCCCGGTATGCCTCCAGATCGTACTCGCGCAAATCCTTCCCGTTGCAGAGAATTCTGCCGGATGTAGGATCGTAGAGCCGCATCAGAAGCTTGATCAGCGTGGTTTTGCCGGCACCGTTATAGCCTACAATGGCAATTTTTTCTCCTTTTTGGATGGAGAGATTGATTTTCTTCAGTACTTCTGTTTGTTTTTCCGCTGCGGGCGCACAGTAGTCGCTTTCGTGGTATAGGTATTTGGGCTTGTCTGAAAAATCATATGAGAAGGAAACATTCTCCAGGGTCAGTTCTTCGATCTCTCCGGGAATGAGGGTGCCGGAAGTAATCTTCGGCTGATAGGAGAGAAAGCCGTAATAGCGTTCCAGAAACAGCGAATGCTTCGGAAACTTTGTCATTCGCTCCACAAAGTCGGAAAGAAGCCAACGTACCTGCCAGATGGCATGGATGGTTGCTGCGAAGGATCCGATCAGTACGGCACCGTCCAGCAGACGGCCAAACATATAGAGATTGATGAACAGACAAACGAGATTTGTTGTCAGACTGGAACCGAGAGCGTAAATCAAAAAGTATTGCTTGTTGTATTTCTTCTCGATCCGGATCATCTCGTTGCAGTTTTCCTCCATTTTGTCAGCAAACAGCTCGGTTACCTGACTGGTGCGCAGTTCCGCCGCAAATTCGGGAAGGCGGAAAACGCGGGAAAAATAATCATTTTTTCTCCACAGAGGCTGTTCCTCCTTCCGATGCTCATACTCCCGCCTGTTTCCGATCTGATAAAAGACTGTGGCAAGGAGAGAAGAAGCAAGAAGAACAGCGGCCACAATCGGATCAATGGAGAAAAGCAGGGTGAAGAGAGTTCCGCAGGCGACCACCCGGTTTACAAGCTTTCCGATGTCCCCGAGGACTTCATTGGCGCGCGCGCCGGCATCCTCCATGGACCAGACAAAGTCGTTATAGAACTCCGGATCGTCATAGCAGGCAAGGTCAACAGAGCGTGCCTTGCGGAACAGCTCATCGTGGAGCCGGACGTTCAGCTTCTGAAAAAGGATGGGGTGTATGATCTGCCAATAGAGTGCGTCAAGGGTATAGGCAACAAGATTGAAGATCGCCATCATGCCGATGATGCGTGCCGCATTCGGAAAGTCTGTGCCTTTGTCCAGTGAGTTGAAGAGTCGGACCGTGAACACCGATACGGAGGAATTGATGGCTCCCCAAAGAACACCTTCAAGAATCGTGAAGAGAAAAAATTCCGGTGTATAGCGTCTGATTTTTTCGAGAATCCGGAAGGTGTTGCGCAGAACCGTCAAAGGGTCTTGACGCACTTTGTTTTCGCGGGTCTTTCTATCGTCTGTCATGCTTTCACCTCCTCGGCAATGTAGTTCTGCGCCTGAAGCCGGAACATCTCGGCATACTTTCCGTTTTGCTGCATCAGCTCATGATGTGTGCCGGATTCTGCGATTCTGCCGTGATCCATCAGGTAGACGCGGTCGGCAAGTACCGCTGAGGAAAGCCGGTGGGAAATGAAGATGACACTTTTTCCCTCAGTAGCACGCATCATATTCTCAAACATCTTATATTCGGCAATCGGGTCAAGCGCACTGGATGGCTCGTCCAGAATCACAAAATCTCGTGCCGCGGCAAAGACACGTGCCAGGGCGATTTTTTGCTGCTCACCGATAGAAAGATTGGCTCCGCGCTTGTCAAACTCCCGTGTCAGCGTTGTTTCCATTCCTTTCTCCAGCGTTCTGACCTTTTCGAGTGAACCGCTTTCTTCCAGTGCATGCTCCGCAAGTGCAGTGTCCCCCTCCTGCGGTCGGCGCAGGATCACATTGTCGCGTACCGAGAAAGAAAAAATCTTGAAATCCTGCATCACCGTACTAAAGGAGCCGCGATAGGAAGAAAGACGGTAATCCCGAATGTCCTTTCCGTCCAGTTGTATCTGCCCCGCGGTAGGATCGTACAGGCGGAGAAGAAGCTTGACAAGTGTGGTTTTTCCGCTTCCGTTCTGCCCGACGAGAGCGATACGCTCCCCCTTCCGGATATGCATGGTAATGTCCGAAAGCGTGTCGCTTTCCGCGCCTTCGTAGCGGAAGCAAACGCCGTTCAGATCCAGATCGCCACCGTGCGCCTCCGGTGCATCGGGTATTTCGGCGATTTGAGGTTCCAAAGCAAGAAAGCTTCGGACATCTTCCAGAAACAGCGCGTGCTCACCGAAATCGGCGACTGTTTGTATCATGCTGTTGAGAGAATAGGAGATTGTACTGATGGAGTTGAGTACAATCAGACAGTCACCGAGACTTATGCCGCCGTTCGCTTCTCCGACACCGACGGCACGCCAAACGGTGTAGAGCGTTGCGCCGAGAATACAGACAACCTCCAGTCCGATATTTTGCAGGAAACGGGCGATTGCCCGCTTGAAACCGTACTGCTTTGTGAATTCCCGGTATTCCAGGTAATTCTCATGCAGTTGATTCAACATGCTGCGGTACATACCGCCGATGCGCATTTCCTTTGCATAGTCGTTCAGATAAAAGGTACGACGCACATAGCGGATCCGACGGTCAAGCGGTTTGCGTTTGACCGCCACTTCGTGTTTCAGAATGTTTTCCCACCTCCGGACGAATCCGAGCAGAAGGGGAAAAAGCCCGAATACAATCAGCCACGGGTCGATAGTGAACAGAAGGAAGGAGTTTGCGGCAAGGGAAAAGAGACGCCATAACAGCAGATACAAGGTATTGAGGATTTTCCAGACCCTGCTGTATGCCTCATCCAACGCCCGGGCAAACTTGTCAAAAAAGCCGGGGGTTTCATAACAGGCAAGATCGACGGTTGCCGCTTTTCGGTAGAGGAGCTTCTGAATGGTCAGACGAATACGCGCTTCCTGACCCGGCATATACAAGTTCCAGAAAAAGCGGCTGTAAAGCGCTGTTGCGATCGAGAAGGTCATGGCAAAAAGAATGTAGCGGTAAATTCTTGCGGAATCGCTTCCTGCTTTGACACCGTCAACAATCACGCGCAACATATAGGATCCGGAGAAAAATTCCGATGGCGCTAGCAGAATTGGAACCAAAAAATAAAGCGGGAGAAAAAGCAGACTGGTTTTCCGAACGAATCCGAGTGCGAAGGCAATGTTGGATACCGTTCTGCGGAAGGGAAGATATTTCTTCTTCTTTTCCGGCTTCTTTTTTTCGGGTGTTTCGTTTTTTGTGCTCAAATTTGTCCTCCGTTTCTCATATGGTAAAATAAACTGTGCGGAAACCCCTCTCTTCTTTCCTCCTTCCCCGGTATGACTGCCACGGCTTCCTTTGTGAATCCAAAATAGTAAATTTATTTATTAAAACTATTATAACTATTATAACATCAACCGATAGAATAGTAAATTGACAGGTATACAGAAATGCAGTTCCCGTTTTTGTGGAATAATTACAGAAATATCCAATTGTTCAGGCTGGTTTATTATATGGAAAAAAGCGTGATTTGAATTCGTAAAGAGGGCATGTGTTCGGCAATCTTTTTCGAAAAACTTACCGGGGAACCATTGCAATATTGAAGTGAACAAGGTATAATACGGGTGTGCCTTACGGGGATTTCTCCCGCGGGGAAAGGAGATAGTCAGGACTCTGCCTGTGCGGAAACGTCAGCGTTCCTTCAAAGACGGCAGGATATGATTTCCTTACTCGGGTAAAGATTTACGGAGCATGTCCCGAAGGTTGAAAAACCTTTATCCGGCGTAGGTAGAATTCTATGCAGGATTTTGAATTTTTGTTGATAGGGTAGCAGTATGCTGCGCAGTACGCATCCTGTCGAGCTGACCCGGGGGTCGCTTCGACGGAATATAATGGTATTCAGTCTGCCGTTGATTCTTTCCAATCTTCTGCAGGTGCTTTTCAATATGTCGGATGTTGCCGTTGTCGGTCGTTTTGATGGTGCGACAGCACTGGGGTCGGTCGGGAGCTGCTCCGTTTTTTGTACACTTTTTGCCGGGCTGATGATCGGTTTGGGAGGCGGTATTAATGCGATTGCCGCACGGCAGGCGGGGGCGCATGATCTTCAGAGTCTCCGGCGGACCGTGCATTCCGCACTGATTGTTTCCCTAACCTACGGCGCGGTGATTATGACTGTGGGTCTTCTCGGTGCCAAGACGGTTCTGACATGGCTCGGAACCAAGGAGGAACTGTTCGACGGAGCGCTTTTGTATATGCGGGTTTATTTGATCGGAATGCCCGCGCTTGCTTTGTATAATTACGGAAATGCCGTGCTGAGTTCGGAGGGAGATGTGCATCGTCCCCTTCTTTATCTTTCGGCTGCGGGTGTTGTGAATATCCTGCTCAACCTCTTTTTTGTCATTGTCTGCCACCTCGGCGTGCTCGGTGTTGCTCTTGCCAGTGTGATTTCACTTTATTTTTCCGCCGCACTGGTTCTTTTCCGGCTTTTTACCTGTAAAGAGGAATACGGGCTTTGCGCGGACGAACTGCATCTTGACAGGGAAGCGGCGCGTGCCGTGCTTGCGCTTGGAATTCCCGCCGCTCTGCAAAATGCGATTTTCGCGGTGGCAAATCTTTTTGTTCAGTCGGCAGTTAATTCTTTTGATACCGTAATAGTGGAAGGAAACGCTGCCGCCGCGAACGCAGACGGCTTGATTTATGATATGATGGCGGCGTTTTACGCAGCGTGCACCACCTTCATGGCACAGAACTACGGAGCGGGAAAGAAAGAGCGTGTTTTGCAGAGCTATTTCATTTCTCTGTTTTATTCTTTTCTTTTTGCCGCTGTCGGCAGCGGGCTCCTGTTCGGATGCGGAAGATCGTTTCTCGCGCTTTTTACCGAGGATCCTGCCGTTGCCGAAGCAGGGATGAAGAGGCTTTCCATCATGGCGTTTTCCTATCCGTTTTCTGCATTTATGGACTGCACGATCGCTGCCTCGCGCGGGCTTGGAAAAACCGTCGTTCCCACGGTCCTTGTCATTCTTGGTTCCTGTGTCTTCCGTGTCATCTGGGTATATACCGTTTTTGCTTATTTCCGTACAATCCCTTCGCTTTATCTGCTTTATTTATTTTCCTGGGCGATCACGGCGATTTTTGAGATTGTCTATTTTGTTCGGCTTTATCGCAGAATTTTTCCAAGAAGGCTCTGTTGCAGTGATACGGAGCGCTGAGACACGCTTGAAAGCGGTTGTCTGTCTTTCGAGTATTATTTTACGCATTCAATAAAAAAATTACAGGAGAAGTATATAATGAAAATTGTGAAAAGGATTCAAATTCTTTTTGTAATCATTACAGCGGTTTGTCTGTTCACCGCATGCACATCTGCATCACAAAAAATGCTGACAGAGGTTCAAACTCATCTGGCTGCCGAAGAGTGGCAGCTGGCTCTTGACAAAGCGAATAATCTTATCGAGCTTTACCCGGATTCCGAGGAGGCAACCGCAGCGAAAGAATGCGCGGCGCAGGCGCTGTTTGAAGGAGATCTTAAGAAGGCGTTTGCCGCTGCCGACTGGGACCGTGTTGCGGAAATCAGCAAAGAGATCGCTGCAGTGGCGCCCGGCAGTAAAACTGCATCCGATGCGGAAAGTGCCGTATACGAAGGAAAAACCAAGGTTCTGCTGGCTGAACTGGAAAGCTCCTATAGTGCCGGGGAATGGCAGAAAGTGATTGATCTGAGCGTGGACCTTGACGAAGCGAAATCCCATATAACATCCCGCCTGACCTTGAAATCCGTCGACAATGACAGCGTAGCCGCTTCAGCCGGACCGGTTTCGGAGCTTGTTGCTGTCTCAAAAAGTCATCTGCTCTCTGAGGCAATCAACGCCGCTCTTCAAAACGGAAATGCGGAGGAAGCAGAAAAGCTGCTGCAGGATTTTCCGTCGTTTTCCTCCAGTGAAATAAAAGAACTGAAAAAAATATGCACGACCCAGCTGGAAGGGTTTAATACTTTGGATAAGATCAGAACTGAATTCAATTCCGGTGCATGGAAAACCGTTTCCGGATATACCAATGTTGTAGATTCAGTTGAAACCCGTTTCCAATCCATGCAAATTGAAATGCCCGGGCTTATCTCGGAAATTCGCGGTATGATCAAGCAGGCGTCGATTAACTACAATGCAGAGCAGCGGGAAAATTATTATAAGCTCATGATGGAGGCTTACGCTGCGAAAAATTGGGATAAAGCAATATCCAACGGCAGAATCCTGATGGGCAAAAGCTACGAAGGCAGCAGCGAGGCCGCCGAAGCCGCCACCATTGTAGCTGACGCGACAGAAAAAAAGGCAGAAGCAAAAAAAGAATCTGCCCGTGCGATTATCCGCGTGACAAAAGTCGAAGTATCCCGTCCTGACAGTGTCGGCGGTGTTTCACTGTATTTCAATTTTATCAATAACTCCGATAAAGTCATCAAGCGTGTGAATTTCGCCGTAAACTTCTACAATGCAGTGGATGAAGTTGTGACGTGTGAAATTGCGAGGGACTATACAAATCATTGCTATAAAACGGGGCCGTATAATCCCGGGGAAGGCCTCAGCGGCTACGGCTGGAGCTGGGGGAAATACTATAACTGGGATATAAAGTCTGCCAAACTGTGTTATCTGAACGTTGAGTTCATGGATGGAACCAGTAGATCTTTTGACAGCGAAGAGATCGGATATGTCCAGTATTGAACATAGCGGGAATCGATAAAGAATCTCATTCGATTGTTTTTTGGTGTTTTTTTGTTCTGAGATCGCTTATTTGCATAATGGCAAGTGCTTTCCTGCAATAAATTATCAAAAATTTAACAATTTCATCCTTCTTACCTGTTGCTTTTAGGAAGAGACAGCGATATAATAAAAATGTCCTCGGGACTGTCCGGGATAAATGATTATTAAAAAGAAGGGTGCGTGGAAAAATGAATAAGTTTATGCTGAACGAAACCTCATATCACGGGGCAGGTGCAATTGCCGCCGTACCGCAGGAGATCAAAAGCCGCGGTTTCCGGAAGGTTTTTGTCGCCACTGATCCCGACCTGATTCGTTTCGGCGTTTCCGGCAAAGTGACCGCTCTGCTTGATGAGGCGGGGATTGCTTATTCGGTTTATTCCGATATCAAGGCAAATCCCACCATTCAGAATGTCCAGCACGGCGTTGCCGCGTTTAAGGAGGCCAATGCCGACTGCATTGTTGCCATCGGCGGCGGATCCGCGATGGATACGGCAAAGGCGATCGGTATCATTATTACAAATCCTGAGTTTTCCGATGTCCGTTCTTTGGAAGGCGTTGCCCCAACCAAGAATCCCTGCGTACCGATTATCGCGGTTCCCACAACCGCCGGCACTGCTGCGGAGGTGACGATCAATTACGTCATTACCGATGTGGAAAAGAAGCGCAAGTTTGTCTGCGTGGATGCCCATGATATTCCCGTTGTTGCTGTGGTGGATTCGGATATGATGTCCTCTATGCCCGCGGGACTGACTGCTGCCACCGGTATGGACGCGCTGACCCATGCGATTGAAGGTTATATTACAAAAGGAGCATGGGAACTTTCCGATATGTTCCATCTGAAGGCCATTGAAATCATTTCCCGTTCTCTGCGCGCTGCGGTTGCCGGTGAGCATGACGGGCGAGAGGGAATGGCGCTCGGACAGTATGTTGCCGGAATGGGATTCTCCAATGTCGGCCTCGGGGTTGACCACTCTATGGCACACACCCTTTCGGCTTATTATGATATGCCGCACGGCAAAGCATGCGCGACCCTGCTTCCTACTGTTATGGCGTACAATGCTCCCTGCACGGGGGAGAAGTACCGGGAGATTGCCCGTGCCATGGGCGTAAAGGGTGTAGATGATATGACACAGGAGGAATATCGTCGTGCCGCAGTCGACGCCGTGCGTCAGCTTTCTGAGGACGTTGGGATTCAATCCACGCTGAAGGGTGTTGTAAAGGAAGAGGATCTTCATCAGCTTGCGTTGGATGCTTTTGCCGATGCCTGCCGCCCCGGCAATCCCCGGGAAACCAGTGTGGAGGATATTGAGAAGCTTTATCGCAGCTTAATGTGATGCTGCCGGATTTCACAAAAACAGTGATGTCAGCGGTGTGAGTGAAAAGAGGCTTTATCTCACAAAGAAAGTGATCGATAATCCTTTCGGCAGAATGGGATTGCCTTTACGCGCTTTTGCTCTTTTCATATCCAAGAAATATTGAGGCATTCCAGGGGACGGTCGCATGATTTTTGTTTTGCTGCAGTTTCTGAATGCTAAGATTAAGAAAGCCCACCGTTGCTTCGAGCAACGGTGGGCTTTCAGTTGTTTTGTGTTTCCGACAACTTGCAACGTTAAGAGAAACAAGTTTTATAATCCGATTCCGGTTAAAAACTGCTTGATTGGTTCCGTCTGCGTTTTGGCTATTCTCCGATTGATTTCAAGCTCCTTTGCAGAACGCTTCAATCCACCGCGGAACAAAAGCTTGAACCATCGCTTGATTTCATAGAACGGCGTCAGGAAGCGATGCTTTTGCAGGATCGGATAATGGAATTTCAATTCTTCATAGGAAAGAAAAATTTTGGAGATTGCATACCGAAACCGACTTCCTTTTTTGATTTGCTGTATGGTAATGCGGTTTTTTTGGTTTCCATAGGCTCCTCCTTGCAGAATAAAGTCCTCCATCTGTGAGGACCATTCATCCGATTCGGCATTTGTGAACCATACCTCGCTTAACCTGCGTGCCGCGTTTGCAAAAGTCAACAAATCTCCTTTTTCCAGAAGGGCATCGCATGTTGCTTGATTGAGTCCGGGTCTATGTTCCAGAATCCACAGATCCAAAAACGCCCTGATTCCGCATCCGCCGGTTTCAAAATGCTTTGCCATATGGGCGATGTGATAGAAACAGAACATGGCATCACTCATCTCAAACCAATATTGATACCCGCTTTTAACAACCGAATCCTTCCATACATCCCGCAATACTTCTGCTGAGGCTTTTGCACGCCCGCTTTCCATCAGGTTGTAATGAAGTTCGATATGAACGCCGCTCGGAGTGAAGAAGGAGACATCGTGGGAACCCGTTTGTTCCTGACGATACGAAAGCCTTGCAATAAGAAATTGCGCTGTTTTTTCCAAGTCCTCTTTATGAATCAGAATATCGATATCACAGCTTGTCCGCATCCACGGCTCCGGGTAGTACCGACGCATGACAGAACCCTTTAGAGGCATAAAAGAAGTTCCGGATTCTTCAAGCGCGGCACATAGCTCGCTGAAGGCAGCGTGGGTTCGCTCATAACGATAGATGGCTGCCATTTTCTGTTCTTCAAATTTCAAGGATATCTCGTTGTTTTTCCCCAATATTGAATTCTTTTGAAGAGAATAGCAGACAAGATGTGCTAAGTCATGCTTTTTGGAAAGCGTGAGCAAAGAAGGAAGAAGTTCATCGGAAAAGATTCTTTTCTCTGACTCGCACAGCGGGGCGGATTGTATGACGGTACGAAGTGAGGTAAATAACATGTCACGGATTTGCTTTTTCATGGCAGTTTGATTTCCCCTGAATTCCTTGATTTTAACTGTTCTGTGATTTCCCGTACTGGAAAGGGGGACTTGGAATTGTTTTGCTTTTTCTTTGCCCTTGGCGTCTGGGTGCTTCCTGTCCGGTTGCACACGGAAGCCTTTCTGATTTTTTCGCTGATATCGGCATCATCCTTGAGGGAACGACGGATGTCCGGATTCTTCCGGTCAAACGTGCCGATGTTGTCGGTGGCGGATTTGACATTTCCTTTGTCGAATACAATCAGCGCATCTGTTTTTCTGCCGTTGCTGCCTTTGTCATTTCTTAGATAGATACTGTCATAATCTGATTCTTCAAAATAACGGTCAAGCAGTTTCCTTGCAGCGGTTCCCGCCTTGTCAGACTTTGATTTCCAATCTTCAAGTATTCTATCCAAGCCTTCCTCAGCTCCGCGCTGAAATTCTTCTTCGCTCATTCTGCCCGATATTACATCGTCGTAGTGAGATTCGTAAAAGTCATCGCATATTTTTTCTTGCTTGTCGTATCTCTCATTATAAATCCTGTCAATGTCTTTGATCTTTTGTGAAATCTCTTGGTATCCGGGGATATGATCAGAGTACCATTTCACAGCCGCTTCTCGATTTGGAAATGTCAGAGTATTCGATACGGATGCGTACAATTCCATTTGGATGTTTCCGCGAATTCCGATATCACCGTCAGAGGATTTAAGGAATATCCCGTTCGGAGTTTCGGAATCACTTGCGGAATTTGTCT